>JALYSE010000019.1 GCA_030854955.1 Fibrobacterota bacterium | reverse complement strand
CCGCTTTACTGGGTCCGGATCTCCGCCAAATCACCAACCAGATGCATTACAAGAACCCCGGTGACGGAGTAAGCTTCCAGATGCACCAGGACTGCACTTTCCGGAAACCGGATGCCGCCTATCGGGGTCTTTTCAGCGGGTTCCTGCAGACGGCGATCGCCGTCGATCCCTCAACGGTCGAGAACGGCTGTCTGCAATTGGTTCCCGGCTCGCATAAGGACCGCAAGCGCTTGCTCTCCGGAGGCTATGAAGGCTGGGAGGCCAACGGAGAAAACCAGAAAGTGCTTGATCGCTTCGCACCCGCCGAGAACGCTCTGATGGAACCGGGAGACGTGCTGATCTGGAATCCGTTCACCATCCACGGCTCCCAACCCAATCGCAGCGCGCGAAGCCGCCGCGTCTACATCAACGGTTTCGCCCGCGCTCGGGATTGCGATCATGGCGTTAGTGCGGCCGTGGACGGCAAGGCGGTTCCGCTCGTATGGGGCCCCGATATCCGTTGGGACGTGGTGGAGGAGCGTTAGAAGGGAACAGCCTTCCCGTTTGCTCACATAGGTCGCAATTGTGTGCCTCTCTCACGCGATAGAGCCTTCTTGTGCACGTGTGGGGGTTTAGATATCTTCGCCCTCACACTCAAGAAGGGATACATCTTGTTTGTCATTACCGGAGCCACTGGAAAAGTCGGAGGCG
Organism: Fibrobacterota bacterium; assembly: GCA_030854955.1. Lineage (GTDB taxonomy): Bacteria > Fibrobacterota > Fibrobacteria > UBA11236 > UBA11236 > Chersky-265. Next base: position 31,357 of record JALYSE010000019.1, on the reverse strand, counting down.
GAATCGCGGAAAAGCTTTTGTCGGATGGAAAAAAGGTGAAGGCCATCGGCCGCAATCGGGAGAAGCTGAATGGCTTCGAAGCCTAGGGCACCGAAATCGCCGAGGGAGGCATGGCGGATGCGGTCTTCCTCGCCAAGGCATTCAAGGGTGCCGAAGCCGTGTTCCTGATGATCCCTCCCGACTTGCAGGCGAAAGACGTCCATGCCTAATACGATCGATTCGGCGTGGCGGCCCTATGAGGACGCGGTGAAGGGGATGGTAGGCGCGGGAATCTCCAACAGCGTTGCCGAGGGCTACGCGGAGCTGAATAAAAGCATCAATGACGGTTTGGTGGGGCGCAATGTGACGCGCACGGCATTCACTTCCACGCCAACAACTATAGAGGAATTCGCGTTAGATTTCGCCCGCGCATACCCAGCTTGACGGGGCCCTGGGGGGTTCCCCGGTCGCGCCGATAGCGGAGATTTTGTGCTTGTATGGATCGAGGGGTCGTGATACAATTTTTCCGAATGCAGTAGCAGGGACATCCCCACCTTCCCTGTTGTTGCTCCTGGCCCGGCAGACTCTAGCTGCCGGGCCTTTTTTTGCCGAATTGGCAGTTTTACGATGTCGCAGGGTCGGGTTTGGCATAAGTTTATGCAGGACAACAATGTCCAGCCGGGAATGCATAATCCTCAGCTTGGGGGGCCGTTTGGCCTTGATGGTCCATACGTTTCTTTTCGCCTTTTTGGCCCTTGCTTCGGTTTCGCTGGGGGCGGATTTCCATGGGCGTGTTATCGATCGCGGAACCTTGCAGCCGAACGGCTCCGGCAAGGGGGTATCCGGGGTCAAGATTTCCATTTACGATGGCAAGAAGCTGATAGGCACCGCCACCACCAATGGCAGAGGCATTTATCGTATCAAGCAGGTTACGGTGTCCAGGTTCCGCGCCATCTACCAGGTACGAGGCCACCTACCGACCCAGGTATCCCGTGCCTATGCTATGGCTGCACGGGATACGGCTTCGCGTGACGTTTATGTGGACACCGCTCCCATCGAAAAGGCCGAAAGCGGCAGGAACGGCCAGGGCGGCAGATATTATGCGGGCCTGGCGCGCGGGTTCGTGGAGCTGGCCCGGCAGGAGTCCTTCTTCCGCGAGGACCAAGAGGACTCCCTGGCCGATCTGGGTGCCTTTTTCGACGCGCGCGATTCCAGTTCGGATTACATCGGGATCATGTGCGAGCTTTTATGGGCGGAATTTCTTTCCCAGGAAAGGCCGTTGGAAGCGCGCTATTATCTGGCGTCCGCCCTATTCCCACTGCTCGACTCTCTGGGATGGGGCCGTCTCCAAGGGATGAAGCGTTACCTGGATGTGGCCCCGGATGCGGTCCGTGAAGTGGCTGCGGCCATGAGGGAAGGCATCGCTAATCCCAAGAAGCTACCCGGGCCCAAGGATGTCCGGAAGGCCAAGGTGCCCTTGGAATTGGCATCCCAGATCGCGTCCGAATACCTTTCCGACGGAAACCTTTCCGAGCGGGCCAAGGACCGGTTCCTGGCGCGGTGGAAAAAGGTATGGGGAAAAGCTGCTCCTTCCTTTCGGGATGAGGGCGAAGAGTCTGTGTTCAATCCCAACGCCGTAGTGGCGAAGCTCGTCACCGCCAAGCCCGAAAGCCCTTCGGTCCATTACCTGCGCGGACGCGGACTGTTCGCGATGAAGGATTATTCCGGAGCGGCAGATGCCCTGGGCACGGCCAACCGCCTGCAAGGAAGCCATCCCGCCGCCCGCCATCTCGAAGCCATGGCTTACATGCGGCTGGGACGGGATCAGGAGGCCTTGGGCCGCTTCCAGGCCCTGCGCGAGGCTCCGGACCCGTACTGGAAGGCGAAGGCGTTCTACGGCTTGGGAATGCTGGCGGAAAAGGAAGGTCGCCATTCCGAAGCGGCGGGGAATCTCTGGAAAGCGGTCCGCCTGGTTCCGGATGCGGAAATGGTCTACCTGTTGGCCGAGGTTTCCCTCAAGTTCAGCGACCGAACCGAGGTGGATAAGCTGCTCCAACAAAAAGCGGTCAAAGGCGACCACCGTGCCCATTATTGGCTGGGCCGTTTCGGCGAGGAGGACCAGCAGACGGGCGTGGCCGAGGATCACTATCGCAAGGCCTGGGACGGATCCCCGGCGCCGGAATACGCGGAAGCCTTGGGCAGGCTATACATATCCCGCGAGGAATACGGCCCGGCACTGGCCATGCTCGAGCCCTTGCGCGCTCACCTCAGCTCTGCAGGCCACCTTGAGCTGGCGGAATGCCTGTTGCAAGCCGGCCGATCCATGGAAGCTTCCAAGGAGTACAAGGCGGCCTTCGCCACCAAACCCACTCCGGAGACGCTCGCGCGTTACGTGGAGGCCTTGGTGCAGTCCAACCGCGCCGGCGAGGCCTTGGCCGCCGTGAATTCCTTTCCGGACCAATCGAACCCCAAGGTCCGCTTCTCCCTGGCCAAGGCGAACATCGGCAACCACGAACCTGCGAAGGCGCGTCCCATCCTCGAAGAACTGGTCAAGCGGGAGGAGAACAATGCGGATTATCATTTCTACCTAGGCCTCTGCTTTTACGAGGATCGGAACTGGTCCAAGGCCAAGCGGGAATTCGACGAAGCCCTGAAATACCGCCAGGATCACCTGCAGGCCATCTATTACACGGGCCTTTCCGGGGTGAAGCTGGGACGGCCGGAGGCGGCGCGGAACTATTTCAACGAATTGGTCCAGCGCACTTCCGCCGAGTGGAAGGCGAAAGGCCTCTTGGGCGTGGGGATTTCCTTCGCCGCCCAGAACAAACCGGAAGCCGCGGAAAACTTCTACCTGCGCTCCATGGGCGTGGTGGAGACGGCCGAGGCCGCGGCCCTGCTCGCCTTGAGCAAACGCAGGCTGGGAGCGCCCGAGAAGTGGGTGCCCATGGCGAAAAAGGCCTTCGAGATCGACAATCGCCATCCCAAGGCCGTACACGTCATGGGAGAAGCCTACATCGCCCAAGGCAAAAAGCGCGAGGCCATGAAGCATTTCCAGGAAGCGATCGTCAACAATCCCAATTCCTGCGAGCTGTTGGCGGGCATGGCTAAAAGCCAGTACCTGACGGGGGCCTATCAGGCGGCCCGCAGCACCAGCACCAATGCCATAGCCATCTGCCCCTCGGAGCCCGAGCCCTATTACTATGCCGCCGTCACCTCCGACAAGCTCCGCAACCACAAGGAGGCGGAAGATTTCTTCAAAGCCTTCAAAAAAGCGGGCGGGGACGGAGCCATGCTTCCGGAAAACTACCGCTAGGGCCGGTACTTCACTCTAGATGGAACAGGGAGTTGCACCAGGATGGGAGCAACAGCGAAGCACTCTCTCTTTTTCGACCGCTACTTGAGTGGCGATCCCAGATCGGATTCCAATCCCGAAATTTCGCCCGAAAGGATTTCCAAAGCCGATAGCGCATCTTCTATCGCTTTCTGATTTTTCATCGCACGGGTGTTTTTCTTCGTCGGAATTCGGCGACCCGGTTTGTTGGGAGGCGGAGGAATCCTCACATGATTGCCGGGCTCGGCCGGAACCCATTTCTCCCCTGCGGCATGCAGGTCGATTCCGAAAAGCGCGGACAATGCTGCGTCTCCGTCGTCCAAAACCACCGACTCACCAGCCCCCTTCGCTTGCAATAGCTTTTGGGTTCCTTCCTTAACGGCGTGGGATACCAAATCATCCAACTCGATTTTCCGCAGGCGAAAGAAGTAGGTGGGGTCGCGATCAAACCAAGGTGCCGCGGGTGATGAACTTGTGGACCATGACGTTTTTGGTCTGTCCCAGGCGGAACGCGCGGTCGGTCGCCTGGTTTTCCACGGCCGGATTCCACCATCGATCGAAATGCCCACATGGTTGGCGAGCGTAAGATTCAACCCGGTGCCGTCTAAAATCAGGTTTTGCCGCCGTATGCTCGCGGTGTGAATAGGAGAAAAGGCGCAATCGAGGGAAATGGTACACCCTGGTGGACTCTTTACGAACTCAGTTGGCCCAGAATACCTACGATTTATATTTACTCCGTGAACAGTATCTCGCCCAGGGCATCCTCCGTTTTTGTGCCCCGCAGTATTTCGGTAGCCATCACCTTGCTTGATTTCCTAACCGAGCGCTTTCCGCACATTGGGGCGGAAGCCTGGAAAACTCGCATTGGAGAGGGAAAAGTTCGATTCAGCGATGGAACCGTCGCGTTCGCCCTATCCAAGGTTGGGCCCGGGATGGAAATCCAGTATTTCAGGGAAGTTTCTGCAGAGCCGCGGATATTGGATGCCCACCAAATCCTCTACCGGGACGATCATATCCTCGTTGCCTGCAAGCCGCATTTCCTGCCCGTAGTTCCGGGTGGAAAATTCGTGAGGGAATGCCTCCTATACCATTTGATGGAGGAAACCGGCCTGTGTGGGCTTTCTCCGGTTCACAGAATAGACCGGCACACGGCTGGACTGGTTTTGTTTTCCATACTTGAAAACGAGCGGGGGCGATACCAGGACCTATTCAAGGAGCGTCAAGTGGAAAAGGGGTACCTGGCGAATGTCCGCTGGCTCTCGGGACCGCCCGCGGAAGATTCCTGGGAGTTGGAGGGCCGCATCGAAAGATACCGATCCACCTTACGGCGCCATTTGACGGAAGGGGATTCCAATGCGTTTAGCCGGATGAGCCTCCTGAAACGGTCGGGAGCCTATGCCGGGCTCGCCTTATTTCCGTTTACCGGGAAGACGCACCAGTTGCGGCTGCAGGTCTCCCAAATCGGGGCGGCCATCCTTAATGATCCCTTTTATCCGGATTGGCTTCCTGAAGCCCCGGATGATCCGGCCCGACCGCTCCAGCTCCTCTCAAAATGCCTCCGTTTCCGAGATCCCTTTACGCAACGGGAGCGGGCATTTACTTCGCCTCGGGTGCTTCTTCCGCTGCCTGGGGATTAGAGGACCTTGCAAATCCACGAACCGTAACCCCAAGGATACGGTTCATTCTCGCTATCTAATCAGCCCGGAATCCTGTCCAAAGAATGGGGTCCACCTCAAAGTGGAGCGAGGAAATCCAGAAATCCTTTACGGCTGGAATCGGGAATTGGGTATCCGGCCAAGTCTTCTGGGTGGGGCAGCGAGGGGGAAGTGGTACACCAGGCAGGAGTCGAACCTGCGACCTCTGCCTTCGGAGGGCAGCGCTCTATCCAGCTGAGCTACTGGTGCCCGTAAAACCGCCCGGAGGACGGATGGACAAAAGACCCGAAGCAACCTCCGGATGGGACCGGTAAAGGTAGCTCATGGGCTCCACGACTTCAACCCGACCCTATCCCGAACGCGTGGATTCGGGGCTTTCCGCAGCATTTACACCGATCGGAGCAGTGTTTGCGTCCGGTTCAGACATTTCCCGCCTAGTGCCACCATTCATCCCCATCCTTGCCCTTGGCGGGTTTTTTCTCATCCTCGTACCACCAATTTTCCCCATTGGAGGCCGGCCGGGAGACAGGTCCGCCGCCGACCGGGCTTCCTCCGCCTCGTTTCCCCGTAGCGGAGGAGTTACCCAGGTCTTCCAGGTCGGCGTCACTGGATCCGCCCACGGGTGATCGGGATTCGCTGCTTACCGCCCCTTGTCCGCGCCGTCCTTGCCCCTTCTTGCCCTTTTCAGAATCCGGCCAGAACAGGATGAGGAGGGCTGCCAGGAGGACCAAGGACAGAATGATGGGAAGTAGAATCCTCAGCTTTTCCGAGGGGGATCCACGGCGGGCCGGATCGGGAGGGAGGGCCGATTCGGACTGGGGATTGCGACCTGACATGAAGTCTCCTTGTGGGCTGCGAGGCAGCCGGGGGCCTGAAATGGCGGACCGTCCATAAGCCGGATGCCAGCCTAAAGGCTAATCTAACGCAAAGGACCCTGTAAACGCAATGGACACCTCGGTTTCTACCGTGAGCGGCCGAAAGCCCAAACCGGCTCAAGGAGGCGGATCCGAGAAATTTGGCCCCGGTAGGGTAAGATTCGTAACTTATAATGGAAGATCACGGTCGAACGCACTCTAATTTCAAAGGTACCCACATGTCGGAAAGTTCCAAAACGATTATTCTGGTGGATGATGAGGATTCCATTCGGAATTTGGCCGCTTTGGTACTTGAAGCCGAAGGATATCGGGTGCTCAAGGCCCAACATAGCGACGAAGCCTTGATCCTGTTGGACAGCTTCAAGGAAGCGGTCCACCTGCTTCTCACCGATGTCAAAATGGATCCATTCCTGAGCGGGTGCGAGCTGGCCAAGTGTATCCGGCTCATGCGGCCCGACATCGGCGTGCTTTATATCTCCGGTTACTCCAACAACCCCATGGTGCAGCAGGAAGTCGAGGAGGCCCGGGCTTCCTTCCTGGCCAAACCCTTTTCTCCGAATGATTTACTGGAAAAAGTAAAGTCGATCTTCGTCGACACCCACCATCCCGCCTGAATATTCCGCTCCCGGCGGATTTTCATTGTGAGCCACTCCTCAGAATAGTTTTTTCCCCGATAGCGGGGGGGCGGTCTTTCGATGGTGTTTCGGAGCTATTTTTAATCGATACCGATGTCACGAAAACGGAGGCAGCGGAATGCATTTTTTTTCTGGTATACTTGTAGCGATTAAATTATATAGGGGTCAAAATGGAGGACTTGGGGGGCGCGGGTCGCACCCCTTCCATTCAAACCGGGAATCCTATTCCAGGTCGATTTTCATTTTCGGAAAAGGGGCTTAGCATGGATCGGGGCGGACGCGGCGGAAGGAATTTCCTGCTGACTGCCCTGGAATCCATCCTTGGGCGGAAGCCCAACGGGCCCTCAATGACCGATTGCGGCACCTTCCGGCAGCTTTTCGCCAGGGCCCCTGAAGCCATGGCCCTTTTGGATGGAACCCTTCTCGCGGAAACCAATCCCGTCTGGGACAGCCTTTTCGGTTTCCCGGAAGCCGATTTCCGAGGCAAGCCCATCAACACTCTTTTGCCCGAATCCGCCCTCGAACCGGGCTCCCAACCTCCCTTCGAAACGTCGGGCATGCGCCGGGACGGGTCGCGCATCCGCCTTGAGGTCTCCAGCTATCCCTTTCCCTGGCAGGGGCGTAACCTCCGCATGCTTACGGCCAGGGACATCTCCGAGCGCAAAGGTCGCGAAGAGATGATCCGCAAGAGTGAACAATCCCTGCGCAAAAGCGAGGGCGTCCTCCGCACCGTGCTGGCTCATTCCCCCCTGGTCCTTTTCGCTTTTGACAAGGAAGGCATCTTCACCGTGGCCGAGGGCAAAGGCCTGGAAGCCATGGATGTCAAGCCCCTGGAGCTCCAGGGCCAGTCCGTCTTCGCCCGCCCGTCCCCGATGAAATCCCTGCAAGGCCCCGTGCGCCGGGCCCTGGAAGGCCGGGACGTGGATGAGTCCGTGGAAATCGCCGGCAACATTTTCGAGATCCATCTGCGCGCCTTGCCGGGCGGCGAGGGGTCCGTGGAAGGCGTCATGGGTCTGGCCGTGGACGTGACCGAACACCGCCGCGCTGAGGAGGACCTGCGCAGGAGTAAGGAGCACCTGCGTACCGTCATCTCCAATGCGCCTATCGTCCTTTTCGCCTTGGATGCAAAGGGCACCTTCACCTTGTGCGAGGGCCGCGGCCTGGAGGCCCTGGGGCTCAAGCCCGGCGAGGCCGTGGGTAAATCCGCCTTCGACATCTACCGTCAGGCCCCTCAGGTGCGCATGAACGTGCGCCGGGCCTTGTCCGGAGAGGAGTTCACGTCCACGTCGGAAATGAGTGGGATGTGGTTCGAGACCTATTTCAGCCCCATCTTCAAAGGCTACGACGAGGTGGCGGGCGTAATCGGGGTGGGCATTAATATCACGGACCGCCGCCGGGCGGAAGACGCCCTACGCCGCAGCGAAGAGCAACTCAGGCATTCGCGCAAGATGGAAGCCATCGGCCGCGTGGCGGGCGGCGTCGCCCACGACTTCAACAACCTCCTGACGGCGATCACCGGTTACGCGGAGCTTCTGCTCAACAGTACTTCCGCGGGAAACGGGGAGTTGCAGCGCAAGAATCTCGAAGAAATCCGCAATGCGGCGGATCGGGCTACCGTACTCACGAGGCAATTGCTCGCCTTCAGCCGCAAGCAGGTGCTTTCCCCGAAATCTCTCAAGCTGAATGAGATGGTCGGGGAGATGGACAAGATGCTCCACCGCCTCATCCGCGAGGACATCGAACTGGTGACCCTCCTCAATCCCAATCTGGGGGGGGTCTGGGCCGATCCCGGGCAGATGGAGCAGGTCATCCTGAACCTCGCCCTCAACGCCCGCGACGCCATGCCCGGAGGCGGTCAATTGACCCTGGAGACCGGGAATGTGGAATTGGAGGGCACCTATGCCCGCGGGGAGCTGTTCCTGGTTCCCGGATCTTATGTGATGCTGGCCGTGAGCGATACCGGTCTGGGGATCGACGAGGAGGTGAGGTCGCACCTCTTCGAGCCGTTCTTCACCACCAAAGAAGGCGGCAAGGGGCAGGGTCTGGGCCTGTCCGCCGTCTACGGCATCGTCAAGCAGAGCGGCGGGACCATCTCCGTCGAAACCGAAAAGGGCAAGGGAACGACCTTCAAGGTCTACCTGCCCCGCGTGGACAAAGAAGCGTCCGCCCAATACATTCCCTCGTCTTCGGATTCTCTAAAGGGCGTGGAGACCGTGCTGCTGGTAGAGGACGAGGAGGCGGTACGCACCCTGGTCCGCGAGATCCTGCGCATGCACGGATACAAGGTGCTCGAGGCGCGTCAAGGAGGGGAGGCTATCCTCATCAGCCAGCGCCAGAAGGGACCCATCCACATGTTGCTGACGGACATAGTGATGGCCAATATGAGCGGTAAGGAATTGGCGGAGCATCTAAAACCGTTGCGCCCGGAGATGCGGGTTCTGTTCATCTCGGGCTATAGCGAGGAAGCGGTTCTCAACGGTCCCGGAGGCCTGCGCACGGGTCCGACCGGCGAGACCCAGCCTCGCGAAGGCGGCCAGAATTTCGCCGACGTGTTTCTGGCGAAGCCGTTCACGCCCAAGACCCTTGCCACTAAGGTGCGCGAGTTGCTGGACGGCAAGCCCGCCGAGCGCCGCGATCTGGCCGGCACGCTCTAAAGACCGCGGCCAATCGACTTTGGGGACGGAGCGTCCCCCAGGCCTGATTCAGAATCCCATCCATCTTCCCAATGCGTTGCGGACCCCGCCCTGGACCGCTTCGGAGCCGAAGTTCCCGGGCAAGGTACCCTTTGTGTTACGGTCCCCAGGGCCGGGGGCGGAGCGAGGATCGCGGGCCGGGAAAAGACCGATCGGTGTGGCTGTCAGGGCCTCTTTCATTCCGTCATAGGCGGGCTTGGGGGCGTAGTTGGCATCAAATGGAAGCGCTGCGCCCGATCCCTGGAAAAAGCCCGGCACCCAGGAATGGGCGTCGGTGAATCCCCAGGTGAGGAAGGTCTTGCAATTTTCGTTGGCCAGGCAAACGCCCAGCATGGCCGCATAGTTCCCCTTTTGAACCGTAAGCTTGGCGGCGTCGACCGGCAAGGCGAATCGGAAATCCAGCTCCGTGATGGAAACGCGCAAGCCCAGGGCTCCCAGACGTTTCATGTTGCGATCGATATCGGCGGTGGTGAAGGAGCCGCCGCTGGCGAAGTGCGCCTGTAGGCCGACGCCGTGGATAGGGATCCCCTTGTCTTTCATGCCTTTCACCAGGGCGAAGATCCGGTCCGATTTGCCGCCCATGCCTTCGCCCGAGTAGTCGTTGTAGAACAAAAAGGCGTTCGGATCTGCGCGATGGGCCCATGTGAACGCCGAGTCCAGGTAATCGCTTCCGATGCGCTGTAGCCAAAAGGTGTTTCTCAGGCTTTTGCCGTCATCGTCGATGGCTTCGTTCACCACGTCCCATTCCAGGACCCTGCCTTTGAAATGGGTCATGACGGAGTCGATGTGGTTTTTCAGGATGGAAAGCATTTCCGCGCGGCCCAGGCCCGATGCAGCTGCCAGCCATTCGCTCTGCTGGTGCCATACCAGGCAATGGCCCCGCAAGGCCATGCCGTTCCGGGCGGCGAAGGCGACCAAATCGTCCGCCTGCTTCCATTGGAACTCGTTCCGCTTGGGCTGGAGCAGATCGAATTTCATCGCGTTCTCAGCCACGATGATGTTGAACTCCCGCTTGAGGGTTTCCTGGTAACGGGAATCCCCGCCCCAAAAAGCCCCACCCACGGCGGCACCGACGTAGACGCCGCGCTTCTTGGCGAGGCTTCCCAAGGTCTCCTGACCGTGTGGCCCGGTGACGCCTATGGCAGCAGCCAAAAATAGAGTCCCGGCCGCCAATTTTGATCTCCACATGTCCTTCCCCCTTTATGTTCGCGCCCTCACGCCCGCGCCGTGGACCGTTCGCTCTCTCTCCGGACGCTCGAGTTCCCTATTATAATGAGGCTGTGGTTCCCGTGCGGGATGTATTGAATCCCCTATTATTTGTATGACATAGGCGTTCGGTTCAAGGGAACCCGGAAATCCCGGATCATCAGCTATTGGAAAGATGTTTTTTGTTTTGGCATTGGCATTCAAGGATGTCGATGGAATTGGATTTCTGTTCACTCATTTGAAAAATTGTTACAACCACTTATAATGGTAATAATATCCAATTTGGAAATGGGCCATCTTCCTCCTAAGGAGCGGAGCAACTGAGGTCCCTCGCGACCACACGACCCCCCTCCAACCCAAACCCAATCCCAAGGCCCTCCCCGGGCCAGCGGCCTCATCCCCGGGGCCGCACTTTTATCATCCGGATTTTTCTGAACCGGACTGGGGCGATTACTTGATTTTAAGGCAACGGATCAAGACCGTGCGGCGATGGGGATCCTTGCGATGCTCGCAGAGATAGACGCCCTGCCAGGTTCCCAGGCTCAACTTGCCTTCATCAACGGGAATTGATTCGCTCGTTCCCGTGAGCAAGGCGCGCATGTGGGAAGGCGAGTCGTCCGGCCCCTCGAGGGTGTGCTTGTGCCAGGATTGGTTTTCGGGAGCCATGCGCCGGAGAAACTCCTCCAGGTCCTGGCGGGCGGTGGGATCGTAATTCTCGCTGATCAGGAGGGACGCGCTGGTATGCCGCAGGTAAAGGTGGCACATGCCCTCCTCGACCTTCCAGGTGCGTAATTGATCGACGATACGTTCGGTGAAATCATGCAAACCCCTGCCGGGGGTGCGCACTTCGAGTTCGGACTTGAGCCATTCCATGAAGGGGAAAATAGATTCTGATCGCGGGAAGCGGGAAGCAGGAGGCGGGTCCCGAGCGGCATCTCGCGCTGGGCCCCCAGACCCGGCGAAAGCATCTCGGTATTTTGAGGTTGGGGTACTAGCTACGGTTGGACGAAGTATCCCGGTTGGACGACGCGTCCGACTCGCACTCTTGATCGTAGAGCTCCCGCATCCGGCGGAACACCGGCCCCACCTTCCCGTCCCCGATCTTCATTTTCTCGATGCGGGTGATGGGCAAGGGCCCCCGGACGGAAGAACACAGGAAGGCTTCCTGCATGTATTCGACCTCTTTGGGAAAAAGAGCCGCTTCCCGGTAGGGGATCTTTTCCCGGCGTAGGATGCGCAGGAGAACCTGACGGGTGATGCCGGGAAGGATTCCGGTCTCGATGGGAGGCGTCAGGACTTTTCCATTGACCACGCAGAAGAAGCTGGAGGTACTCAGCTCGGCGATCTCACCTTGGGGGCCGAGCAGAATGGCTTCGTAGGCGCCTTTACGATCGGCCTCGGCCTTGGCGAAGATGTTGGCCAGGTAGTTGGTGGATTTGATGGTGGAATCCAGGCCGGAGGCGGCGGCCTTGTTGATAGTGGAGATGGCCACCTTAACGCCCTTTTGATAAAGCGCCGGCGGCAGGCCGGACACCGGGGCCACCGTGACGATGAGGGTAGGAGGCAGGGAAGGGTCCATGGCCAGGCCGCCCAGGTAGCGCCCCCGCGTCAAGGTGATGCGCACTACCGCGTCCGCGAGCCGGCTCTTGGAGCACAGGTTTTTGACCAGGGCTTTGAGGGGCTCTTCGTCCATGTCCAGGCGGATGCGCAGGCGTTTTGCGGACTTGGCCAGGCGGGCGTAATGCAGGCCGAAAAACTGGGGATGGCCATCCCAGGCGCGCACGGTCTCAAAGAGGCCGTCGCCGAGCACGAGGCCCCGATCGAATACTGAGACCACGGCTTTTTCGGCGGGGGTGATCCTGCCGTTCACGTACGCGTACAGCGTCTGCTTCTTTTCAGCGGCGGGCAAACGGCGACTCCGGGCGGAATGGGGTGCGCGGGGACCTGTTCCCCAACAAGCCGTTGTAGAGGCCGAAGGAGAATCCGAAACTGATGCGGGTGGCCTGGGTATCGAACTCGGTACCGCGGCCGCCTAGTTTGATTTTCACGTTTTCCATCGGGAGCAGGCCTCCCTTGCCGTCCGGGATTCCGGACAAGGCGGTGGCGGCCTCGAAGTAAGCGAGGAAGGGGTAGTTGTTGAAGCTGCGCGCATTGAGCTTGAGCCCCCAACCTACGCTCTGGAACCAGCCGTCGGGGCGGGAGGAACCCCAGTATCCCCCGTCGAAGAGCCGGGCATCGGCGGGAGAGCCACTCCAAGCACGGCCGGCTTCCCAGAAGGCATTCAGATACAGATCCTCGACGAACAGCACCCAAAAGCTTTTGTAGATATCCGGCACGATGGGCTGGTTCAAGTCGGCGCTGAACTTGACGGTGTTCTCCCCTTGGAAGGTAAGGTTTTCGATGTCCCTCAGGTAGGGGTAACCGCGGAGGAACATGCCCTTCGAGAAGAACGAGTCCAGGGTGTCCGCAAGGGGCTCGGGATTCTCGACGCTCCAGTCCAGGAGGGCGCCGGCGAATCCGGACAGGAGCAGGGCGCCGTCGTCGGACCAGGGCAGCCCCATGCCGTAGGTGGCACCCAGGTCGAGGTCGTGCAGGCTATATTCGCGGAAGCGCGTGCGCACCGCGCCTTCTGGAGTGACTTCGAAGGTTTCGAAAAAGGATCCCTTGCGGACGATGCCGGATTGGCTGTAGGTATAGGCGGCCACGGCGGCCATGCCCAGGGGAGCCACCGACCCCTTGTCCGTATAGGAGGCGCTGTAGAGGTTCGCCATGGCCGTGGCGTAAAGGCTCTTGTAGTAATCGAAGGCGAAGGGGAACTCGTAGAAGTTGAAGTTATTCCAGGCATAGCCGCCGACCAGCCGCAGGTAAGAGGAATGGTAATCGTCCTCGACGAGTCCGGCGTCGAACAGGTTATAGGAGGCGCCGGCTTCCACGTTGCGGAAGGTGACGGCGTAGTTCTGATCCTCCACGCTCAGGGGAGTCGCGATATCCTTGTCCTTGACGGTGACAGTGTCATGGGTGGTGAGATTGCCCCGGGCAAACGAGACGTCCAGGGACACGGGCAGGGAGTGGTTTGCGTAGGACAGGTAGAATTGCGACTCTTTGTCGGGAGACAGGATCTCATCGTTGGCCCCGAAATAATCCAACCCGTTGCCGACCTCGAGCAACAGGGCGCCGGAAACCTCGTTCTTGCCGACTGGGTCGTTCAGCAGGCCGTTGAATCCCGCCAGCCATTTGGCTTCGCCTTGGTGGGCCGTGCGCGTGCGCGAGGACATCTCCTCCCCGATGAGCAGGGGGTTCACGATGAACCGGTTGGGGATGCCTAGGTACGATTCACTCTTGCCGTCGAACTCGATGGCCTCCACCTTCTCGCTTTCAGGATGCAGGTTGCGCAACACGGTCGCGGGAGCAGCCACGGGCTTTATGTCCTTGAGCAGATAAAGGGAGAATCCGTCCTTGTCGTAATTGATATAGGTCAGGCGCTTGCCGGAAGGATCGATGGCGGGGACGAAGGCACCGCCTATCACCTGGGTGATGGACTCCAGGGCTCCGGTCGCTAATTCGCACCGGTAGATATTGTAGATGGCGTTGCTGTCGGAGGAGAAGTAGAAGGATTTCCCGTCCGGGGCCCATTCCGGATCGCGCTCATCGTAAGGCCGTTCCAGGACGGGGCGGAAGCCGGTGCCATCCGTGTTGATGACAGCGATGTTGCGCGAGGCTCCGTCGAAGTAGGAAAACAGAATGGATTTCCCGTCCGGCGAGAATCGGGGCGAATAGATGTTGTACCCGTAACGGTTCTCCATGGCGCTGTCGGCGGGGAAGAGGGTCTTGACCTCGTCCGGGTCGAGTTCGGTGCGGCCCGTTTTCGGATCCGGGTCATCGGGCACCGGGGCGATGCACAGGTAAAAGTTGGACAGGCGGTTGCGCACGAAGACGATGCGTTTGCCTTCCTTGTCATAGCTCGCTTGCACGGCGTTCAGGTTCTTGGTAAAGCGCTTTTCCGTCTTGTCCGGTCCGAACTCGAAGAGGGAGCCCTTGCGGCGGACATTGCGCTGGTATACGTCCAGCTTGTGGATGCCGTTGTCGTCCTGGTTCTTGGCGGAATGGTATAGGATAGTGCTGTCGTCGTCGGCCACGTCGAAGGGGCTGCGGATGGCGGCGATGAGTTTCAGGCGCTCTTCTTCCTTTTTGGCGGTGTCGGCTAGCTTGTACATGTACAGCGAGCCCTTGAAGTCGTCGCGGCCACGGTTGGACACCAGGAAGATGTTCTCGCCCTTAGTATCCCAACGGGGATAATAGTTGTAGAAGCCGTCCGAGGTGAGCTTCTGGCCTTGGCGCAACGGGCCCAGAGCCTTCAACTGATCTGCATATTGGGCGGTGACGGAATTCTTCCAGTCCTGCCACAGAACCTTTCCTTCCTTGCCCAGCACCCGTTCCATGGATCCGGACAGGGTCTGGCGATGGACGCGGGCGTTCTCCGCCCACAGCCTCAGGATGGCGTTGTCGCCGAAGCGCGTGGCCAGGTAACGGACGAAGGCGAAACCCTGGGTATAGGGCCCCAACTCGTATTCCAGGCTGGTTCCGGCGAAGGACCCCATGCGATCGTAACTAAGCATCTTGTCTTCTAGGGTCGCCGTGCGCAGAAGCATGTCCCGGTGGGAATCCCAGGCGTCGTAGCCGGAGAGCTCGGATTCGTATTGCGCCACCCCTTCGGCGAACCAGTTGGGCTGGTGGGTGAAGGGGATGATGGTGGCGGCCGAGGATTGCACGGCTTCGTTGTAATAGTCCTGGTAGCCGAGCACCAGGCCCTGAATAGGGCTGGGAAATTTACTCGAGGATTGGATCGAGACCAGATGGGCGAATTCGTGGGTGACCACGTCCTTGAGCCAATTGTGCGTGCTGCGGATGGGGAAGTCCCAATCCGAAACCCATACGGTCATGGTATTTTGCAGGGAGTTGGCCCAGCCGTTGGAAAAGATGTCTTCGCGTATGATGAACTCCACCTTGTTGGGAAGGCGGATCTGATAGCGCTTCATCTTCTCTTCCGCGACGCCTTCGGCGATGGCGCCGATGTATCCGGAAACGGACTCAAGATGGGCCGGATAATGGAAGCGGAAATGCTCCGTTTCCGTGGTGCGCCAATCGATATGGGCTTCGTTGCGGTTCAGGGTGAAGGCTTGAGCCGAGGCGACTGAAAGGAGCCCCAACAGCGCGAGTCTGGGAATCGCCGCGCCGATTAGGCGGGCCAAGGTCCGGAAAAGAAGAAACCGGTCGGGCATAAGTCTGCATAGTGTACAAAAAACGGCCCTCATGTTACATTCCAAAGGGAGCAAAAACCTTGGCCAGTTTCACCGAACGATATCACGAACTCACCAAGTACAATCCCAATACCATCGATAAGCTGGGGCCCGTGCATTGGGATCACCAGCCACCCGCCTTCAAGGCCATCAGCTCAAAAGTCAAAATAGACCTCCTCTCCCGCCTGCAATCGGCGATGGATCGCCTGGAAGCCGGTGCCCAGGTCCCGGAAAGCTCCGAGACCGGCATTGAAAACATCGCCCGCCTCCTCTTCTTCACCCTGGGGCTCACCGCCCGCTTGGGTGACCAGGGCGGCGGGGATTATTTCCTGCGCGCCGCGCCCTCCGCCGGCGGACTCTATCCCACCGAGATGTACGTGGCTACCCGCAACCAGAGCGGCCTTCCGGACGGACTCTATCACTACCATTCCCTCAAATCCGCCCTCATCCCCGTGTGGCAAGGTTCCTTCTGGGGGGATCTGAACCATTACTTCCTGCGGCACCCCGCAGTTGAGGCTTCCGGCCTCATTCTCATCTTCACAGGCATGTACGGCCGCAGCGCCTGGCGCTACAAGGAGCGCGCCTATCGACGCATCCTGCTGGATACGGGCCATGCGCTGGGAAACCTATTGGAAACGTGCCGCCATGCCGGCCTGGATTATTCCCTCCTGGGCGGCTTCCTGGACGCTGGCCTTGAGGAGTTGCTGTTCCTCACGCCCAAGGAAGAGTTCCCCCTCCTGGCCGTGGCCATCGGCCCCGGCGGCTCACTTCCAGCTTTTGCCGGCCAATATCCGGGCCAATCCACCGAAGCCGCCATCCGACATCTCGCCGCCGATAATGCCGGGGCTAAAGGTGAAAAAGGTGATAAAGGCGATAAAGACGGGGAAGCGAAAGAGGCGGAGTTCAGGGAATCGGGAGGCAAAGATCCGGTGGCGAAAGACCGAGGCGTCCGCGACCCGATGCAGGTGCAGCAGAACGCCTGTGAGCGCATCCAGTCCGAAAAAAGCCTGCGCCCTCCCATTACCGGGCTTTGCGGCGGACCGGCCTTCTCTCTTCCCGAAGACTTCAATCCGATGAAAACCATCCTGCATCGCCGCAGCTGCCGCAAGTTCAATGGCTCACCGGTCACCCTGGATCAGACCCGGGAAATCCTAGCCTTTGCGTTCCGATCTTCCGGCTCCCCCTGGTGTCTGGTTCCCGGCAGCATCGAGTTTCACCTTGTGGCCCTCAATATCGACGGGTTGGAACCGGGTGTCTATCGAGTCAAGCCCGAAACGCTCGAGCTGGAGTCCAAGCGCCCCGGTGACTTCAAGTCGGAGACCTACTACATGTGCCTGGGCCAGTCCCTGGCCGCCGAATGCGCCTTCGCTTTGGTGCATACCGCCGATTTGGCCCCGCTTGCGGAAGCCTACGGCGATCGCGGCTATCGCTATGCCTGCCTGGATGCGGGCCAGATCGGCGAGCGGATCAACCTATGGGCGGTCCATCGGGGATTGGGGTCCAGTGGAATAGGCGGGTACTATGACGATCAGGCGAATGAGCTGGTGGATGTGCCGCTGTCCCACGGCATTCTTTACATCACCCTGGTGGGAGTACCGGAGCAGGAATAGCCATCTTTCCGGCCGTCCTGTTCATTTTTAATTTTGCATTTTCCCTTATACCCGGTTGGCCCAATGACCCCAGAAATCAGCCTTTATAATACCGCTTCGCGCAAGCAGGAGCCTTTCACTACCCTGCACCCCGGGGTGGTCAACATGTATTGCTGTGGGCCCACGGTCTACAACTACCAGCATATCGGGAACCTGCGCACCTACATTTTCGAGGACTTTCTCCGCCGCACCCTGGAATACCGGGAGTACCAGGTCAACCATATCGTCAACATCACCGACGTGGGCCACCTGACATCAGATGCAGACACGGGCGAAGACAAGATGGAGAAGGGCGCGGCTCGCGAAGGCAAGAGTGTGTGGGAAATCGCCGAACTGTATACCCAGGTCTTCATGAAGGATCTGGAGCGCCTCAACGTGGTTCAACCGGCGCGCTGGACCAAGGCCACGGATCATATTCCCGAGCAGATCCAGTTGGTGAAGACCCTGGAGGAAAAGGGCTTCGCCTACGTCATCGAAGGGGACGGAGTCTATTTCGACACCGCGAAATTCCCCCGTTACCCCGATTTCGCCGGACTCGACATCAAGGGCATGCAAGCGGGCGCGCGCGTGGACCTGGTCGAAGGCAAGCGCAATACCACCGATTTCGCTTTGTGGAAAATCTCGCCCATCGACAGCCAACGCGCCATGGAATGGGATTCCCCCTGGGGCCGCGGCTTTCCCGGCTGGCATATTGAATGCTCCGCCATGGCCATGAAGCATCTGGGCGCCACCCTGGACATCCATTGCGGCGGGACCGACCATATCCGTGTGCATCATACCAACGAAATCGCCCAGTCCGAAGCGGCCACCGGCCAACCCTTCTCGCGTTTCTGGATCCACGGTGGCTGGCTGCTGGACGCTCCGAACGAATCCGGCGGGGGCGGCAAGATGTCCAAGTCCGCGGGTGAGTTCATCACCCTCGACTTCCTGATCAAGCGTGGCTATTCGGCCATGGACTACCGTTATTTCTGCCTGACCGCCCATTACCGTAGTTACCTGAACTTCAGCTGGGAGGGCCTGGATTCGGCGCGGGATTCCCTCAAGAGCCTCCGCCGCAAGACCGATCCCCTGATAGGCCGGGCCACGACCATCGCATCGGACAACAGCTTCGGCTGGCAGAAGCGTTTCCGTGAAGCCGCCTTCGACGATCTCGGCTTTCCCCAGGCCCTGGCCGTGGTCAATCAGATGCTGAAGGATCCGGATCTGCTGGAGGGCGAAAAGGCCGCTCTCATCCGGGACTTCGATCGCCTTCTCGGCCTTCGCTTGGAAGCGAAGGACGCGGTCCTGGAAAAGGTCCTGCCCGGTCCGCTTGCCGCCCTGCTGGATGAACGCAAGGAGGCGCGCCTGAACAAGGACTGGAAGCGCAGCGATGAGATCCGCGACCTGCTCAAGTCCAAAGGCTTCGGCATCAAGGACAACCCGGACGGCACGACCAACACCTTTCCGATTTGAACCGGACTCCCTACCGCTCCGGGAAACTCTCCCACTCCGGTTGGAACCCCGCTTCGAAACGGTTTCCACTGGGAAACCGCCCCCCCTCTTTACGGTTGCGATCGGTAACTTTGCGGCCACCGGGCGGCTTGTGAACACACGGCATTCCGTGGACGCCTTTCGCGAATCGGACGTTGCCTTCCCGACGTTGAAATTGCTATTTATGAGGATCGGAATCATGATATGATTACGAAAACCTTAACCAAAGTCACGGCGGCAACATGATCAAGATGGACGACAAAGACAAAGACAAGGACAAAGAAGAGCCTTCGTTCCTCGCCAAGGAAATCATGGAATCCTTCATCAAGGCCAGGAAGATTTTCCTGTGGACCCCGGTGGACGATGTGGCTGCCGAGAAAATCGTGAAGCAGCTCATTTATCTGGATACCCAGAATCACGAAGACATCTACTTCTACATCAACAGCCCGGGCGGCGTCATTTCCTCGGGCCTCGCCATCCTAGACGCAATGGAAGCGGTCAAGTCGGACGTGGTCACCATCGTCTGCGGCCAGGCAGCGTCCATGGGGGCGGTTCTCCTCTGTGCCGGTAAAAAGGGCAAGCGATACGCTTGGAGGAACTCCCGCGTCATGATCCACCAGCCCTTGATCTCCGGCCACATGTACGGACCCGCATCGGACATCGAAATCCAGGCCGAAGAGATGCTGCGCATCCGCCAGGCGCTCAACAAGATCATTTCCGATGCCACCGGCAAGACCATAGACCAAATCGAGCTGGACACCGACCGCGATCATTTCATGACCGCGGAGGAAGCCAAGACCTACGGCATGATCGACATCATCGAAAACCGCCTCTAATCGCTTTCTTTCCCGCGCCGTATCCCGGCGCGGGAAAGACTCTGGTCCGGCTCCGGATCCCCCCTTCCGCTCCCAATTTCCGTTTGCAACTCTACCTATGATGGGTTTTCACTAATCGGTACTTTCGACCTCACCGGCCGATAGGGATTCGCTTCCCAAAGCTTTACCCCTTCATGACAGGCCACCTGGACCCTGAAGGCAAACCCCCTTTTCTTTGGCATGCGGACCATGGTAGACTCTCCTAAGAACCCCAAATGAGATTAGGTATATGACTGAGGAGTCCAAGAAACGTTACCAGCGGATCATCCAGGATCTTGGCCAGATTCCCACCATGCCCACCATCGCGGCTAAGGTGATGCAGATCGTCAACGATCCCCACTCCAGCGCCGAGGACGTGGCCAAATTCATTTCCCGGGACGTGGCGCTTACATCCAAGGTTTTGCGGTTAGCCAACTCGGCCTTTTACGGGATCCCGCGCACCATATCGTCCGTCAATTCCGCCATCGTGATACTCGGCTTCAATACCATCCGCAGCCTGGTGCTGTCGGCTTCGGTCCTGAAGGTCTTCCCCCAGAAACCCGGCCTTGCCAGTTTCGATCGGAAAGCCTTCTGGAAGCATTCCTTCATGGTTGGCATCGCTTCCCGCATGGTGGCCCAGATCTACCGGAAGAGGAAGCTGGTGGATATGGAAACGGCGTTCAGCGCCGGCCTGCTTCATGATATCGGCAAGATCATCCTCGAACAGTTTTCCAACGAAGACTACCTTCCCGTGCTGAAGTCGGCCAAGGAAAAGGGGCTCCCCCTCTTCATGGTCGAAAAAACCATCCTCGGCATGAGTCATGCGGATGTGAGCGGTATGCTGGTCGACAAGTGGCAGATGCCCAACGAGTTGAAGGGCCCGATTGTAAACCACCACTCCCCCCTCGACGACAAGACCTGCCAGGAAATGGCGTCCATCGTCCATTACGCCAACCACCTGTGCCACATGAAGGGCAGCGGTTGCATGGAGAATGAGACCTTTGCGCCCCTGATCAAGGAGATCGAGGCCGTGCTGGGCCTGGGCGTCACCGAGGAGCAATTGCTGGAAGAGCTGGAAAAGCATCTCCAGGAAGCGGAGCCCTTCTTCTCCCTGATCGAAGCCAACTGAGCCAACCCAACCGAAGCGCACCCCTGGCCGGCGCGCCGGAAACCGACCATGGCTGAAAGCGATTTCGGAAATCCGGAAATATTCTTGGCCCGCCACGAAGGCGTGCCCAAGAATCCCGTGCTGATCCGCCGGACCCTGGCGGTGCTTCGCGATCCGGTCTGCTCGGCCTCGGACCTGGTCCAACTGCTGGAAAAGGAACCGGCCATCTCCTCCAAGGTGCTCAAAGCCGCGAACTCCGTTTTCTTCGGCACCCCCAAATCCATCACCTCGCTCAAGGCCGCCATCGTGCGCCTTGGAAACCACAACATCTCCCGCATCGCCCTGGGCGCTTCACTGGGCGCGACCGGGGACGGACAGTGGAGCGATTTCTGGCGGCACTCCATTTCCGTGGCCATGCTTTCCCGGCACATCGGGCAGTTCACGGGCGACTACACCAAGCAGGAGGAGGAAGAACTTTTTAGCATGGGTTTGCTGCATGATCTGGGAGCGATGATTGAGATGGGTTCCGGGGAGTTTCCCCGCGTAGGACAGACCATCAAGGCGGGTCCCATGACCCTGTCCGAGGCCGAGAACCTGGTGTTCGGGTTCGACCATGCCCGATTGGGCCGCATGGTGGCGGAGAAGTGGAACTTTCCGGGGGACCTGGTGGACGCCATCGCCTTTCACCACCAGCCCGAGCTCAGCAAGGAATTCTACCGCAAAGTCATCGTCATCCATTTGGCGGACCTGGTCAGCCACGCTTTCCAGATCATCAACTTGCCCGGCGAAGCCGCACCCCCCACCCAGGAGACCTATCTGCAGGAGTTCAATCTGCCGGTGGAACAGCTCATCATCTTCGGCGACTGGCTGCTTACCCAAAAGGACGAGATCGACGCATTCGGGAATATGATGGGGGCTTAAGACGACGGTCACAGCCCCGCCAGGCCTGGGAGCCACCCCGGCGATTTCTATCAATGCCGCTCCATTCCCGCGTATTTCTTTGCATTCCCCATCCCCTAACCCCTAACCCCTAACCCCTCTTATTTATATTCGATATAACACAGGACGTTATATGGGATTATTCAATAAAATCGCCAAGGGCCTGACCAGAACCCGCGAGAGCGTGGTCAAAGAGGTCAAGGGCGCCTTCGGCAAAGGCAAGCTCACCGACCAGGTCATCGAGAACATCGAGGAAAAGCTGCTGGCTGCGGATATCAGCATGGACGTGGCCGTCCGCATCATGGACGACGTGCGTGAAAAGGCCAAGGGCATGGAAATCGAAACCCGCCAGTTACTGGAGTGGATGGCCGAATCCACGCGGAACCTGATGCCGGAAACCCCGGTCTGGGAATCCAAGGGCAAACCTCACGTCATTCTGATGATCGGCGTGAATGGCGCCGGCAAGACCACCACCATCGGCAAGCTGGCCCATCACTACAAGGCCCAAGGCAAATCGGTGATGGTGGCCGCCGGCGACACCTTCCGCGCGGGAGCCATCGCGCAGCTGGAGAGATGGGCCGAGCGCGTGGAAGTGGATATCATCAAGCACCAGGAAGGCGCGGACGCCGCCTCGGTGGCCTATGACGGGTACGCGGCCGCGAAGGCCCGCAATATCGACGTGCTCATCATCGATACGGCGGGGCGCCTGCACAACAAGACCCACTTGATGGAGGAGTTGCGCAAGATGGTGCGCGTGCTCCGCAAGCATGACGAAGTCCTTCCCCATGAATGCCTGCTGGTAGTGGACGGGAATACCGGGCAGAACGCAATCCAGCAGGGCCAGGGTTTCAATGCCATCGTCAAGTTGGACGGCCTCGTGGTCACCAAGTTGGACGGCACCGCCAAGGGAGGCTCCATCATACCCCTTTGCCGCGAATTCGGAATTCCCGTGAGCTGGGTCGGCGTCGGCGAGGACTTGGACGATCTCATCCGCTTCGATCGCGATGAATACGTACAGGGTCTGTTCCTCAGAGGCACCGAAGAGGTGGAGCTCATCCCGGATCCCACCGCCCTGCCCGAAGGCAAAACCGCCTCCGATTATTATTTGGGAGTTTGAGGCGGCCGTTCTCCAAAACGCGCCTGCTTCCGGGTTGTTTGGATCCTCCCGGGACTTTTTAGGTCCCTGGTCGGCCGAACAGGCTCAAGTTCCCCCACCGTCCAAGTCGGCATCATGAGCCACCCACCTCGCTTCCCGGCCAGGTCTGATCCAAGTCAAATTTGCAGGATGCCCGGTCCAACCCGGCCACAGCCATTTCGCTCCCCTGGAATCCGGTAATTCCGGTGCCGCAAAAGTCCCGCTTGACCTCCATAATCCCATTCCCGAGCGCCCAATTACCCCGGGGCCGCAACTTCCCTGGGGAAAACAGGCTTTCTACTTGCCCCGCTCCGTGCCCCCTTTGTACCTTGCCAACTGTCCGGAAGGTCGCCGGATTGGGGAATTCGAATTGACACCTATCGGCACCGGCAGTACTATAAAAATCAGGATGCTCAGGCTTGCGCCGCTGGTGCTTTTGGCCATGCTGGGTTGCCAAAGGGGTGAGTTCACCCCTGATGCCAAGTTTGTAGATTTATACGTTGAATTGAAACTGGCTACGGTAGGATATGCCAACGACATGGAAAAGGTGAACGAAGTACGGAGGGTGATCCTGGCGCAGCATAATGTGACGCCCTTGGAATTCCATACGCACACCGAGAATCTCATGACGAATCCGAAATCCTGGAGAAAATTCCAGGAGGATGTCGTCGCCAAGGTCGAGGCCGCCCAGGCGAGCCACAAAAAAGAAGGAAAGTAGGATACTAGCATGGCATCTGATTTGGTAAAAGAACTGACCAGCGAAAATTTCGAGGCCGAAGTCGCGACCTATATCGGCACCGTCCTCGTTGACTTTTGGGCTCCCTGGTGCGGACCCTGCCGCATGGTCGGTCCTGTCGTCGAGGAGTTGGCCAAAGACTATGAAGGCAAGGTCAAGGTCGGCAAATTGAACACCGACGATGCCCCTGACATCGCCAGCAAGTTCGGAATCCGCAGCATTCCCACCCTCCTGTTCTTCAAGGACGGCGCCGTGGTGCAGCAGCTGGTCGGAGCCTATCCCAAGAGCAAAATCAGCGAGAAGATCGAAAGCGCGCTGAAATAACATGGTCCGACTGCGGCACGTTCTTTCCATCTCGGCGCTTCTGCTGGGGGCCCATGGGCTTCTGGGAGCGCATGCGTTCGCAAAGGACGTGAATTGGAAGCCCTTTGAAAAAGGGATCAAGGAAGCCGCCGCGGCCAAGAAATACAGCTTCGTGAACGTTTATACCGACTGGTGCGGCTACTGCAAGAAACTCGAAGCTACAACTCTCAAGGCCAAGCCGGTGGTGGCTGAGCTCGACAAGAGGTTCATAAGCATCCGTTTCAACGCGGAAAGCGACGAAACGGTCACCTGGAAGGACAAGAAGATGACCATGCGGGAGCTGAGCGCCTCCTGGGGCGTGGAAGGCTTTCCCACCATGCTCTTCCTCAATTCCAAGGGTGAGATCATCGGCAGCTTCGCATCCTTTGCGGAAGCGGACCTGATGATAAAGCTTCTCACCTATATCTCCTCCGGAGCCAGGGAACGCAAGGTCTCTTTCGAGGACTTCCTGAAAGAAGCTTCCTGATGGAATACCTCTTTCTGGTCACGGCGGGCCTGCTGGTCCATACGTACCTGGTCTATCCGTTTTCCCTTCCCGTGCTGAGCCTATTCTTCTCATTGCGGAGGACGCAGGGGAACCCCAACAAATTCAAGGTCACCATGGTCATCGCCGCCCATAACGAAGAGAAGGTGATCGAGGAGAAGATCCGCAACTGCTTCGACCTGGAATTCCCGCGCAAAAACCTGGAGATCCTGATCGGTTCGGACGCCTCCACGGACAAGACCAATTCCATCGTCTCCAAATACGCTCCAGACGTGAAGCTGTTCGCCTTCAACAAGCGCGGAGGCAAGGCTTCGGTGCTGAACCAGCTGGTGCCCCGGGCCCAGGGCGATATCCTGGTCTTCTGCGACGCCAACACCATGCTTTTGCGCAACGCCTTGCAAAAGCTGTTGGCCCATTTCGAGGATCCTTCCGTGGGTTGCGTCTGCGGGCGCCTCATCCTTCATGACTCGGGCCATTCTGCGCTGGGCATCGGCGAGAGCATCTACTGGAACCTGGAGTCGGAAATCAAGAAGCTGGAAGGCAAGCTCGGCATCGTCATCGGCGCCAACGGTGGAATCTACGCCATCCGCCGGGAACTGTTCGAGCGCATTCCCGTGGACAAGACGGTGATGGACGACTTCTTCGTGACCACCCGGGTCCTCAAGGCGGGCAAGGCCGCCATCTACGAGCCCCAGGCCATCGGCAGCGAAGAGACCTCCCTGGAGACCTACGGGGAGTTCCACCGCAAGGTCCGCATCAGCCAGGCCAATTTCAACCTACTCTCCAAATACACCCCTTTGCTGAATCCTTTCCGAGGCCTGGTGGCCTACGGATTCTTCTCGCACAAGTTCCTGCGCTGGATCGCTCCCGTGCTGATGATGGTGATGCTCGTCTCCAACGCGGTGCTCCTTGGTAATGGCGCCCCCTTCTTCTACGCCACCTTTGCCGCCCAGGTGCTGCTCTATTCCGTAGCTGGACTGGGCTATGCCCGTAACGGCAAGACCCGAAAGTCCAAGCTGATGCTCATCCCCTTCTATTTCGTCTCCATGAATTTGGCCCTGCTCATCGGGATGTTCCGTGCCATGTTCAAGGGCGAAGGCGGCATGTGGCGCCGCATCGAGAGGTCGACCGTCGTTTCCCTGGATACGCCCATGCCGCGCAAGCAGCACGTCCGTGTCAAGGTCAACGAACTTTCCTCCTGAACCTCTTCGGTCGGGTCCTGACCCTTCCGGTCCAGCCCCGACTTCTGACCCGCCCGATCCGGTTCTTCGCCTCCCTTCCGCTTCAAATCCGCGCGAATATGTTACCTTTCCGCACATGGGCGCCAGGCTCACTTACGCATCCAACCTCATCTTTTTCGTCTTCGCAGCGTTGCTTCCCTTCGCTGCGCAAGCCGATGTCGTCCTGACAGGCACCTTCGGTGCCAACTCACGAGACCATTTCAAGGGCGCCCATTTCGCCTATTCTGCCGCCCTTTACGCCAAATTCGATGATATGACCCTGCTGGGCATCCAATCCGGCCAAGGTACGGTCAGCGGCTCCGACGCCATCCCGCTCCTGGGAAGCGCCATGATCCGGCTGCCCATCGGCCGTGTGGTCCTTCCCGTCGCCATAGGCGATATGGGCTACGCTTTCGACGAAGACCATCCCGGTTTTCTCTGGCGCGCTGGCGGCGGCTTCGACATCCGCAATGGCCGCCATTCCAGCATTTTGGCCCTCGGCGCTTATGAAACCCAGGGCTCAAGGGCCGGATGGATGGGTCGGTTGGGCCTCTTGCTGGAGTTCTGATCGGTCCACCGTGTTGCAGCGCCGGGTCAGGGAGCGGTAGACTAACCGCATGGGATTCTCGCCGGGCATCCGCCTCGTAAAACAAAGCCTTCAGGCCCTGGGCCTCGAATTGCGGCGTGTCCGCCCTACCGGCGCCTCCGGCGCCAAAAGATTTTCGAATTTCAACGAAGACCCCATCATCCAGGACCTACTCCGCCAAATCCAATTACGCCACCGGTTCGCCGTTGATATCGGCGCCGGGGACGGCGTGACCATGTCCAATTCCTTCAACCTGTTTGAAAACGGCTGGGACGGCGTCGCCGCCGAATGGGACTCGACCCGATTCTCCAAGTTGGCCTATCGCTATTCCGTCTTTCCCGGCGCGCGCCTGGTCCGCACCCGCATCACCCCAGACAACGTAAACAGCATCCTGGCCGCCTGCGAAACCCCCAGGGAGTTCGGCTTCCTCAACCTGGACATCGACAGCTACGATCACTATGTATTGGAAAAGCTCCTGACCGCCTATCGCCCTTCCCTGATCTGCGCGGAAATCAACGAAAAAATCCCCCCGCCCATCCGCTTCTCGGTCAAATGGAACTCGGACCACGCCTGGGTCCAGGACCACTTCTTCGGACAAAGCCTCTCAATCCTCGAAGACCTGGGGAAACGCAACGGTTACGCCTTGGTCGGACTGGAATACAACAACGCCTTCCTCATACCCCGCGAACTCAATCCCGTCCCCATCATCTCCGCCGCGGAAGCCTACCAACAAGGCTACGCCTCCCGTCCCGATCGCTTGGCGCGCCTGCCCTGGAACAAGGACATGGAGCCGCTTCTCACCTTGCCCCCCACCGAAGCCATCAACTTCCTGAACGAAAAGTTCAAAGCCTACGCAGGCCGCTACGTGCTGGAATAGCGCGGCCACAGCCACCAATCTCGGACCCGGAGAACCTCTTCCTTCTCCCTTCCCTAGAGTGGCTCAAGGCTATAGAGTTGCTGCACAACTCCCCGCCTATCGCTTTTACAGGCTAGAAAACCTTCTCCGCCTTCACTCCGACAACCGCGCCCGAGCCCATGCCTCAGCCGCCGCGACATCGGCAATCTCGCCTTCAAGCTGCAACTCGAAGCTTTCCGCAATCAGTTTCCCCACATCCGGCCCCGCCTTCATCCCCAACGACAACAAGAACCGCCCCATCAGGTAAGGCTTTGGCTTATTCGTCAGCACGTTCAAAAGCCGCGATTGATCCAACAGCCATTCCCCGGCCGGGAACTCCCGCGCTAACGCATCCGGCGTCGTACGGCCGAAATGGTCCGCGCGCGCCACCCGCACCAGCTTCTCGATGTCCACGCGCAAGGCCAGGCGCCGGATCGCGCTCGGCTTAATCTCTGCGCGCGCATTGTAGAGCAAGGCCGGTTTCAGATGCTCCCGCACGTAGGCTACCACAGCCTCCACCAGCGCCGTTTCATGCGTCAACCGGTCCAGAAAGGATCGCGTGGGCCTCTCGCCCCGCACGTCATGGGCGGGGCTGCGCCACCGGCCATCCGAGAAGACCGTGCAAGCCGGCTTGCCGAAATCATGGCAAAGCGCACCCAACATCAGGGCCATGTTCTCGAACTCGCCGTATTCATCTAGGCGCAACTTGGCGGCCTCGTCGACCACCATGTTGTTGTGGATCCACACATCGCCCTCGGGATGCCATTCCGGCTCCTGCTGCACGCCAATCAGGGCTTTCAATTCCGGGAAATGGTCGAGTAGGCCGAGCTTGCGCATCCACTCCAGCCCCAAGGAGGGCCGCTTGGCCTTCAGCAAGAGCTTCCGGAACTCTCCATAGATGCGCTCCATGGGCAGTTCGGCCAAGGGAAGCTTCCGGCACAACTCCTGGGTCTCCGGAGCGATGTCCAGTTCGAACCGCGCCGCGAACTGGATCGCGCGCAGGACCCGCAGGGGATCCTCCGAGAATGCGTCGGAAACGTGGCGGAGCACCTTGGACTGCAAATCGCGGAAACCGTTGTGGAAGTCGGCCAATTCCATTTCCGGGATCTTGATCCCCATGCTGTTGATGGTGAAATCCCGCCGCGAGGAGGCGGCTTCGAAACTCAGGAAGGGGTCGGAATTGACCGAGAACCCCTTGTGGCCCGGGCCCGTCTTGTTTTCCGTGCGGGGAAAGGCGAAATCGAAATTCAAACCGTCGATGCGCATGGTGATGATGCCGAAGGACTTGCCCACCAGGTTGGGCTTGGCGTGGCGCACCAGGATGTTGAAAAGCATTTCCATCTCAAGGCCGTACACCTCGAGATCGTAATCATGGCACGGTATGTCGAGCAGAAGATCGCGGACCCAACCGCCCACCACGTAGATGGAACCCCCGGCCTGGTTGATTTCCATGGCGATTTGCAACAGCCTTTTCGGCAGGATGTCGCTGGATATTTTCATGAAATCCTCTCGATGATTCGTCACCCCCATTGGGAGGTGGACCCCCTTTTCAAGTGGCGCCTCTCCCGTTCAGGGAGCTTTTAAAGGGAGTCGGTCGGAGTGAAGCGTTCTTCCGCACTTTCGATGAGGACGGAATCCCTGTCTTCCGCCTTTTTCACCCGCTGGCGGCAATCTTCCAGCTCTTGCATGGCAAAACGGAGCTGATCCCCGGTGAGGTCGCCGTAATCGATGCGCGCCTGGGTTTCCCGACACTCCATCTTTATGGGGGCCGAACTGCAGCCCAACAACCAGATCCCCCCCAGGAATCCGCACATCCGGACCGCCAAGATTGTATTTTTCCCCAATTCCATGGGCAATAATCTACTTAGGTTCGCGCCCGGATCCGGATCGGAATAACAACATGGACCCCACCCAATTCCGAGCCGTTTTCCTCATTCTATTCGGTTTGGGCCTAGCGGTCGAGATTAGCCTCATACTCCTGAACCGCAAGGAAGCCCGCCGCCATTCCTCCCTGCCGGACCGCTTTACGGGGCCCCTGTTCGCCGGCCACTTCGATCCGGACACTTTCGCCAAGAGCCGGGCTTATACCTTGGAGAGGCTTTCCTTCGAAACCGTTTCCGTAATATATTCGGCCTCCATCACCCTGTTCCTGTTGTTCTCGGGAATCCTCCCAGGGTTTGATCGCCTGCTCGCGAGTGTTTTCGAGGCTGGATTGCACCGGGGGGCTTTGTTCCTGGCGGGGATCATCCTGGTCCAATCCCTGCTCAAGCTCCCCCTGTCCATCTACTCCACCTTCCGCATCGAAGGCAAGTACGGATTCAACACCATGACCTTGGGATTGTTCTGGCGGGACCTGGTGAAGGAAATGCTGCTATCGGCGGCCCTGGGTCTGCCCCTGCTCTATGCTCAGCTCGCCCTGATAGGTTATTTCGGGACCCGGTGGTGGATCTGGGCCTTCGGCCTGTTGCTGGGATTCCAGATTGTAATGATGGTCCTCTATCCCATTTTCATTGCCCCCCTGTTCAACCGCTTCAAGCCTTTGGAGGACGGGGACCTGAAAAGCGCCCTGCTGGCTCTTGCCGACCGTTTGCGCTTTCCCGCCGGCGGAATCTATGTCATGGACGGCAGCCGCCGTAGCCTTCATTCCAACGCTTATTTCACCGGCTTCGGACGTTTCCGGCGCATCGTGCTGTTCGATACCCTGCTTCGCCAGATGGAGCGCCCGGAGCTTCTGAGCGTCCTGGCCCATGAGATAGGGCATTATAAACGGAAGCACATCTACAAGATGATGACGGCCCAGATCCTGATTATGGGCGGCTTATTGTTCGTCGCCTCCCTGGCCCTGCGATGGCCCGCGCTTTACGCCGCCTTCGGATTCGATGTTGCCTCTGCGGCAGCCGGGCCCTTGGTTTCCGGCCCGTTCGCCGGTAACCCCGCCGCCGGCCTATTCTTGTTCATGACCGGATTCTCAACCCTGTCCATCCTGTTCGCTCCGGTGTCCAACCTCGTCTCCCGCCGCCATGAATACGAGGCAGATGCCTATGCCGTGCAGGCCATACAGGATCAGGACGCCATGCAAACCGCCCTCATCAAGCTTTCCCATAAAAACCTCTCCAACCTTACTCCTCACCCCTGGTACTGCGCTTTTCACTATTCCCACCCTTCTTTAGGGGAAAGATTGCGCGCCATCCAGGCATCGCATTAGGCTTTACTAACCCACAGGTTTCGTTTTTGGCGGAAAAGCGACCCTGGACTCCCGCTAACCAAGACGAACTTTCGAATTAGCCCCCTCTTCCTGTATTTCCTTGATAGTTCGGCAACATTTTTGCTAAATTTCTCCCTCCCTTTTGAGGATCAGCGATTTTGGCCAAGTTTCGGGAGCTGCTCGAAGCAAAGCCATGGATGAAAAGGGTTTTTTTCGGGCCAACGTAGCTCAGCTGGTAGAGCACCTGATTTGTAATCAGGCGGTCGTGGGTTCAAATCCTATCGTTGGCTTTTCAAGTCTCGAAGGATCCAGGAGAAGTCGAAAACGGAAGAATCGAAGCCTTTTAGACGGGTGGGTGCCCGAGTGGTTAATGGGGGTGGACTGTAAATCCACTGGCTATGCCTACGGCGGTTCGAAACCGCCCCCACCCATTTAAAAGGTCTTTTTTTCGCAGAAGTTCATTAGCTAAAGAGGTTCAGACAAGAAAAGTGGGTGAACTGGGCCAGAGCGGCACGGTTACGCGGGCTTAACTCAATTGGTAGAGTACCACCCTTCCAAGGTGGCTGTTGACGGTTCGAGTCCGTTAGCCCGCTCCACTTTCTCCTCTCCTAATGGGCCCAAATAGCTCAGGGGTAGAGCACTTCCTTGGTAAGGAAGAGGTCTCGGGTTCAATTCCCGATTTGGGCTCCATTAGGAGAGGAAGCTCCACCAAGGGTGGAGGGTTTAGAGGCAAAGAAGGGGTCGAGTGCTTAAGTGTCTGGCCCCTCGCGAATTAAGCTGGAGACAGGGTGCAAAATCCCGGAAATTTTGCTATCAATTACGTCTCCAAAAAATTGCCTGAACAAAGTTGTCCAGTTTTTTGCTAGAGAAAATTGATAGGGACGTCAAACAGGAGGTTATAGGGAAATGGCCAAGGAAAAATTCAACAGGAACAAACCCCACGTCAACGTTGGCACCATTGGCCACGTCGACCATGGCAAGACTTCCCTGACTGCGGCCATCACCACCGTTTTGGCCAAGAGCGGCGGCGCTGTGGCGAAGT
>JALYSE010000385.1 GCA_030854955.1 Fibrobacterota bacterium | reverse complement strand
GGTGTTAACGTCGGGTTTATAGCCGAAAAACCGTTATTCGGACATCCCACCTTCAAAAAGTGTATCTTAAGACTACACATCTCTGGAGGTCGTAAATGGAAATGTCCCTGGTTGTCGGCATTAGTCTCGCGGTCTTTGCAGCCTTGGTTTTCCTGGCCGCCGAGACCGTCCGCGAATTCAAGCGAATGGACAAGAACCCGCGGGATTTCTCAGGTTCGGATCGGATCGCCGGTTCGGCTGAGTAAAAGGCCGGTTCACCAGATGACCCGGAAACCCCGGACATCAACGTGAACAAAGGCCCCATGCGATCGGTTCTTGCTGTATTTTCCGATGCCGCCGATATAAGGCAGGAAATACTCGTTAACCGACAGCTTATCCACCAAATCGAATAGAAGGCCTGAGTCCAAGCCGTCGGAGATGCCATCTCCGTTCAAATCGTCCATCTCCCCATTCACGGGAGCGTTGTCTATGAAGATATCTGCGGCGCCACCGAATTGATGGGCGCTCAACTTCACATTTCCGATGGCCTTATTGTAGAAAGGCGTGCGGTACCCGCTCATCACGTGGAAGGTGTTACAGGGATAACCCGCTTCATTGGCTTTTTCGAGAACCATTTCGAGTTTCAGCACCAAGCGCTCCTTGAGGAGTAGCACAGCTGGCAGTTCCGCAGATTGTTTGCAAAGGAATTGCCCCAGGCGAAAATGGGGGGAAACCCTGGCATTAACCGAGACTGAATCCGCCAGGATGAATCCTTTGGGGTTGCGGTAGAATTCCAGGCCCTTCAGGGGCGTACCGGGGTATTTGCCGATGCGGTAACCCCGGAGATACTCCCCTTTCATTTCTGCGGCGGGAATCATCACGAAGGCGTTGAAACGGACCCTATCGTCCGTGCTGTCCCGCCGCAAGGTCAGGGTGTAGAGTCCGGAGGTGTCCGGCGCCTTCCAATTCCAAGCGCGCGGTCCCGCAGGACCGCCCGTCCCTTTCGCGAATTCAAGGGAGAACGTTCCGCTCTGACGACCGCTGATTTTCAGGTCCAGGATTTCGCCGGGCATGAGGAATACCCCGTTCACGGAGAATGGAGAGGATTCCCCTTTGTAATGGACCTCGAAAGCGGCTTTACCGGATTCCCATCCGGCTTTACCGGATTTCCATCCGGCTTTACCGGATTCCCATCCGGCTTTACCGGATTCCCATCCGGATCCTTCTGCGCCGAGAACCGGTTTGATTCCCAAGACGGACAGGAACAGCAGCGTACCCAATCTGCGCAAGGCCACTTTCAAAATGAAGCCGCCTTCCGATCCAGAGCCTTTTCCATCTTCGGGTTCCAGTTGTAGACGTCGGGCCGGAATTGCAGTCCGCCTTGCTTGTCGACAAAACAGGTCCAATAGAGGATATGGACGGGCACGCCCTTACCCTCGACGGGGATGAAAATCTCCTCCCCCTTGGTCACGTCCGCGGCCAGGCGCTCCGGCGTCCATACCGACCCGGGCGCTAATAGCCACTCCGCCAGCTTGAATGGTTGGGCCAAGCGCACGCATCCATGGCTAAGGGCCCGCTTGTCGTGCGCGAAGTATTTCTTGGCTGGAGTATCGTGGAGATAAATGTTGAAGGGATTGGTGAGTACGAACTTCACCCTTCCCAGCGCGCTTACGTCTCCGTTCCTTTGCCGGATTCGGAAAGGGAACTGCTCAGGGGAAACTTCCGCCCAATCGATCGAATCCGGCCGGATCAAGGACGCCGATTCGTTCCAGTTAGCGAGCAGTTCCATTTCATGCTTGGAAAGATACTCGGGATCCTTTTGCAATTCCGGCAGGATCTCCTCTCCGGCTATGGAGGCCGGGACGTTCCAGGAGGGATTGAGCTGCACGGACGTCACCCGGTCGCTGAACACTGGAGTGCTGTCCTGTTTCCGCCCCACCACCACCCGCATGGAAAAGATTTCCTCATCCCGTTCAAAAGCCCCCAGGCGGAAATCGGCGATGTTCACCCGGATATGGCGCTCGCCCAGATCCTGGGGAAGCCAGCGCCAACATTCCAGGTTCAAACCAATCTGATCGATGCGGTCCTGAGTGGAAACATTGAGCTGGCGCAAGGTGCGGGCATCCGCCAAGCCGGTCGTATCCAGACCGTGAACGCTTTGGAACCGTTTCATGGCGTCCTCCATGGCCGGTGAAAAATCCTCATCACATCCGCTTCCTTGCAGCTCTCCTCCCGCTTTCAAGCGCGCGCACAGGGCGGCCACCCTGGGCCCGGAGCTCTTGGGGCTTAAAACCGGTCCTTCCGGAACCTCCTGCCAGCCGCCGCGATCCAGGATTTTCCGGTACTCTCCGAGCCAATATTTCATCCGTCCATATTCCGCCTGAGGAGGCGTCAGCTTCTGCAAGCTGATTCTCATATCGCGTTTCTCCCGCAAGGTCAGGTCCAGGTAGGTCGGAA
>JALYSE010000214.1 GCA_030854955.1 Fibrobacterota bacterium | reverse complement strand
GGTACAGCGCCACGGCGGGTGCATCGTTCAGTACCGCTGCGGTTACGTATGCCCGGCAGCGGAGGGACGTACCGTCCGGCCTCTCCAGTTCGGCGACGAAACGCGTTTCCGGGATTTCGCCGGGACGTGCGTCCAAGGCTTTTTCAAGCAGGGCGCTTGATGCGGAGGGAAAGAGGTCGAGCACGGACAGGTGCCCAAGGGCCGATTCCGGTCGGCCGAAGATCTCCAATGCCGCCGGGTTGGCCATGATCACGCGCCGGCCGGCGGCAAGCATGATGCCCACGGGCGCGGAATCGAAAAGGGCCTTGAACCGCAAAGCTTCGGCCCGGCTTCGGACCACCGCCTGCCGCAGGGTCTGGGCCAGCGCGCCTCCGTCCAGACCGTTCATGTCCAGGCATGCCTGCGCACCTTCGGAAATAACCTGGTCAGCAAAGCCGGAATCGCCGCCTCGGGACAAGACCACCACGGGCACTCCGGGCAGCATGCCGGAAAGGCGACGAAAGCCTTCGATGCCGGGCGAATCGGGAAGGGACAGGTCGACGAGTGCCGCGACGAAGCCGCCTGAGGACCGCGCCTGGGCCGCCAAGGTGGAAACCTTGGTCATCCGGTCCGCATGGGTCACGATGAATCCTGGTTGGGCGGACAATAAAGCCCGTGCCATTCCGCTCCGGCCTTCAATCAAAAGGATGCTCAGACTTTCAGCCACAGGCATCATAGCTCCTTGCCGCCACCGGTCTCCGCGCCCCGGAAACACATCGCAAACCTTACCACAGAAGGAAAGGGCTCTTCAATGGAATTGAGAAATAACGCAGGGGAATCGGAACGAGGCCCAGGGGTGGCCACTCCTTAAGGCCAGGGGTGGGCACCCCTTAGGCCGGGGGCACCCCTTAAGGCCAGGGGTGGGCGCCCTTTAAGGCCAGGGGTGCTTGGGATACCGGCGCTTCAGCTCCTTCTTTACTTCGGGATAGGTATTCTTCCAAAAGGAGGAGAGGTCCGAGGTTTTCTGGACCGTGCGGTAATTGGGAGCCAGGATATCGTAAACCACCTCCACCTTTCCCTCCAGGATGGTCATCCGGCCTACCATGCCGACGAAGTCTCCCAGGCGCGCGGATAATTCCGGCAGGGCGTTTTCGAAATAGGTGAGTTTGCCCATCCGCGGCCCGGTCAGTTTCAGGGTGGTGGGCGCGGCCTTATCGACGAAGGCGGCCAGGGATCCCCCCAGGTATTCTCGTAACGCGCGCGCTACGGAGACCCCCTCCAAGTCCCGCACCGACGATCGCCCTTCGCAGATTTCATGGTAGATGAGCCGCCAATCGTCCTCGTCCAGTTTGGGCAGGCCGTATTCCGGGAAGATTTTGGCCGCGAGCCGGATGCGCAGGACAAGCTGCTTCGCATCCTCGTCGAAGTTCGGTAGTTTGATCTCGCCGGAAACGAGCCTCTCCACCAGCAGGCGTTCGGACTCCTGCGGATCCAGCACCCCGTCCTTGAGGATCTTCCGCTCCAAGGCCAGGCCCCGGAACAGCAACTGATCCTCCTGCATCACGCGGCCCCGGGCTTCGTCCCATCCGCCCACCTTGGTCCACTTGCACTCGCCGGGAAAAACATCCTCGACCCAGGAGGGTTCGCAGGGAAGCAACATGGGAATACCCACTTGGCGGTTCTGGTTGGCGCCTCCCGTCTCGTGCAATTCCAGCGCCAGGATCACGCTTACGCCCGCAGGCACCTGTCCCGGCTCCACCACGCCCCTTCGTCCGTCGGCCAGGGTGAAGCTCAGGCTTTTTTCCGCCCGTACGGCGATGCGATCCTGGAACGGAACCAGCCAGCAGCGGGTGGCGGCGGCGCGCAAGGCATCCTCCTCCTGTTGCGGCGTAGGCTTGGGCGAAAGCGCGGCCGCCCGCTGGCCCGCGTTCCTCGGCGCATCGCCTCCCGGGGCCTTGTCCAACAGGCGCAGCAGTTGCCGATAGGATTCACGGGTCTCCCGATCGAAGCGGCGGGCCTCCACGTCCGTGGCCAGATCCAGCCCCAGGGTGAACAGGTCGGCGGAGGCGCCCTTGGCCCGCCGGGTTTGGGATTCAAGAATGGCGGCCATGGCCGCGGCCTGTGGACCCACCCCGGCTTGCTTCGCGTCGAGGAGCACCTTGGCCAATACGGGATGGGCCGGGAAGCGCGCGAGCATGCGGCCGATGTCGGTGATGCCGCCGCCCACTTCGATGGCGCCGATGCGCTGTAGGGATTTCTCCGCTTTGTCCCATAGGGCCGGCGCGGGAGGCGTCAACCAGGGAACCAGCATGTCGGGGCCGGGGTTCGCCCGTGCGGCGGGCGATGCGCCCGAGAGCGCGGGACGGCGATGGATGCGCGCGAAGCGATCCGCCAGGGAATGCAGAGACAGGACCATGGAGGTGGGCTCCACGCGCATGACCTCCGGATCCAGAACGGCCGGCATGGCGCGTTCGCGATCGGCGGACCAGAGGCGAATGCAGATGCCGGGAGCGGTGCGCCCCGCTCGGCCGGCCCGCTGACGGGCGCTTTGCAGGCTGATGGACCCCAGGTACAAGGTGTTCATGTCCCGCTGGGTGCTATAGGCGGCGATGCGCGCCTGGCCGGAATCGATGACCACGGTGACTCCGGGAATGGTCAGCGACGTTTCCGCCACGTTGGTGGAAACAATCACGCAAGATCCCGCCTGGGGTGCGCGCAAAGCGCGCTGCTGGGCTTCCATGTCCATAGACCCGTGCAGTTCGAAAAGCCCCAGGCCGTGCAGGCGACAGAGGGGATCCAGGGATTCCAGGGTGCGCCGGATCTCCCCTTGGCCCGGCATGAAGATCAGCACGGATCCCGAAAGCCCCTGGGCCACCAAGCGCTTGAAGGCCCTGAGAGCCTGCAGGTTCAGGGGTTCCTGCGCCATCGGCGGTTGGTGGGAGATTTCCACCGGAAAGGTCTCGGCCGCCACGTTGACAAGCGGTGCCTCACTGCGGGGAGCGGCGGTGCCGGAACGGGGAGCCAGAAAGGCTTTGAGGCCCTCCAACTCCAGGGTCGCGGACATGACCACCATAGCCAGGTCGGGCCGGGCCTCCTCCCGGAGACGTTTCAGCCATGCCAGGGTCGCGTCCGCTTCCAGAGTCCTTTCATGGAACTCGTCGAGCAACACGGTGCCGATACCTTCCAAAAGCGGATCCCCCAGCAATTGCTGGAAGAAAACCCCGTAGGTCTGGTAGAGGATGCGGGTGTCCTGGTTGGATTTTCCTTCGAACCGGACCTGATAGCCGACCGTGCCGCCCACCGCCTCGCCCAATTCCTCGGCCACGCGCAAGGCCAGGTTGCGGGCCGCGATGCGCCGGGGCTGCAGGACCAGGATCTTTCCAGGCCGGTCCAATAGGAAGCGGGGAACCTGGGTGGATTTGCCCGTGCCCGGGGGGGCGCAGAGGATGAGAAGCCGTTCCCGCTCCACGGCGTCTACTATTTCCCGCCTATGGGCGAGGATGGGAAGAGCGGGCATACTGGACACGCCATTCAAGATCTTAAAACGCTCCACTAATGCCAAGGCCGGGACTTTAGAAGGTGGACCGGCCAAGACCGGGACTTAAACCGATACGAGAAGAATCCCTGGGGGTTTTACCTCGGCTTTACGCAC
The DNA here is from genome assembly GCA_030854955.1 of Fibrobacterota bacterium. Taxonomy (GTDB): domain Bacteria; phylum Fibrobacterota; class Fibrobacteria; order UBA11236; family UBA11236; genus Chersky-265. The sequence goes on along the minus strand of JALYSE010000214.1, from coordinate 4,428 downwards.
CCAATTGCCGGAATCGAGCGGCGAATGCGGCCACATGCGCCTCCCGCAAGCTTCCCCAAGCGGGGACTGGACAATGGTTTACCCGCCGTCGTATGGTTGTAAAAGAGCGATGGATATTGCGATAATAAACGCGGCATCCGGATTCGTGCGCTAACCTGGAAAAGAAATCGTGGATATAACAACAATCCTTGGTCCCGCAATCGCCTTCGGCCTTATCCTTCTCGGCGTGGTCCTGGAAGGCGGCCATATCAGTTCGCTCATCCAGCCCACGGCATTGATTATCGTGGGAGGCGGCACCTTGGGCGCGACCCTTTCGAGCTTTCCCCTGGAGCACACCATTCATGCCCTGAAGGCCTTGAAGATCTGCATTTCCCCGCCCAAGTCCGACCACGAGAAGACCATCGCCGAGCTCACCGAGCTTTGCCAGTTCGCCCGCAAGAACGGCATCATGGCTCTGGAATCCAAGGCCAAGGCCCATCCCGACGCCTTCACCCGCAAAGGCTTGACCCTGGTGGTGGACGGCATCGATCCCGCCATGCTGCTCAGTATCATGGAAACGGAACTGGAAACCTTCGAGGAGCATTCCAAGATCCCGATTCCCGTGATCGAAGCCGTGGGCGCCTATGCCCCCACCGTTGGCATCATCGGCGCCGTGCTCGGCCTCATCCACGTGATGTCCAATCTGGACGACCCCTCCAAGCTCGGAGGCGGTATCGCCGTGGCCTTCGTGGCCACCATCTACGGCCTTGCCATCGCGAACCTCATTGCCCTGCCCCTGGGAAGCAAGCTCAAACAGCGTGTGGCGCAACAGGTGCACGAGAAGAACATGATCCTGCAAGGGCTGGTCGCCCTCCAGAACGGCGAGAACCCGCATTTCCTGAGCCAGCGCCTGCGCGCGTTCCTCGCCGGCGGCGGGCACGGCGCCAAGGAAGCGGCCCACTAGAACCCAATGGCGAGAAAACACAAACACCCGGAGCACGTCAACCACGAGCGTTGGCTGGTCTCGTATGCGGACTTCATCACCCTCCTGTTCGCCACCTTCACGGCGTTGTACGCCCTCAGCAAATCGGACGCGAACAAAGCCAAGGCCATGGCAGACGGGCTGCGCGAAGCCTTCGGCACGAGCGGCGCCCAGATGGTGAACATGGAAGCCCTGGCCATCGACGGAATCCCGTCCGACAAGTCCCGCCTTCCCAAGGGCGAAGGGAACGAGAACTCCAAGACCCCGCCCGCCACCAAGGAAGCGGGCAAGGAGGAGTTCGAAGAAATCAAGAAGCAGGTGGAAGAATTCCTGATCACAAAGGGCATGCTCAACAAAGTGGCCGTCGATCAGCAGGAGCGGGGCCTGGTTGTGAGCCTCAAGGAAGGCGGCTTTTTCAAATCCGCGAGCGCGGATGTGGAGGAAAGCGCCTACCCGGTGCTGGCGGAACTGGCGGAGAAGATCAAATCCTACCAGAATCCCGTGCGCATCGAGGGGCATACCGACAACATTCCCATCAGCTCGCGCACCTTTCCAAGCAACTGGGAGCTGTCCTCGGCGCGGGCGACCAGCATGGTAAGGGTCCTCACCGACCGCTTCAGGGTATCCGCCTCGAAAATCTCCGCGACAGGCTATGGCGACTCGCGTCCCAAGACGTCCAACGACACCCCGGCCGGCCGGGCCCGCAATCGCCGGGTCGATATCGTGATATTGTCTAGTTCGGGCCAAGCCTCGGAGCCCGAGACCATTCTTAGCGACGGCGGCCCTTAGGGCGGAAAGGGACGCCATCCTGAAATTCCTACATTTCCACGGTGAGCGCGCCCTTCAGATTGCCTTCCGTCATGTTGTTTATCGCCTCCTGCCTATGGGGCGTCTCCATCCCGGTCATGAAGGCACTCGGGACGGAGCAAACCATCCTCGCGCCCCAAGGGGGATCGATGGGAGGCTCGGCCGCTTCCCTGTGCGTCCGTTTCGGCCTGGCCGCATTGGTCGTGCTGCTTTGGTCGCGCCAATCGCCCCTGCGGATCCGTCCCGAAGAGTGGAAGCATGGAGCCATCCTGGGCGGCTTCACTGCGGTGAGTATGTTCCTGCAGGTGGATGGCCTGAACTATACGGATGCATCCACGGCCGGATTCCTTATCGCCCTCTACTGCATCCTGGTCCCGGTTTTTACCTGGCTGGTGGGCAAACGGAAAATGACTCCGGTGTTGCTTTCCTGCTGCCTGTTGGTGCTCGCGGGCATGGCGATCCTGACCCGCTTCGACCCCCGCGCCTTCTCCCTGGGACGCGGGGAATGGGAAAACGTGGGGGCGGCATGCCTCTTCGCGGGCCAAATCCTGTGGGTGGACCGCGTCCCCCGGGACAAGGTCGATCCAACCCGCCTGACCTTCGTCCTGTGCGCATCGGTATCCATCGCATGCCTCACCGCTCTCGCCTTCCTGCCGGGTGGACTCCCAGTACTCGAGGCGTCCCACTCGTCCGCGCGCGCGATCGGGCTCACGCTCTTCCTTGCGATCCTCGGGACCACCCTGCCGTTCGTGATCATGAACCGATATCAGAAAATGGTCGGCGCGGTGGCGGCCGGGTTCATCTATTGCATCGAACCGCTGACGGCGGCGCTGGGGGCGTTTTTCCTGCCGGAACTGCTGGTGCGGGATCCCGCCTTGTATGCCAATGAGGAAGTGACGGTGCGGCTGGCGATCGGCGGCGCGTTCATCCTCGCCGCCAACCTGTTGCTGTTGCGCGACCGAACCTGAAGGCCAGGTCGCAGAACCGCCTATCCCGGATCGGACGTCCAGGTTTCCCTTCAAGGCAATATTGGATCCGTTAAGATCAAATATCCCCTTCTCGATCTGTAAAAGGAGCGTAAAGGGTTCCGCTCGGACGGCTTGCTTCCAAGAAAAAAGAGGCCATTACTCCATTTTCAATTCGATAATGGATGCGAATCTCCCCTATATCCGCAAATTTCACGGAATTAATCGTATGGGGGCGATTTTATATTTGTAGGTGAATACCCTAATTCGTATTTCGGGATGCAGGCCCCACAGCGGCCTCACGAAATCAGGAGGAAAAAATGATTCGATTCAATAGACCCGCAGCCTTGTTGATAGCCCTTGGAGTTCTGGCGGGATGCGCCAACATGAATAATGCCGGTAAGGGCGGCCTCATCGGGGCAGGAGCCGGCGGGGTAATCGGAGGCGTCATCGGACGGGCCTCGGGAAACACTGCAGCGGGAGCCATCATCGGGGCGGCCGTAGGAGGCACCGCGGGTGCGACCATCGGCCATTATATGGACAAGCAGGCCGCCGAGCTTCAGCGTGATCTGAAGGATGCTAAGGTGGAACGCGTGGGCGAAGGCATCAAGATCACCTTCAACTCGGGAATCCTGTTCGATGTGGATTCGGACAAGCTGCGCTCCGAGGCCAATACCAACCTGAGCGAACTGGCCAAGGTCCTGAAAAAGTACGATGACACGGAAATCATGGTCCAGGGCCATACGGACAATTCGGGAGCGGACAACCACAATCTCAAGTTGTCCGAACGGCGCGCCGACGCGGTGGGTGATAAGCTCAAGGGCAGCGGTGTCAAGAGCGGCCGCATCGATGAATCCGGTCTGGGCGAACAGGCCCCGGTCGAGGATAATGGTTCGGCGAGCGGCCGTCAGGCCAACCGCCGCGTGGAAGTTGCCATCTGGGCGAATAACAAGCTGAAGAAGGCGGCTGAAGATGGGAACCTTTCCGAGGTTTCCATCGCGGATTAGTCCACCACTATAGGTCTCGCTCTGCGGTTCCCAGGGACTGATACCTGGGGATGCGCGGGGGCACCGGGACTTTGGAAGCGGCTCCGGCGAATAAGCTTCCGATACTCTGAGGCTTCCGGCCGCGGGCCATGGCCTCCATTGATGCCTTCCGCTTCCGCTCGCAAACGCGGAGGTTGCTCCGGGTCCCCCGCGACTTGCTCGCGGAAGCCCATTTCCCCCAGCCTGCTTACGAGCGTCCCGCCAAAGGGCGGGCCGTTCGCCTCCGCTTGATTTCCCCCGACCCGGTGCCCCCGCGCATCCCCGGGCCTGAACCCCTGGCAAACACAAGAGAGAAAACCAGAGAAGCGGCCTGACCGGCAGGGAAGCGCGTGGGATTCCCCGGAGCGGCCATCTTAAGTTCAGGTGCGGGCGGGGTGGGTCCATTTCCTTTTGGCCTTATAGAGTCGGGGTCTGGACGGACCTTTTGCGAGACATCGTGGTCCCTCCCCACCGGGTGTACAGTGTCCAGGGGTTGGACATAGAAGAGTGGCCCCAAATCCTTGAATCCGATGCGGATTGAGCCCTTTCCGGTTTGGCCCGGTTATTGATCTAGCCTATCTGCGGGCATATCCACCCAGTCGAAAGGAGGTTCAATATGTCCTATTACACCATTCCCTATTTTGCGGCCCCGGAGGGCGCGGGGAGACCC
>JALYSE010000018.1 GCA_030854955.1 Fibrobacterota bacterium | reverse complement strand
CTTCGGCTTTTCCGGTTCCGGCGCGGGCTCCGCGGCGGGTATCTCCATCGGTTCCAATGGCTCGGGGGCAGGGCCCTTTCGGCCCAGGCTGCCGCCCTTGTTTTTGACGAAAATCTCATCCCGAGAAGAGGGTTTCCCGGGTCCGGAGCCGAAGCCGTTTTTGGAGAAGGGGTCGAGATTCATGTCGCAGTCGCCCTTTTCATGGGATGGGGATAGGCCCCGCTAAAAGATAGCATTGGCCTGCAATATCAGCTGCGCTGCATCCGCCACAACCAAAAATCCATCGAGGGCTTGAGCCTGGCTATCTCTTTGGAAGTGCTTGGAAAAATGCTTTATCGTAAGCCGGGCATGGCCCGAAACCTTCCGGGTCTACCGGCGGGAAATCCCGATTCCCCCGCCTGCAAGGAGCATGGAGGCAATTGGGTTCATTGCGAAGCGTGCATTGAATACCACACCTCCGGCAACCCATTTGTACCAGCCTTTCGCATCCATGCGGATTTCATACCGGGGAATGCCGTTTTTTTACCGACTTGGCCCCAGACCACGGGATACCTTGTTTCTTTCCGGGGCGTGGGAACTCCGGTCATGTCCATGTCTTTCTTCGGGCCATTACAGGGGGGATCCTTTCATGCGTCTTTCGCACACCAGTGTCGCACTTTCCATGCTGTCATTTCTATCCGCGATTCCTATCGCCCATGGCCAAGCCGTGGAGCAAAAAGTCTTACCCGTAATGATCTATGATTTCAACTCAGCCCATCCCGATTTCGAGGGCCCCTACTGCGCGGGGGGAACGAACATGGTCCAGGACACTCTGGACAAGGATCGTAAGCCCTTCCACCTTCCGGGCAATACCTGTCCGGATAATCGCCTCCAGGATTGGTTCCGGAGCGGGCCGGAGAATGCCACCTACTGCAATAACCTGACCATGACGAAGAAGGCGGGAACGGCGAGCACCTTCGAATACGAGAACCAGGTCTTCTTCCCCATCGATTCGGTCCCCACCCGGGAAGGGTCCTTCACGAGCTCCGACGGCCGCGCCCACAACTTTCACTTCTGCATGGAGTTGAAAGGGACCTTCAAGTACAAGGGCGGCGAGGTTTTCGACTTTGTCGGGGACGACGACGTATGGGTCTATGTCAACAACCGCCTCGCCTTGGACCTGGGCGGGACCCATAACGCCCAGGCAGGCAAGGTCGACCTGGATGTTCAGAAGGAGAAGCTGGGCATAGTCGTGGGCGAGTTTTATAACTTCGATTTCTTCTTTTGCGAACGCCAGACCAGCAACTCGACCATAAAGGTGACCACCGATATCGACATTCTTCCCCCCACTGCCGGAACCGTCCATCTCTCCGGATCCGGGCTAGAGCTCCTGGGCCAGGCTGATACCGTCACGCTCCCCAAGGGCGGCGGCGTCAGGGTCTTCAAGGCCTTGCAGGACTGGTACGCCTCCCAGAGCGTGAATTGCAGCGATGTCCGCAGCGAGGGACGCGAACCCGCCTCCGGTGATTGGACCCTGGGCGACCGGCCCTTGCCGTCGGATTACTCGGCTACCGTGGATCCCGACGCTCTGCCCGCTGGGCTGCACCTCTTGACCTTCCGGAAGGGCACCTTCGCCGCCTCGGTCTGGATCCAGATTGCCGCGCTGCCTCCCGCGACCAGGGCCCTCAAGGGGCACTACCTGGACAAGGACGGAGACGGCCGCATCGAGTCGGCCGTAGTGGTCTTCGACTCCACCTTTACGGCCACGGCCCTACCCAAGGATCTCCGGTTCATCGATCCCTTCAACAAGTCGACCCACGCCCCTTCATCGGTGCAGGTCTCCGCACCCGGCTCAAGGTCCATTGCGGCGGCGCTTCCGGCCTTCTCGCCGGGAACGGGCTTCGTCGCCGGCAACTTCGCCGTACTGGGTTCCGAGCCCGGCCTTTACGATGGGCATGTGATTTTCATGGAGGATAGCGTGGGACCCATCATTCTCAAGGCCAAGTCCTTTCCTGTCGCGGTCGGTTCACCCGCTCCGGCCCTGCCCGCCCTTGAGGCGGAGTTCTCGGAAACCGTCCCTCTGGATATCACCTCCAAAGCCTTTCCCTTCGAGATAAAGCGTGACGGAGTCAACATCGATATCGCCGGAATCCAGGTCGCGGGCATCCAACGCCTTTCGCCCAGCCGTTACCGCTTCACCTTCCTTACAGGCTCGAGATATCCCGTGCCCGGGGACAGCCTTCGCATCGCCTTGGTTGCCGGGGTTATGGACGAAAAGGGCTCCCGCAGCACCATGCGCATCTTTGTGCCCGTCACCGGTGACCCCGTCATGGTCCCGGCGACCCTTGAGGTCGTTTTGTCACAGGGCTTGACCCAAGGCCCATTCATCCGCCCTTGGCCCGATGCCAATCCGATCGTCATCCATGGCGGTAATTTCTGTTGGAATTGCGCGGATCCCAGGGTCAAGCCGCTCCTCCCCGACATTACGCCCAACCTCATCTCCACCTTGGGGCCCACCTGGGACGTGAAGACGAAATTCCCCTTCTCCTACTCCTTCGCCGTTTTCGACAACCTCGGCCAATTCGTGAATTCTGCCGAAGGCGAATTGACTCCGGCCGGGTTCGAAGCCATCCGGGCGGGGCAAAAGATGGGTGATTCGGTGAAAGTCCGGCTCACCTTCCTACCCGTTTCGAAAAGCGGGCAGGTTTTCGCGACCGGCGCCTATATCATGAAGGGGATAGTCCAGATCCGCGGCCAGGCTGGCGCCAAAGGGGATCAAGGGGAGGAGGTCCGGATCCAGCCCATTGATCAGGCCGTGGTCTCGCGCTTCGGCTATTTGAGGGGATCGCTTTCCCCGTGAACCGGGCCGGGCGGGTGCGCGCCGCCAGGTCCGGACCCTGCTTGTCCAAGCTCGACCTAGTACCCCAAGCCCAAAATAGCGAGTCGCTTTCGCCGGGTCTGGGGGCCCAGCGCGGCGTTGCGCCTCCTTAGAGTTGTACTTTTCCCGCGTGGGCGCGACTTGCGCGGAACCCCCATCCCTCGCCCTGTATTGACAATCCATGGCAGCTATGCGATGAGGTATTTCCAAAGCCAAGATTTGCATTAACCTTTAGGCGATAGGCCGTTCAGCTAGTGAGTCCTTCTATCAGGCTCACAGGGGACTTTCACCCCCAAAGTGGGTGCGCCCTGCCGGCGCACCAAAAGCAAAGGCGCCCCTCAGGGGCGCCTCTTTGAAAAAACCGTGGGACTGTGGCGGACGGGCTTATGCCCCCATGGCCTGCAGATAGCCCTGGTATTTGCGCTGCAGCTTGTCGAAGGTGCCGCTGATGCGCATACGGCGCAAAGCCTGATCGCGCAGTTGGCGGACGCGTTCATGGGAGATGTTCAATCCCAATCCCACTTCACGTAGAGTCTGGGGCGCGTTCTGATCCATGCCGAACAGGCCGGTGATGACCTGGGCTTCACGCTCCGGGAGCTCGGAGAGGATTTCTCGCACCAGTTCCCCGGTGGCGGACTTTTCCAGTTCATCCTCTGGATTCGCCGCGCGATCGTCGCGCAGGATTTCCTGGTATGATGTCTTGGATTCCGGACCTAAAGGCGCTTCGAACGAGGTGCCCCTGCCTGCGGTCTGCAGCAGGCTGCGGACTTCTTCGTCCAGATCCTTGCCATGTCCTTGTTCTTTCAGGGCCTTGCGCACACGCAGGCACTGATTGGCGGGCAGGCGGATCATGGATCCGGTTTCGTTGATGGATTTGGTGATGAATGCCTTCATCCACCAGACCGCGTAGGAGATGAACTTGATCCCGCGCGAAGAGTCGAAACTCTCCACGGCGCGGATGAGTCCCATGCAACCTTCGTTGACTAGATCGGGAAGGGGAATCGGACATCCGCGATATTGGAGAGCGACCTTGAGGACGAAGCGCATGTTGGCTTTGATGAGCCTGTTGCGCGCGTCCATATCTCCGCGACGGCAGCGCTCGAACAATCTCAGCTCTTCTTCGCGTGAGATTGGGCTGGTCTTGCGGATGTCTTCCATATAGCGCTTGAGGGAAACGTCATGGGTTGGGTAAGACATTGGATGCTTTCCTTGGGGCGAGCTGAATGAATTGAAAAAAAGTCCCGGCGGCGTTTGACAAAAATCAAATTACATAAACATACGCGTTCCGACCGTTATTAATATGGATCCCGACGAGATAGGAAGAACCCCGGTTACCGGTCGGTACTACCAGGTCAGAAGCTTGCGAAAATGGACCCGGAAGCCGGGTACGGCCTAAATGCGTATTTCGGCCAAACCGGCCCCTCATAATCGAAGAGTTTGACCGGATTCGCCCGGATTGGGCGCCGATTCCCGAATTTCGCCAGTAATTCTGGAGGTAACCGGGGGCTTAGGTTCTTAGTTTCAACCCCGGGAATCCCAATCGCTGCCTTCGAGGGTGTCCATTCCCTCAACGGTATCGGTCCGGATGCTGTCGGGTCCTGATTGGATCCAACCGCCCCCCGCGCCTCCCTCTCCACTGTTTCCCTGAAGGCCGGTGCCCGGGCTTCTGGAGGGGTTTTGCCAGGATGTATCGCTCCTGTTCCAGGAGGTATCCCGCTGGTAAGTCGTATCAAGTCCGAGGCCGGTTCCTCCCAGGCCGCCCGTCTCACCGGTTCCACTGGGCCCGGTCCCAATGGTCCCGCCTCCCCCGGTTCCGCTTCCTCCATACCGGTAACTCGAGGTATCCGAGGACAGGGTGGTTTCGCTCTGCGAAGAGTGGCGATCCGCTTCCATGCGGCCCGATTTGGAGGCGCAGCCAGAGACCAGTAGGCCGAGGGCAGCGGTCACGGCGGCCGTAAGGCTAAACTTATTCATCCGGTTTTTCATGGGAAACTCCTTGGTTGCCAATTCGATGGTATCGGGCGTCCGGCGCCGGATGGCACCGTTGGGCCCTTAGTATTAAAAAAAACTATGCGGAGGACATCAGGTCGTAAATCTCATCCGCTCTGGATACCCTTTGAAACCTGGCACTCCAGGGCGTAGTAACTTGTGCAATACCTTTGAAAGTTTGGATCCGGGAAGGAAATAATGATTGGCGGAAGAGGCAGAAAACGTATCTTAACCCTACAACACCGCGCAACGGCGCGCGGTCGCCGGGCCTTCCCTGCGACCGCGCCACCCCCATTATATCCATTACCGGATTGAGGAAAAAAGTCGGCAACCATGGGGCCTACGATGGTCCCCTCTTATACGCGGTATGCCCAATCCCCCATCTTGGTGCCATGGAATTCGGTTGGCCCGGCGCCACAGTCGCAAAAAACGGTTTGGGTCCTGTAACATCCGGCACTCTCGCCCTACAAATGGCCATGACCCCACCGAAAATGCACTCGGCTCCGTTGATTGTGACGATTTTACTTGCGGTCACCGCCGTCCATAGTGAGGTGCCGGAATGGCTCCGCGTGCAACCGAAGGTTAAATCGCTGCATTTGTCCTCGGGACTCTATTTCGATCATTGGGGAGGAACCGGGACGGAAGGCAACGGATTCGTATGGCAATCCAAGAATCGCGCTCTCAACCCGCCTCAGTCCTTGTACTCACTCAGCGCCGGTGGATCGGTTTTCCTCACACCCGTATTGGGACTCTCAGCCGGTATCCCGATCTTCTACAACACCTTCGAACCCTATACCGATAGAAGCGGGGGGAGACACGTGCGAAGCCATCGGTCGGGGATCGGGGACTTCGAATTCGGCCTGCCCATCAAGCTTGGCACCCTCACGGTGCAACCGCAATTGGCTGTACCGGGCCCCTATGATCGGGAATACCTGGTGCCTTGGACGGGGTTCGGAGTCTATCGCGGTTCATTGGGGGCCTCCTATCCCTGGAAGACCCACCATTTCTGGGCTTCGGCCGAACGGGTCCTCTACAAACCTCGCGGCGAGGATTCCGGATTGGTGGAGGTCGGGGATTTCGCATTGAAGGGCGGTTATGCATACAAGTCCAGGTTGGCCCGGAAAATCCAGGGAAAGGCGGGCGTCGATCTCATCTACTCAAGCTTCACCTGGCAACCCATCGCGAAATCCCAGGATAACTTCAGCATAGATCCAAAGGTCACGATCGCATTCTTCCCGGAATGGAAGCATGAGCTCGCAGTCACCCTTTCGGCCACGCTTTACAGCACCCAGGGCGGCGAGGAGGATTTTCGTTCCTATGCTTCCCGCAGGATATTCGCGGGTTTCCATTACGGTTTGTATCTATAACCGTCATGCAGTGATAACGCGGCGGTTTATAACGGTGGTTTAATATCCGGCGGAAAGAGCGGCCCTCAGTCCTTGCAGGAAGTCCAGGACCTCCAAGGCCAGATCTTCGGCCTCATCCGGCTGCAGATAGGCGCGCGCCCGGGGGAAAAGTCGCCGTTCCTCGAAATCCACCAGCCCGTCCAACGATTCGATCAGGCCGGCAACCGCTTCCACCCAGGCATGGGAACGTTCCCCGTAAGGCGGCATTTCTTGGATGCATTTCCGAATGCGGGAATGGGCCGTCACTGCCTGGGCCAATCGCCGGCGCAATTCGGGGTCGTCCTTGAGCAGGGGAAACAGGAAATTCTCCTCGATGCGCACATGAACCTCCCACCGGTCGGTCCAGCGCCCCCAGGCTTCGACGCCCACTGACCCCTCCGGGAGACGCACCCATTCCGTAAGCAGGGCAACCGCTTCGGCATGATCCTGGCGCAGCAGTTTGAAAATATCCATCCCATCCCCCATTATTAAAATAAAGAAGAACGGCTACCGTTTGCAAACCCGGAATGCTGCGGCTCAGGCCGCGATCCAGGTTGAATTCCGCTTCCAGGTTTAATAAGGTTGGGACAGATGTCCCATTTGTATTTTTTGCAGGACTTGGCCATCGTCATGATCGTGGCCGGTTTTGTGACCATCCTATGCCACCGCTTTAAGCAGCCGGTCGTGCTGGGGTACATCCTGGCCGGCGTCATCATCGGCCCCCATACGCCTCCCTTTCCGCTCATCAAGGACGACCGGACCATCCAGACTCTGTCCGAACTAGGCGTGATTTTTCTCATGTTCAGCCTCGGCCTCGAATTCAGCTTGCGCAAATTGAGACAGGTCGGTGCCACTGCCCTGATCGCGGCCACCCTGGAAATCCTGGTCATGATGGGGGTCGGCTACGGCATAGGCCGCGCTTTTGGGTGGAGCGCCATGGACAGCCTGTTCCTGGGAGCGATCATCTCCATCTCTTCAACCACCATCATCATGAGGGCCCTGGACGAACTAGGCCTCCGCGGGGAGAAATTCGCCGGATTGGTGTTCGGAATCCTCATCGTCGAGGACATCATGGGCATCGTCCTCATCGCCATGCTGTCCGGCATCGCCCGTACCGGAACCTTGCAATCGTGGGACGCGGTGCTCACCATCGGGCAACTGGCCGTGTTCCTGGTCTTCTCCCTGGTCCTGGGACTGATCGCCGTGCCCCGCCTGATGGCATTCGTAGCCAGGTTCCGCAGCCAGGAAATGCTGCTCGTCACCGTTCTGGGTCTCTGCTTCGGATTCTGCCTGATCACGGTCAACCTCGGGTTCAGCCTGGCCTTGGGCGCCTTCCTTATCGGTGCCATCCTGGCCGAATCCAAGGAGATCGGGAAAATCGAAAGCCTGATGGCGCCTATCCGGGACATGTTCAGCGCCGTATTCTTCGTTTCCGTGGGGCTGCTCATCGATCCCAGCCTGCTTATCACCTATGCCTGGCCCATCGCCGTCATCACCATGGCCGTCATCATAGGACAAGTGTTCACCTGCTTCCTGGGCACCTACCTGGCGGGGCACGACCTGCGCACCTCCACGCGCGTGGGCATGAGCCTCAGCCAGATCGGGGAATTCTCTTTCATCATCGCGGCGCTGGGATTGTCCCTCAAGGTCACCAGCGGCTTCCTGTACCCCATCGCGGTATGCGTTTCCGTCCTCACCACCTTCATCACGCCCTATCTCATCCGCGGGTCGGACCCCTTCACCGCCTGGATGCAGCAACGCCTGCCCCCCACGGCGCTATCCTATGTGCATCTGTACAGCCGTTGGCTCGGCCAGTTCTCCCGCGGCCGTCAGGACAATCAGGTGCGCGCCATCCTACACCGTATCACCGGCCAATTGGGCATCTTTCTGGGGCTCATCGGCGGCTCCATTCTGACGGCCGTCATCCTGTCCCGGGTCATCATGCGCTATTTTCCTTCCGCGCAGGAATGGAAGAGCGTCATCAATTCCATCCTATGGGTGACCTCCATCCTGGCGGCGATGCCCGTCTATCTTTCCGCCTACCGCAAGCTCAAGGCCCTGGGAATGATCCTGGCCGAACTTGGAATCACGGAGACCATGGGCGGCGAACGGAAGACCGAGGTCCGGGCCGTGGTCGCCAACGCAATCCTGGTACTGGGTCTGCTGTCCCTGGCCGGATTCACCTTCGCCCTGAGTTATGCCGTATTGCCGCCCGGCCAGATCCTTTATATTCTCATCGCCTTGGCCGCTTTGCTGGTCTACTGGATGCGCGGGCCTTTCAACAAAATCTATTTCCAGGGCAAGGCCGCGCTGGCCGAAACCTTCGCCAAGAACCCGGATGAGCAGGCACCCACCGCGTCCCACATCGCCCGGGTGACCCACCTGCTCCAAGAGGCCCGCCTGGAAACCCTGGTCCTTGCGATTGGGATGCCCGCCGTGGACAGCACCCCGCGCGAACTCGAACTCAAAACCCGCACTGGAGCGTTCATCGTCGGAATCGATCGCGAAGGCCAGCAGATCGTCAATCCGGACGCGGATGAACTGCTGCTCGTGAACGATCAATTACTGATCCTGGGCAGCAGGGAACAACTTGACGCGGCCATCCTTGCGCTTGCCGGAAAAGACGCGATTGCGAGCGAGGAACCCATCGTCGGGGAAACCTTACTCGCCGGCGATACCTCCAAAGCCGCGAAAGCGCCGGCGGCCGGGGGGTAGCGGCCCGAACGGAGAGATCTCCCGGATCTCCCGGAACTGAAGACCACTTATTGAGGCCGATTCCCGATCCCCGATTCTTGCTACATTTTGGCCTTTTCACGGGGTTGAGTAACAAATCCCCCATCACCCGGACTAAAGGTATGAAGGCATGAAGCCATCGCAGCCGACCTTGGATTTCGAGGCGCTTAATTCGCCGGAGTTCCTAGAACTGCTGCTGGTCAAAGGCCCAACGGGGCGACGTGCCTTTGCGCGTTTGGTCCATGCCAGCCATGACAAGTTCCTGGGCTTCATTCACCGACAGTTGTCGTCCAACGAGGAATGTCTCGAAGTGCTCCAGGAGGTCTACTTGGCGGTGCATATGGGCCTGTCGGGATTCACCGGCAAGTCCAAGCTCACCACCTGGATCTACAGTATGGCGCACCATAAGATTTGCGATCGCATCGGGGACCGTGATCGAGGCCATCAGGAACTGACCGAGAGCCGAGAAGCGGCGCTGTCGACGGAATCGGTGGGCGCGGGCAAGTGGTCCGGCATCACGGCCTGGGATGCACCCCCGGATAGGCTCACCGCCCGGAATGCGGTGGAGGGATTGATTGGAAAGGCCATCGAGGCACTAACCGAGCGCGCCCGGCAGGTATACCATCTCCGGGACGTGGAAGGCCTGTCCGGAGAAGAGGCCGCCGAGATGATGGGGATAACCCCGGAGAACGTGCGCGTCCAACTGCATCGGGCACGCAGGCAGATCGTCGAATGGGTGCAGGAGAAGATGGCAGGGGTCCGGTATGCCAAGGAGCCATCGGCGGGCGGACAGGGGAAAGAAACATGAGCATGCTGTATAAGGTGACCTACCCTTGCGAAAAAGTCCGGGAATTCATGTACGATTACCTGGACGAGAGCCTGCCGACGCTCACTTCGATCCGGTTCCACTTGCATCTCAACGGCTGTGTGCAATGCCGAGAGTATCTATTCCTCTACAAGAAGGCCGCCAATACGAAGGATTTCAGGAAGACGGATCCGCCTCCGGACGAATTCCTGGCCAGCACCCTGGATTTCCTGGAAAAACAGGGCATTACCGGTCCTGGAGAGGATGGTGCGGAGGACTGGCAACCCGGGGAAATGAAACCCTCCGGGTAAGTCAGATGCCCAAGCGGAAACGGCCATCCGGGGCCGGCCCCCGGTCCGTATATTCGAGCCATCGAAAGGAATCACCATGAAGCATGCTTCCCGAATCGCCGCAGCCCTCCTTTTGGTCATCGCGGCCGCGCCCCTGTTCTGCCGAGTCGACGCGGCCATGGCTCCGGAACCCAGCCACGCCCGTTGGCAGAAATTCCTCTCACGCTACTTGGACACCTCCGCCGCGGACGGCGTCAACCGCCTCCGTTACTCTGCGGTTACCCAAGAGGACAAGGCGCTCTTGGATGGTTATCTCAGGGACATGCAGCGCGTGAACCCGAACACTCAGGTCGACCCGGCGAAGCGCGCGTTTTGGATCAACCTGTACAACGCCCAGACGGCGGCCTCGGTGATCAAGGCCTTGCCCCTGAAAAGCATACGCGACATCAGGATTCCGGGCTCGGCCTCCCAAGGGCCCTGGGACGCCAAGCTCCTAAAGGTGGATGGCGCCGCCCTCTCGCTCAACGACATCGAGAACAAGATACTGCGGGTGAAATGGAAGGACAACCGCATCCACTTCGCGCTGAACTGCGCGAGCATCGGCTGCCCCAACCTGACTCCGCTTGCCTTCACGAGGGGGAACCTGGAGGCGCAATTAGAAAAAGGGGCGAAGGATTTCATGAAGTCCCCGCGAGGGATCGCGTTCGATGGCACCGTCCTCAAATTATCGAGCCTATTCGATTGGTACAAGGCGGATTTCGGTAAGACAGATAGAGAAGTCCTGGAATCCCTGGCCCGCTACGCGCCTCCGGAGACGGCCGCGAGGCTCAAATCCCATTCCGGCAAGGTCAAATACCAATATGATTGGAATTTGAACGGGATTTAGAAAACGGGCGGATGCCTACGCATTCATCTTCCCCATGACCACCAACCTCACCGCATCCAGCCGCAACTCCGCCGCCGCAATATGCTTCAGAGTCTCCTGCAACAATCTGTCCGCCACCGCCACATCCTCTTCGGTCACGGATGGATTGATGCTCATCAGGCTTCTCAGCCGATCCCGTTCCGCTCCCAAGCGCTTCTCCGCTTCCTTGTGGGCGTCCTTCTTCACCGCCGCCTGCCTAAAGTCGACCTTCTGCGCCGCAGCCTCGAGCAGCTTGGGAATCAGCTTGTCGAACTGATCGTGATGGTCCTCGATCATGCCCGTCGGCGCCTGCTCCAGTTCGGAAGCATCCAGGCGCGGAAGCAGGTGGGAGACGTCCTCGCCGTTCTGATCCACGAGCACCCTGACGGGTGTGGGAGCCAGGAAACGGTGGATATGCAGGTGTCCCGGAGCAGTGGCTTCCAGCACGAACACGGAATCCAACGCGAACCCGCGGATGGGGGCCTCGCGCCATTCCACGAATCCTACCGTGCCTTCGCTTCCACTTAGGACGAGATCCACGGCACCGCGCACCATGGGATGATCCAAGGTCAAAAAGGCGAGGTCCTCCCGGGCCAGGGCTTCCCCTCGGTCATAGGTGATGGCCAGGCCCGTAGGCGGAAGGTTGGGAAAGGTGTCCACCTCCATGCGGTCGCCCGGATACAGGAAATAGCCGCGCTTGGGTTCGGTGCTCTCGGTGTCCACGCCGAAATAATCGAAAAGCTCTTCCAGGTACTCCTCTAGGCCGCTGTCCTCGTCCTCGGCACGGATCTGGGCGATGAGGTCGCGGGCCAATTCCGGCCGATTGGAATTGATCTCGAGCAAGCGGTCCCGTCCCTTTTCCAAGGTCTCGCGCACCCGAGCGGCAAGGATGCGGGTGCGTTCCACCAGGGCGTTCACCGCGGGTCCGATTGCTTCCCGGGAATCGTCCTGGGCCACTTCCGCCCGAACGGCCAGGCGGCAGGTGTCCATCACCTCGCCGATCTGTTCCTCATGGAAATAGTCCGAACCCAGCACCGGATGCCGGAATGCATCCATGCCTTCTTGGTACCAGCGGTAGAGGACTTCATGGGAAGTGCCTTGCACGAAAGGCACGTGGATATGGATATCGTGCTTCTGGCCGATGCGATCCAAGCGGCCGATGCGCTGCTCCAGTACGCTGGGATCCAGGGGTAGATCGAATAGCACCAGGTGGTGGGCGAACTGGAAGTTACGTCCCTCGCTGCCGATTTCCGAGCAGATGAGCATGCGCGCGCCGTCGGGCTGAGCGAAATACGCCGCGTTCTTGTCGCGCGTAGCCATGGTGAGATTCTCGTGAAAAGAGGCGAAAGGGGCCGAGGTCAAGGTGGGCAGGATTTCCTGTAGGGCGAATACCACCCCTTTGTAGGAGCAGATCAGCAGGATTTTTTCACCCTCAAGCTCCTTGAGCAGCCCAACCAGCCAGTCCAGGCGGGGATCCTTGCGCCAGGCCTTCTTAAGGAATTCGGAAGCATCGCCTTCAAAGCCTTTGAGGTCGGTGGAGGCATACGCCGCCGGGCCGTTCAGGAACTTCGAGAATTCGGTTTCGCCGCCAAAAGGCCCGGTTCCGGCTTGGGGATTGGCCCCGGTGACGGCCTTGGCCCATTCCGTATGCTCGGGGGATTTTTCCAGGGGAACGGGATGCACCACGCGATCCGGGAATCCGCCCAGGGCGGAACGGCGGTTGCGGAACATCAGCCTTCCGGTGCCGTGCCGGTCGACCATATCCTCGATGAGGGCGCGCCGGGCACCGGGCGCTCCCTTGATATAGTTGTCGAGCTTGCCTTGAAGGGCCACGTCACCGGGGAAGGCGGCAAGCAGCGAATCGAGGGCATCGGGAATGGGCGCCTCGCTGGAAAGGATGCGATCGACGGTCCCTGCCAGGTTCTGGTATTGCGCCGCTTCCTTCAGATAGGAACCCAAATCGGTGAAGCGCTTGGAATCGAGAAGCCGTAGGCGCCCGAAATGACCGGCCTGGCCCAATTGGATGGGCGTTGCCGTCAGCAGGAGCACCCCGCGGCTCACCGCCGCCACCGCTTCGACGGCCGCGTACTCGGCGGACTTGGCTGTTTGGGACCAGACCAGGTGATGGGCTTCATCCACAATGAGGAGATCGAAACCCGACTCCACGGCCTGCTTGATGCGGCGGGGCGAAGTGGAGAGGAAGTCCACGGCACAGATCATGATCTGCCGGTTCAGGAAGGGATTGACCGTCTGATCGCCCTTTTCCTCGGAGCGGAAAAGTTCCTCGTCCACCACCGTGAACATATGGTTGAATCGGCGATACAACTCCACCAGCCACTGATGGACGAGTTGGGAAGGAGCGACCACGAGCACGCGGCCTATCTGGCCGGTCACGAATTGGCGATGGAAAATCATGCCCGCTTCGATGGTCTTGCCCAGGCCCACTTCGTCCGCGAGGAGCACCTTGGGATTATGGCGCGAGGCCACTTCATGGGCAATGGAAATCTGATGTTCGAGCAACTCCATCCGTGCGCCCACGAGACCGCGCACCCGGGAACCCAGCATGTCCCTCCGGAACATATGAGTGCGGTAGCGGAGGGCGAACTCCCTGGGCTTGCCGACTTGGCCCGCCAGCAAACGCTTGTCGGGATCGGTGAAGGTCATCCGGTCGAGCAGGTCCTGTTCCTTCAGGGTGAAGCCGTCCCCATGGTACACCAATAGGCCGCCGAATTCCTTGATGGTCTTGACCAGGAAGACCTTGCCGTCGTTGGAACGGGCGCGGTCCCCCGCCTTGAGGCGAACACGACGCAGGGGGGCATTGCGATGCATGTAAACCCGGACCACATTGGATGCCCGGAAGGATATTTTCACCTCCCGGAAGCCGGTTTCCAAGATGATTCCAAGGCCCAGCTCCGGCTCCGAATCGCTGATCCACCGCTGTCCGGGGATGAATTTGCCCTTGGCTTCCGACTTGATATCCAAAAATGCCTCCTGCTGCGGGGAACCGGTATTTCCGCCGCGAAACGCGCGGTCCATCGGGGACCCCAAAAGATAAAAGTATTCCCTGGGGCGGAGAACCTATATTTCCGCGATGATGTTGGGACGAAGAATTTTCCTGACCGGCGGCACCGGTTACCTGGGCAGCCGCCTCATCCCCCTCCTCCTCATGCGCGGCCACGATGTCACCGCCATGGTCCGCCCGGGCTCGGAAACCAAGCTGCCCCCCGGCGTCCGCATCGTCGTCGGCGACGCCCTTGATCCGGAATCGCTCAAGGAGTCCCTTGCCGATTCCGAAACGTGGATCCAGCTTATTGGAACACCGCACCCGGCCCCCTGGAAGGCCCGAAAATTCCGGCGGGTGGATCTTCGCGCCGTGGCCGCCTCAGTTACGGCCCTGAAGGAATCCAAAATCCGCCACTATGTCTACCTCAGCGTGGCGCAGCCTTCCCCGGTCATGCGCGCGTACGTGAAGATCCGCCAAGAGGCGGAAACCCTCCTGCGCCAGACCAATGCGACCGTCACCTTTTTGCGCCCTTGGTACGTGCTGGGGCCCGGGCGATGGTGGCCCGCGGCGTTGCTTCCGGTCTATAAGGTCCTGGAGCGGATCCCAGCCACGCGCGAAGGGGCCGAGCGGTTCGGCCTGGTGACCGTGCGCCAAATCCTTGCCGCTCTCGTCCAGGCGGCGGAAAAGCCGCCCGCCTCGGTGCGGATCCTTGACGTTCCCGCCATCCGCGCCGCCAGGTTTTGAAAAAGGCCATGGCCATGATCGTCAGCGGTTGTATCCCAGGCGGGCGACAAGAAGCAAATCGGTGGAATCTTCATCTTGCCGTCCACTTTACCGCCCTATACCCGACTTTACCGCCCCATCCTACCTGAGCAACTGATTCACCGCATTGAAAAGCGCCCGCACGTTCGCCTTGATCGTGTCCATGTCCTTGCCCCGCCCCAACGAAATGGCCCCCTTGGGCTGGGCCCCCGCCGCATCCTTGCGCTGCAGCTTGATTTCTGAGAGGGCGTAAGCGGCGAAGTCCATATGCTCTACGTCCAGCGCAACTTGGTTGTATTCGATCAGGTGAAAGTGCAGATTGATCGATTCCAACGCGTGCATGGTCGCATCGATCGGGCCCGTGCCCTGCCCCACCAAGGTCTGATCCTTCCCCTGCCAGGTCACGTCGAAGTAGAACTCCTTCTCGTTCGACTCCACCCTGAGCCCCTTGAAAACCAAGGGTCCGCGCACGTTCAGGATTTCCTGGTCGTAGACCTTGAGGATCTCGGCGTCATTCAATTCGCCGCGGCCTTCCTCTTCCGAATGCTTCTTGAGAATGGGCTGGATGAGCGCCGCTTCCTCAATGGAAATCGGCAGTCCTAATCCCCGCACGATTTCGAACACGGCGGTCTTGCCGCTCTGACTGGTGAACCCCAGCTTATCGCTCTCCTTGCGGCCGATGAGCGAACTGTCGATGGCCCGGTATGCGCCCTTCTTCATGCCCTTGGTCTTGGAGGCGCCATCCTGGTGGATGCCGCTGCGATGAGCCACCACGTCCGAGCCCACCAACGGGGCTTTTTCGTAAATCGGAACGCGCGCCCATTCGGAAACCCGCAACGCGGTCTCATAAATCTCCCCCATGTTGATCGGCACGTCCACTTCGCAATTGGCCAGGGCACATGCCACCTCGTACATGTTGGTGTTGCCCGCCCGCTCTCCCAGCCCGTTCAGCGCCGTCTCCATCTGGGTGGCACCGGCGAAATAACTTTCGACGGTGGTGGCCGTGGCCATGCCAAGGTCGTTATGGGTATGCACCGCGATGGTCACATGGGGCGGCAGGGCCTTGACGACCGTCTCCACCATCGCCACGAAGAGCATGGGGCGGTAACGTTCCACCGTATTCGGCAGATTGATCACCGTCGCACCTTCCGCGATAACGGCATGGAACACGTCGATGACGAAATCCAGGTTCTCCCGGCAATCACCGAAATGCTCGGCGGAGAACTGGATGGTCCCTCGCCCTCCCATAACCTGTTTACAGATGCCCACGGCCTTGGCCGCGCGCTCCTTCACTTGGGCCGGCGACATGCGCAGGACGTTCTCCATGTTGAACGGGCTGGTGGCCAGGAAGGTATGGATGCGGGGCATGGGCGCGTGCTTGATGGCGTCCCATACCATGGTGATGTCCCGTTCCACGCAGCGGGCCAATCCGGAAATCACCACGTTGTCGGGAGCCAGCTTGGCGAGATGTTCACAGGCCGCGAAATCCATTTCGCTTGCCCCGGAAAAACCCACCTCGATCCCCTGCACACCCAGTTTCAGGAGCTGGCGGAACACCAGTTCCTTTTCCTGCAGGTTCCAGGGGTGCCTGAGCGCCTGGTTGCCGTCGCGCAAGGTAACGTCGTAAAAAAATGGTTTTCTCTGGGTCGCTGTCGTATTCATCTTCTACTCCTCTTTACAGTCCAGGCCGGTTCGGGTTTTCCACTTCCGAGGGGGGCCGCCGCCTCCGCCGGTGCCGGCGGCCGCTTTCGCGAACCCGCCTCCGGTACTGGCGTACACGAAAAAGCCCACTCGGAGGAGTGGGCTTTTTGTCTAACGCTCGCACTCTCTCCTTAGCCGGAAAGGCTTAGAAGCAGGGCGCTGATGACGTTGTGGGCGGATCCAATGGACATGCCAATATGATAACTATTAAGGATTGGTTCCACAAGGGAGAGGGTTCTCGACCTGAAATAACCTGAAAAAACGGGATCGGGCCACGGTTCCTTAGCTTTATTTGCCTTCCCTATCCTGCGGGCATCGCCGAGGCCAAGTCCATGGTCGGCGATGTGGGATCTGTCAGGTCAGTGGAGGCGGATATCCAATCGAGATAGGCGATCAACCGCAGTCGCATGTATGTTACGGGTCATTCCTCTCGCGGTTTTCCCTGAACCCCTCGGTGCCCATCCTTCCGCATAGCCGCATAGCCGCATTCCCGAGCGCTCCGCAGACGGAGGATGGACATGGGGAACCGGAAAATCCTCGGTGGGATCCTTGCTAAGCGATGCTTGGCTGTTCCATGGCCCGGAAGCGTCCGGAATTCATAGTATCGATGGAAGCGCGGTCCGGCTTCAGAACCGGAAGGTAACGCGGGTGCCGGTATAGTCGGGACCGATTTCGGGGGTGATATCCATCCCCAGTCCCCGCGCGCTTGTGCCCTTGTAGACCCTGAGGGTATTGGCCAAGGACGCCAACCGGTTCAAAGCCAGAGCGCCCAAGGCGAAGTTGATGGCCACCTTCGAAGCCCGGTAATAACGCAGGGAAGACTGGAAAGTCCGCCAATTAGCCGTGTTTCCGGGATTCACCGAGCTTCCGAAATCCCAATAGTTCTCCTCGGCAGGTGGGATGCCGTAGTCCCGGTCCCGCTTTCCCGATAAAATCTGGGCCAATTCATAACTGTCTTGGCGATGCTGTTTTTCCTGGTAGGAACGATAGGTGGCCATGGTTTCCAGGAACGCCGGGCTTTTTTCCGAAGCATCGATACTGGCATAATCGGACGCATAATTGCGTGCGCTCGACAAATAGCTTTCCCTGGCGACAAAGGCCACGTAGAGGGATGCCCAGAAGCCCGCCTCGGTCAGCAGAAAGGCCTTGGCATTTCCTTTTTCCTGGAGATAATACTCTCCGGTTCCGGGCATGGCGGCAGACAGGAACATGGCCAATGGGAGGGACTTCTCCCGGTTGCGCGACTGGCCGGGGTCCACCTCGATGGTGAGGTCGTCCGGACCGCCGGGTCCTTCCGCCGTTTCAACCACGGGGGGTTCGGCCGGAGGGGTTTCAGCCGGAGGGGCTTCGATCGCAGGGGCAGCGCCGGAAGAATCCTTTCCCGCCGGGACTGCAATCTCGGGTTCTTCGATAATGGGCGCATCTTCGGCGCGAACCAATCCCGAGGCAAGGAGAAACGCCAGGCCGACCGTCAGCAGCCTACGGCCCGAGGGACGGCGCGCTCGGGGACGCGAGGTAACCGGAAAAAGAACCGGGCTGGAAAGGGTTGCCATCGGTCCGATCAGAAGGTGAAGCTGGCGGTTACCGTGGGGGCGGGCGCATACCCGCTCCAAGCCAGCTGGCTGTCCAGGCGGATGCGATCCCACCAATTCGTTTCCGTCTGGTAGAGGGATTTGTTGTGGTAGTGCGCGGCCAAGCCCGCATCGATGGCGGAAACGATATGATTGACTACCATGCCGCCCAGGAAATAGGCCTGCATACGCGCATATTCGTTGGCCTTGGCGCGCATGTGGATGTATTCCTGCTGGTTCGGCGTAGTCGCGGTCACGAAGCGGCCGGCGACATCCTTCAGCGCATTGCCCAACTCGTCCGTCGCATAAAAGGAGGAGTCCTTGATCAAGATACCCTTGGCATCTGTCCATCCCGTGACGAACTCCGGCTCTTTACCGATCATCTCATAGAAGGCATGGGGGTTCGGAAAGGCGGCCCGTCGGTTTGAAATCGTGTCCAAGTGCAAGCCCCGGTCGTCATGTACCGCTTTGAAACTGGGATAGTCCACGGAATTGGCGTCTCGGCAGGCCTGGAAAAGACCGTTTCCCGTAGGAGTATCCTTTTCCTGAACGGATTCGCAATAGGTCTGGCGATGCGGATGCATGGCATCCTTCTCTTTCGGGTCGAAATGCTTGGAGGTACTGTCCTCGTAATTGTACTGGCTCCAATTCCTGTCCGCGAAGGTTTTGTACTTGACGATCTGCGCGTCCTGCCGGTTAACCACATAGTAATGCCATCCGTAGGCCAGGGCCACATCGGTCAGGAAATAGAGGGTACCGCGCGTATAGTTGGACCAATGCTGCCCAACATAGGCCTGGCCGAGTCCTGGAACAATCATGGACATGAACAAGGCCCGCTTGGGGGATCGGTATCTGCCTTTGAGGTCATCAATGGTGTTGACCGTGGTTTCGCGTACCACGCGCTTTCGCTTCTTGCCTTTGGCCTTCGCCTGGGCGGAATCCGCAGCGGTGATGCTATCGGTTGCGATGGCGGTCGGGGCGGGAGTCTCACTTGAAACCGCCTGGGGGGCTTTGGCCGAGTCCACAGCCCAGGCTGAGTCGGAGATCCCGGTGATGTGCTTGGCCGAATCCACCATGGCCACGGGAGTAGCGGCTTTGGCCGTATCCTTTGGTTCGGCGGCGGGTGAGGCCGGGTTGACCGGTGCGACCGGTGCGACCGGAGCTTGCGCTGTCGGCGCCGGCGCAGCCTGAGCTGGAGCAGTCGGTTTCGGTGCAGCGGGAGTGCGCGTCGCTTGCGCGACACGGATCTCTGCCTTGTCCGCGGAAAATGCGGATTCCGAACTCGCGATGTCGGTGTTGGACGCTGCGGTTTCAGCCGCTAAAATACCCGCGAAACAAAGGGCCAGAAAGGGAACGGTAGTGGATTTGAGCAAGGCCTACCCCGGTAAGATTGCCTCTAATGTACATGAATTCAAAAGCGAAAAACAGCCTTTGGGGGCTGATTCCGTAGGATTTTGAGGGTCGGTAAAGCCGGGTGTCGCTTGGCCTTAGAGGCCCAGGACATCAAACATGTTGTAGATGCCGCTGGGTTTGCCCGAAAGGAACAAGGCCGCCTTGACGGCGCCTTGGGCAAAAGTCATGCGGCTATGGGCCATGTGCTTAAGTTCGATCCGCTCACCATCTCCGGCGTAAAGGATCGTGTGGTCGCCCACGATGTCTCCGCCGCGCACGGCGTGAATTCCGATCTCGCCCTTGGGACGCGCCCCCACCAGACCTTCACGGCCATAGTTCGCTTTGTCCTCAAGGTTCACCCCGTATCCCCTGGCCACGGCCTCGGCGAATCCAAGGGCGGTACCGCTGGGACTGTCCTTCTTCTGGTTGTGATGGGCCTCGACGATTTCCACGTCGAAGTCTTCTCCCAGGACCTTGGCGACCATTTCTGCAACGCGGAACATGAGGGTTACGCCGATGCTCATATTGGGAGCCATCACAATGGGAACGGTCTTGGCCGCTTCGGCGATGATCTGTTTTTCGGCGGGAGTGAAACCGGTTGTGCACAGCACATGGGCGGCGCCGGCTTTGCGGACGGCTTCCAGGGTGGCCAGGGATGCTTGGGGAGAAGTAAAATCGATGACCACCACCCCCGGCCTAAGCAGTGGCGCAAGCTCGGAGGTGATGGCGACGTCGATGCCTTCGACCCCGGTCATAAAACCGAGGTTGGGGCTGGAGGGAGATTCGACCGCGCCGACGACGCGAAGTTGAGGGTTCAGACCCCTCGACTTCTGCGAGGCCAGCTTCTGGCTACATGCCTGAAGCACCATCTGGCCCATGCGCCCTTTGGCGCCGAGGACCACGATTCCAACGACGTTGCCGCTGGAATTTACGGTTCCAGCGGCAGCGGGGCTGCCGTGGGTGGAACCGTCGGATGCGTCGATCCTACTTGGACTCATCCGAGATGATCCAAAGCTTGATCTTGGTCTCCACTTCCTTATGCAATTGGATCTTGATGGAATACATGCCCAACTGCTTGATGGGCTCGGCGAGAAGCACGTGCTTCTTGTCGATGTCGTGTCCGGCGTCCTTGAGCTTGGCCGCGATATCCGAGGCCTGCACGGAACCGTACAGCTTTTCCCCTTCGGAAACCTTGGCCGCGATGGTGAGGGAAAGTTCCTTCATTTTCTCGCCCTTGGCCGCGAACACTTGCTTCTCCTGCTTGTAACGCTCTTCCGCCTTGGCGCGTTCGGCCGCAAGCTGACGCTTGGCGGTCTGGGTCGCGAGCACGGCGAGATTGCGCGGGAACAGGAAGTTGTGCGCGTATCCGGTCTTCACCTTGACAAGCTCAAGGGCCCGACCGAGGTTCTGTACGTCTTCTTTCAGTATGATTTCCATGTGATCCTCAACGCATGTTCTCTGCCACGAAGGGCAGGAGGGCGAGGTGGCGCGCACGCTTGATGGCGATGGCGAGCTCGCGTTGGTAAACGGCCGAGGTTCCGGAGATTTTCCGGGACACGATCTTGCCGCGCTCGTTCACGAACTTGCGCAAAAGCTTATCGTCCTTGTAGTCGATGAACTTGATCTTGTTTTCGGTGAAATAACAGATCTTCTTCCGTTTGGTTTTTCCGTCTTTTTCTCTGCGCTCGGCCATCAGAAATCTCCTCTTCTGGAAGCCTGGTTTTCCATGGCTGTACGGGGCATTTCAACGGGATTGTCCGCGACCGTGAGCCAGCGCAGGATGTTTTCATTGATGCGCAGGCGCTTGTCAAGCTCGGCGGAAAGACCACCGGTTTCCGACTCGTAATAGAACACGGCATATTCGCCGTGGGTCCGCTTGCGGATGGTATAGGCGAGCTTGCGCTTGCCCCAACGGTCGAGCTTGACCATCTTTCCCTGGGTTTCAATCAGTTTTCCGATCGCGTCGAGTTCCGACGTGATGGATTCATCGGGGATCATTGCATCCACGACAATTACGGTTTCATAGGGCTTCGCCAAATTTGCCTTCCTTTGGACAACGAATCGCTTCGATTCGCATGGCCCCGGTCAGGTGTCCGGAGCAGGTTGATGTTAAACCCCCGAAACGGCAAGGCGCCGTTTCCAAGGGAGGGGTAAAACTATGAAGAATAAGGGGGTTCTGCAAGGTGGCTGGGACTGGTAAGGCCGAAAAATGGACCTTGAAGGGCCCTGAACGAGCATTCCCGAAAGGACGGCTAAAACGCCAGCCCGATGCCCATCACCGCGGTTTGGTCCTGGCGATGTCCGGACCTCTCGAAAATGAGGAACCCGAACTTGAATTCCACGTTCAGGTAGAAGGCCGGGACCAGTTCCTGCATGGTATCCGTAAAAGAGAGGATATCCAGGGAAAGGCCCGGATTGATGTGGAGATTCAGAGCGTTGGTGGTTCCCACCCCTTCCTCGTCCACTAGGGAATATTCCAGGTTCCCGCCCAGGGTAGCGCCCAAGTAGCGGGAAAACTTCCAGCCACCGCCGCAATCCAGACTCAAGGTCGGCTTCGTGTTCGTGATCTTGATCTTTTCGCCAAATGGAACGTTCCCGATGGCGGTCTTGGTACTGTCGGAGGTCGAATCCGTGAGGATGTTCAGGTTACCCACGCCTAATTGGGGACCCACATAGAGTGCGATTTTGTCCCAGGCCTGATGGAATCGCAGGTTGATGAAATAGCGGTTGAAAATCTTCTGGGCCTCTTTTGAGGGCTCCCCTGCCGTGATGCGGAACCCCACGCCTCCCGACAAATGGGGAGTATAGAAATACCCCAATTCCCCTTGCCATTGGAAAAGGCTCTGGCTCTCCCCCCGGTTCCGATGCTTTCCTCCCATGAAGGCGCCATTAAGGCCCTGGCTCACGTAAAGGGCGCCGTTGGGATAGGGGATGGAACGGACTTCATGGAAAACCGGTCCGACGACATTCGGAATGCGCTTGGGCGCACTTTCGGGATCGGTTGCGCCTACGGCATGCGGCGCAATGCAGGTAAGGAGAATGGCCGACAGGACTGCGAAAAAACGAACGAACCCTGTTATCATTGACGCCCGCGGCCTCAAGCCGGGAAGTATTCCCTGAAACTGTTGGGAGCCAGGACCTTGCGGCCGAAGCGCTTGGATAAATCCGCGGGACTCATATCGTCCAGGAACAGGCTGTCCCGATTGAGACTGTTGGGAGGGATGAGGACCGGTCCTTTGCCTTGGCTGCGCTCCAGGGCACCGGCAAAATCCTTGCCGCACAGGAGGCCGGTTACGGTGACGGTGGATCCGAAGGTGAGGTTCTCGCAAACCAGCAACTCGGAGCTCAGTCCCTTTTCCTTGCGTAAAGTATCCAGGATGCCCCGCTGGGTATTCTCCGCCAGGGGAGCCGTGAGGACGGTGATGCTCCAATCAGGCGGGGCCTTGGGGAGAAAGGGAAGCTCACGGGCGAAGTCGTCGATCAGGGTGCGAATGGTCCCTACCCCGTTTTCATATTGGCTGAAGTCCCCGTAGAACTCGGCCTTCGGGACCTCCACGCCGGCCAGTATGTAAATCTCGTCCGAAGGAAAGATGAACATTTCGCCCGTTTCGGCCAACGCCTCGCGACCATGGCGCTCCACCCGTTCAAGGATGTCCACCGCGTCTTCCCGCGTGCAAAGGCGCAGGTCCGGCAGATTCTTGCGATGGCTGGTAAGTCCGATGGGGACCACGGAGATGGACAAGAGGTCGGGATACAGGGGCCGCAGTTCCAGCAGGGACCGCTCCAAGTACTCTTTATCGTTCCAATCCGGGATTACGACCATCTGGGTATGGAAGTTGATGGAATGCTCTTGCATCCAGGCAAGCCGTTCCATGACGGGCTCGAGCTTGTCGTTCTTGAGCAGTTTGGCGCGCATCACCGGCTCGGTGCAATGCACGGACACATAGATGGGCGACAACTTCTGGTCCTGCACGCGCTGCCAATCGCTTTCCTTCATGTTGGAAAGCGTGGTGAAGTGCCCGTCCAGGAAGGAATAGCGGTAGTCCTCGTCTTTGACGTACAGGGACTTGCGCATCCCCTTCGGAGTCTGATGCACAAAACAGAAAACGCAGTTGTTCTTGCAAAGATGGATCTTCATCACCTCGGGCTCGATGCCCAAGATCTGACCTTCATCCCGCTCCACGGAAACATGCATGACGTTTTCGCCCCGCATGATTTCCAGTTCCAGGAAATCACCGCTCCGATAGAACTCGAAATCCAGGCGATCGCGGATTTCCTCCTCGTTGATCTTGAGGATCTTATCGCCGGGCAGGATGCCCGCCCGTTCAGCGTCCGAATCGGCTTCGACAGCGGCGACCTTAATCATGATTCATTATTCTATTCAGGGTAAAGCCCAGGTACTGCCGGATACCGGCCAGCCCGAGTAATTTAAACAAAAACCCGCCCTATTTGCCATCCCGATTCCGTAGTTTTGGTTTTTTTGGCTATTCTTTACATAACTTGTCCAGGTTCGATCCGTGAATTCACCAATCTCATCAATCTTCGCGTTTTGGCGCCGTCCTAAATCCGTGGTCCTCGACCTCCGGCCTCTCCAATGCGGCTACGCCGGAAAAGGCATCGGCCGCTACACCCTGGAAACTGCGCGACGGATTGCCGTCGCCGCCCAAAAGGAATCCCTTCAGAGGCGCCCCCGGTTCAAGGTTTCCAGCCTGATCATGGCCGGTCGGGAAAACCCCCTCCCCGAAATCCCGGTCCTTCTCACCGCACCCGCCTGGCAAAGACCCTGGCTCTGGGATCAGGTCTGCCTGCCGTTCCTCCTGCTCCGAAAACGCGTCCGCATCTTCCACAACTTCGTCGCACTGGGCCCTCTGCAAGAAGTCTCTTTCCCGATGCTCTACGCCTTCCGCGGCATCGCCACCATCCACGACTGGCATATGTTCGCCGAGGACGCGTCCTCCATCGAATGTTTCTACCGTAATACCGTCCGCATCCGGCTTCAGAAAAAACGCCTAGGAAGACTCCGCCGCCTGGTCGTGGTCGCCGAGCAGATCAAGGTCGACACCATGCTTCTCGGCAAGGTCGACGCCGACCGCATCACCACCATCCCCCTAGGCAGCGAACACTTCGACACCGTGGCCCCCGACTCCTGGCAGATGGAAAACTTCGTCCTCTCCATCGGTGACACCCCAAACAAGAACCTCGCCCTCGCCCGCGACGCCCTTTCCCAGCTCCGCGCCAAGTTCGTCCACCTCAACTGGGTCATCGTCGGCAATCGGCAGAACATCGAAGCCCGCCTCGCACCTCTCGACAACGGCGTTCTCCCCCCTTGGATATCCATCCTGGAAAACCCGTCCGATGCCAAGCTCAAGGCGTGCTATCAAAAGGCCCTCTGCCTCCTCTTCCCCTCGACCCGCGAAGGCTTCGGCATCCCCGTCGTCGAAGCCATGCGCCTGGGCTGCCCCGTCCTCGCTTCCGACATTGAGCCCCTCAAGTCCCTTCTCGACTACCCCCCGTCTTTACTCTCGCCCAACGACGCCTCCGCTTGGACCGGGGCCATCAATAAGCTTCTTTTCTTCCCCGCCGCCCGCGCCGCCGCCATCTCCCACGGCCAATCCCGCTCCACTCACTTCTCCTGGGACAAAACCGCCGAAAAACTCATCCAACTGTATACCGAATAACCCAGCCCCAACCCAATACTTCCAACCCCCTCCTCTCTCATCCCCAATACCCACACTGCGCAAAGCGCGCGACTTCCGAAGATTCTTATCCACCTCGGACCTCCCCGGACCTTCCCGGAGAACTGCCCTCTTTTTTGCAAAACCGCGAGCAGGGTCCGTATCTGAAACCGGGTGAGGAGCGCTACAAGAGTACCGCGAACAGCCTATAGGCGTAGGTGTCGACGGGGTGGCTCATAGCCCACCGAGCCGTTCGCCACCCCATTGACCACTCCAACAGGCGAATGGTTGCTGCCGCAGGGAAGGTCGGAACCCAATGAATCAGGCGGGCCCTGATTGCGGTTTCCCGAAAGAAGGGGTCTCACTGGAGCGGAAGCGATTTTGCCACCCGGTTTTATCCAAAATAATGAGGGAAATAAGAGGGGGGCCCGAGCGACCCTGGTCCCCCCCAATGCGCAGAGATGGAATTGCGGCTCCATCTAACCCCACCTAAGAGGCCTGCCCGGCACCCGTGGCGAATGTCAAGTGCCTTTGCGCATTCTTGGCGCGTGGAGAGCTCCGGGAATGAAGGTTTCGCTCCCCATACCCGCGTCTCTCGCGCGTCGGTCTAAGAACTAAAATAGGTGTTTAAACGGCCCGGGGCAAACCGTCCAACCCAACGAGAATCGGACAAGTTAGGCTCGTCGCTCCGGAGTTTGTGTCGCAAACTCCACGCTCCTCGCTATTGACGCTTCCTTAGGCTCGTCGCTCCGGAGTTTGCGACACAAACTCCACCCTCCTCGCGATTCACCCTTCCTTAGGCTCGTCGCTCCGGAGTTTGTGTCGCAAACTCCACGCTCCTCGCTATTGACGCTTCCTTAGGCTCGTCGCGGTTCTTTGTGAGGCTAAGCCATGGCCAATTGGGACCGGATTTTTTCCAACAATGTCTCGGGCGAAAACGGCTTCTGCAGAAAGCCCGCCACCGAACTCTCCACTTCCCACCGCACCATCTCGTCTTCCACGTATCCCGAGATGTAAAGCACCTTGATTTCAACCCGCATCAATCGCAGGCATTGGGCCAACTGGAAACCCGTCATGAAGGGATCCATCTTCACGTCCGTAATCAGCAAATCGATCTCATTCTTGAATACCGAACTGATATCCAGAGCCTCATCGCTATGCCTAGCCTTGAGCACATGGTAGCCCGCCGTCTCCAGGATGCCGGAAACGAGATTAACGATGGCCTCGTCGTCGTCCACCACCATCACCGTCATCGGTTCGCCTTTATTGATCTGCATACCCCATCCACCCTGGATTCCCAGCCCGGGTTCCAGAAACCCAGGGCCATAAGCTGAAATAAATACGCCGGGACATCCTGTAAAGGCCTTTATCAGTTTCGCCATCGCGCCAAATCGAGGTCAGAAAAGTTACCTTTTCGCCCGATAGCATGGAGAATCCCGCCGTGCCGGCCCGAGTGGCGGAACTGGTAGACGCTGAGGACTTAAAATCCTTTGGCCGTAAGGTCGTACGAGTTCGACTCTCGTCTTGGGCATGGCCCGGCGGGCCCCCGGCCCGCCTCAACTACGAAACAGCAGC
This sequence comes from Fibrobacterota bacterium, assembly GCA_030854955.1. Classification (GTDB taxonomy): domain Bacteria; phylum Fibrobacterota; class Fibrobacteria; order UBA11236; family UBA11236; genus Chersky-265. The sequence continues at coordinate 5,986 of JALYSE010000018.1, read as the reverse complement.
TTGACGTAGAGATACGCATTCGCCAGGTCGAGGACCTTGCGAACCCTATTACCAAGCGTTAAGGTGACACCCGAGTTACTATGGCAGGTAAAACGCCGGGTGCGGAAATGCCTTATTGGTTATGTTAATTGCGCCTGAGGCCCTTGAGCCCGAGGCGGACGATGAACACCAGCATCAACCGGGGATTTCGACGTGGCAGCCAACCTGACGACCAGCCGAAAAGCCGTCTTTTTGGATAGGGACGGCACCCTGAACAAAAACACCCATTACCTCATCGAATTTGAGGATTTTGAGTTGCTTCCAGGGGTAGACCAGGCGCTCCGGATAATCCAGGAATTGGGGTTTCGTCTATTTGTCGTGAGTAATCAGAGCGGGGTGGCCAGGGGCTTTTTCCCCTTTGAGGCGGTGGAAGCCCTCCACCTGAAAATCCAGTCCCATCTCGGAACCCTGGGAATCCGGGTCGAGGAGTTGGCTTTCTGTCCCCACCACCCGGAAGGCATGGTGGAGCGCTTCACCAAAATTTGCGAATGTCGGAAGCCCGAACCCGGGATGTTGATTTACCTGGCTGCGAAGTACGATCTGGATTTGGCCGAATGCATCATGCTTGGAGACAATGAATTCGATGCCATTACGGGGGTGAATGCGGGGGCCCAAGGCGTTTGGCTTCGGCCGGAATCGGATGACCCCCAGGCAGGTAGGCGGGTTGACAACCGGCCAAATATAAAGGAATTTGTTTCGTTACTTGATTTCGCAGAGAATTTAAGGAAATTGGAGTAGGTGAATTGCCTTTACGGGTGAATTCAAATCGCCCGCGTGGCACCATTTGCGAAGCGTGGAATGCGCCTCGCGAACGATGGATGTATTGAAATGGACGAAGAGCTCAAGATTATCGAAGGCTTGTACAAGGCGGGGCAGCTGAACAACATCTGTGCCCACCTCCTGGAATTCGTTTCCCGGCATAAGGAGGAGATCCACGCGATTTCCACCCGCAGCCACAGGGCCAGCAACACCGTCGTCGAAGCTACCAAGCAATTGATCCAGCATCGCGGCTCCATCCACCTCCCCTCGGAAATGGCCGATCAGATCAAGGAAATCAACAACGAAATCTGGTACCGCGGCGAGCATGGGGATTACAACCGCTCCAAAATCCAGGAAGAGTGGGCCATGCGCTACGCTTCCATGTGGCGCAATTTCCGCATCAAGGAGATCCTCTTTGTCTGTGATCAGAAAGCCGACGATATTCAGGCCGTCCTAAAGGGCTGAGGTCCCTGCAGGGATTCACCGGCGCTCCAGGCGCCGGTTTCCAGCCCCACTCTCCAGCGGGAGTCCGCGTACCCGGACCGTTTTCCGACCTCCCAAGCGCGTGACCGCGCTCCCATTCCCCACCTCTCAACGTTTCTATCTTGGACCGACCAACGCTTTAGATGCGAGGAGCATGGAGTTTGTCTCGCAAACTCCAAAGCAACGAGCCTAACTCAGGGAGCCCAGGAACATGGAATTACAGGAACCGGAACACGTCACGGACCGCCTTTTCGCCTTTTTCGAGCGCCTCAAGACGATGAGTTCCATCAAACGGTTCGGCACCTTGCCCATGATCGAGGTGGAGAGCGTCGCCTCCCATTCCTACAATGTGGCCATCATGTCCCTTATGATCGCGGACTACGACGACGAACTCGTGGTCAACCGGGAAGCCCTCCTCCGCAAGGCCCTGTTCCATGACTTCGAAGAAACTATCCTCTCCGACATCCCCCACCCCATCAAGCATCGCTTCAAGGGCGGCAAGCTTGGTCAACTCCTCAAGGAAATCGTGCCCGAGCTGATCGAGAATGAGATTTTCAAGGAATTACCGGACAAGCTGAAGCACCAATACGTGAAGGCGGCCCTGAGCGCCAAAGAGGATTTGGAAGGCCAGATCGTGGCGGCAGCGGACGCCATGGACATCATCATGACCTCCCTGCGGGAGATTAAGCTCGGGAACCAGTACTTCCATCGTATCTTCGAGGTAGGCCTGGGGATGCTCAAGAAGTACGAGCGCTTCAAGTTCGCGGCGCTGTTCGCGGAGAGTGCGAGGCGATACAAGGCCAAAGGCGAGGGGTTAAACCCTCAGCCCACCTTCTCCGACGAGTTCGTAACCTAGGCCCTGAGACTCCAATAGGAAGAACTGCTTTGGTCAAACTTCGACCAGCACCATCCCGATTCAATTCATTAAAGGGCAACCCCTCTCCTATCTTGAAATTCTCACTAACAAAATCCGAGAAATCAGCCCGAATCCCATGTGGCATGAATTTCGCTTAATTCTATGAGTAGATTTGGCTGAGGAAGGCGACGCCACCCACATGGATCGTGTCCGGAACACCCCTGCGGATTCGGTCGCGCTTCGCCGTACCGTCCACAATGGTAGATTATGGGCTGGGGTGGGATACGAATTCGGAAGCGATGAGATACAGCTTCCACAGGCCACTCCATTTGGGATCCGGTGGTTTGGGCTTTTTAAGGAAGAAAAGGCAATCACGTGCGATGGAAAATCTTACCCAGAAGTGCGGCTCCTCGATCCAAATTCATGCCTAAATCCCCATGCGCCCCGTGCAGGATGCGGCCAGAGCGAAGACGCCTTCGCGAAGGGATGGGGCCGGGTCTTTTCGGAATCTTCCGGTTACATGAGTAATACCTACATCCGATATAATGACTCATTCGCGGTTTGGGCGGTGGCGGCCCCCTGAAATGCGAGGAGCGGGGAGTTTGCCCGAGCAAACTCCATAGCGACGAGCCTATAACCTTTTAGGCGGGCTTCTGCAGATACGCATAGAGCGTATCCTTCAGACGGACCCGATCCAATTTCTTCCCCTCCATTTCCGTGTCGGAAATCAGCAATCCCGCCTCCTCCAACCGACGGATCTCATGATCTATCACGTCATATTCGTTGAAAAGCTTGGCGAAGTGCGCGTCTTCGGTCTTTAGGGTGTGGATCCGGTCGCTGTGTTCCGGGAATTCATGGTGAAGGTCATGATGTTCAAGTTGCATCGAGTCTCCAAGGGTGATGGGTTCGGTAGTAAATCAAGGAAATGCGGAGCCCGATGCAAAGGCCGAATCGAGATCAACGCATTAATGACGGTTTGATGTCCATATAAGGTACAAGGAAACGATTTTGGCGGGTTGCGGCGGGTAGCCGTCGTTTCCGGGATGTCCCCTGGCTAGGCGGAGATCCCCGCCCGGGTCGGCATCAATAGCAGATAGATGATGAAGGCCGCGGCCGAGAGATTGAACACGTTGTCGATCCGGCTGAAGCGGTGCTGTAACGGGGTGTAATCCTCCCCCGCCATGATCTTCCGCTCCACGCGGATGTCCAGGGTAGCCGTGATGGAGAATTTCAGGGCCAGCAGTACCAGCACCCAATGCTCGACATGGGATACCCGGAGCAAGGTCAAGTAGGCGATGGGCGCCACCACGTAGAACACCAGGTTGAGACGGATGAGGCGCGGCGTCATTTCCGATTCGGCCATGATGGTCCGCAGCTCGGCGATCTTGGCGAGGAGATGCCCATAGGACAGAGTCAGCTGGTGCAGGTTGATGCCCGCGTAGATCACGGTCAATACCGCGGCCAATTTGGTGAGGAAGAGCGCGAAGAGCATCGGGATCCAATGAGGACTACTCCTCCATGGACTCCTGGATGCGCAGGTAGGATTGGTAGCGGAACTCCGGGAGCTTCCCGGAGGCGACGGCTTCGATGATGGCGCAGCCGGGCTCGTTTTTGTGGGCGCAGTCCCGGAAGCGGCAGCCCTGCAGATAGGGGCGGAAATCCCGCCAATAGTCCGCCAGTTCCTTTCGGGTCACGCCACGGATGCCCAGTTCCCGGATGCCGGGAGTATCGATGATGCAAACGCCGCCGTGCCGGTAGAGGTTGGACCAGGTGGTCGTATGCCGGCCCTTGCCCTCTCCCTTGCGCACGTCCCCGATCCCGGGATCGGCTCCCGGAATGAGCTTGCGGATAAGGGATGATTTGCCCACTCCGGATGGCCCGCTGAGCACGACCTTGATTCCCAACAGGGCCTTGCGCAGCTCCTCCAGACCGATATCGTGCTTGGCCGAAACCGCGAAGACGGGATACTCGAGGCTTTTCAGGTAATCGAGCTCGGCCGGCAGATCGGATTGCAGGTCCACCTTGTTCATCACCACCATAGCGTCGATGCCGAAGATTTCGGCCAGGGCCAGGTAGCGATCCACCAGGCGCGGATTGAAATCGGGATGCAAGGGGGTGGTCACGATGACGAGCGCGTCCACGTTGGCCGCCAGGATGAGCTCCTGCTGGGCGCGATCCATGGGGCCGGGTCGGGAAATCTTGCTGGTGCGGGGCAGGATGCCCGTGATCATGGCTTCCTGTTGGGATCCGGCCTGGATGAAGGTGACCCGGTCGCCCACGGCGAAATTGGAGAATCCCTTGAGATTGATGGTGGGGCTGTACTGGCATCGGTAGTCGACGCCGTCGTCGCCGGCGACGGTGGCGGTTCTTCGCTGGACTTCCACCAGCGTTCCCAGGAGCGGAGACGCTTCCAGGTTACCTTCCATGCCCGTCCGCTTCAAGTTGCTCGAGCTCGTTGTACAACGCCGCCAATGCGTCCTCGGCTTCCTTCTTCTCGCGGGCCAGCCGCGTGGAGAGGGCCTGATCGGCATAGGTGTCCGGCAGGCAAAGCTCCGCGTCCAGGGTCGCGACCTTCTGATCGAGGCCCGAAATGAGGGTTTCGATTTCGCCCCAGCGCTTTTCCGCCTTTCGCTTCTGCTTTTCCGCCTCTTTCTTGGCTTCGTAATCTTGGGAAGGGGCGGCGGGGGCGGTCTTGACCGCGGTGCCTGCCGACTGGGCCGATGCGTTGGGCTGCGCCTTGGGCGCGTTCATGTCCGCGAGCTTTGATAGCGAGGGCTGGGCCTTGGTTTCGGGGGGCTTGGGAGCGGAATTGGACCGTCCCGACTTTCCACCGGACCTGGCTTCGCCCTTGGCGGTTCCGGCGGCCTGATCCACTTCCGCGAAGCGATCGGCCTGGAGCTTGCTCAGGTAGTAGTGGTAATCGCCCGGGTAGTCCGTGACCTTGCCGCCCTTAACCAGGATAACCCGGGTGGCGATGTTTTCCACGAAGTAGCGATCATGGGAGACAAAGAGCACCGTGCCCGTGAACGCATCGAGGGCGCGCATCAGCAGGTGCTTGGAATCCATGTCCAAGTGATTGGTGGGCTCATCGAGGATGAGGACGTTGCAGTTCTGCAGAAGCAGACGGCACATGCGCACGCGCGCGCGTTCGCCGCCGGAGAGGATGCCGAACTTCTTGAAAGCGTCGTCGTCGCTGAAGAGCATGGCGCCGAGCACGGAGCGGAGCTGCTGCGTGCCGATTTTGGGAAGCGAGGCGGACAGGTAGGACAGCAGGTCCATCTGGGCCTCCACCGCGGTGGGCTCATCGTACTGCGCGAAATAACCCACAACGACATTGGCCCCCAAGGTTACCCGGCCACGGGAAGGCGTCTCGATACCTTGAAGCAACTTGAGGAGCGTGGTCTTGCCCGCGCCGTTTGGGCCCACCAGCACGGCGTGTTCGCCCCGCTGGATACCGAACTTGCCATCACGGAAGATTTCGTGCTCGCCGTAGGCCTTGTCCAGGTCCTCGACCTCGAACACCCATTGACCGGAAGGAGGGGCTTCCGGGAATTTCAGGCGGATGGTCTGCGACCCGGAAGGGATTTCTATGCGCTCGATCTTGTCGAGCTGCTTCTGCTTGCTCTGGGCCTGAGTGGCTTTGCTGGCCTTGGCCTTGAAGCGGGCCACAAACTCTTCCATCTCTTTACGTTTCTTATCGCTATTGATTCTGGTTTTTTCATAGATTTCTTCTTCTAGAAGAATCTGTTCGAAATATTTTTGCGAGTTTCCCTTAATCTTGAATAATTTCTGACGCCAGATACCCATAGTATGAGTCGAAACATTATCCATAAAACCACGATCGTGGGT
>JALYSE010000213.1 GCA_030854955.1 Fibrobacterota bacterium | reverse complement strand
GTTGCCATCCCATTATCCCATTCATGCGGGCCCCCGTCGAAGGGAAACCGGTTCAGGGGACGGGGGCCGAACGCAGATTGTCCGTTTTCAGCAGTTCCCTTTCCGCTTTTTCCAATTGCAATCCGTTGCCTAGGATCAGTAACCGATCTTCAGGGTGGATTTCCTCTTCTGGTCCAGGGTTGATGATCCGAATCCCATCCCGGTCCAGGCCTACGATGGACGCACCGGTCCGGGTGCGAAGCGCCGTCTCGCCGATCAACCGGCCCACGCCCGGATCATCGCTCCCGATTTTCCAGATCACCAGGTGCGGTTCCGGCAAGGCTTGCGCGGCATCGGACTCCCCGTCTCCGTTTCCGGGGCCCGGGGGATGCTGGATGAAGATTTCCTCCAGGGAGTCGCGGCTGCGCGCGTACAGGTTCATGAAGGTGTGCCTCAGCAGGAACGCCAGGATGAAGAGAAAGGCTCCCAGGGCGATCGGATAGTTCTGTCTTGGAAGCAGCACCCGGCTGAACGCCGCAACCCAGGCGATGAGGCCGGCAGCGCCGATGAGAATGGATCCATTCGCGATGATTCCATGGACCTCCTGCTTACGGGTCTTAAACGCCTCTCCGGTGATGCCGAGGTCGGCCAGCAACAAGCCCAGGGCTTTGAGTTTGTGGAAGGTGGCGATGAAAACGGGAAGCGAAAGCAGCATGGTCAGGAGCCAGAGGCCGGTCTGGAGAACGGCCGTGCGCTTCGCCAGGTATGGGGATAGGGCCGGGATTTCCCGGGCCAGAAAGGAGGCCAGCACCAACCCTCCCGCAATGAGCATGAAGAAAAGCAGCAATTGGGCGACTAGGGTCCGAAGCGCCCGTTTGGATTCGGTGTTCCGGGTGCTTTCCATGAACCGGGCCGCCCAGCGGGTATAGATGTTGTAGTAGGAGATGAGGATCGAGGGCGAGCTCTTTTCGAATTGGACGATGACCCTATCTGTGCCTTTGATCAGGTACGGGGTCAGCAGGGTGGTGATCACGGACAGGGAAACGGCGATAGGGAAGAGGAAATCGCTCGTCACCCCCAGGGTCAAGCCCATGCCCGCGATGATGAATGAGAACTCGCCGATCTGGGCCTTGCCCATTCCCACCCGCGTCGAATCATGCATGCTGTGACCGGCCAGAAAGGTCCCCAAGGTGCAGGTGAAAACCTTACCGACCACGATCAGCAGGGTGAGGATGAGAATGGCCCAAGGATGCTCCAGAAGGAGACCGGGCTCGATCAGGAGGCCGACCGAGACGAAGAAGATGGCGCTGAACATGTCCCGGATGGGGGAGAGCAGGGTGCGCAGCTTCGCGACTTCCCGGGCTTCGCCGAACATGATGCCGATGAGAAAGGCGCCCAAGGCCACGCTATAGCCGATCTTGACGGTGAAGAGGGAGAAAACGAAGCAGGATCCGAGGGCGAGAATGACCAGCATTTCATCGGACCGGAACCGCGCGGCGTAGTGGACCAGCCTGGGAACCACAAGGAAACCCAGCACCAGGGAAATGGCGACGAAGGCTCCCAAGCGGACCATTTCCCAAAGGGCGTTTGCGATTTCGATTTCGCCCGTGGTGCCGATGCCGGAGAGAATGGCGATCAGGACCACGGCAAACAGGTCCTCTATGATCAGGATCCCGATGACGACTTGCGCGAACTTGTCCTTCGATTTCCCCAGGTCCGCGAGCGCTTTGAGGGTGATGGTGGTCGATGAGATGGAGATGAGCGCGCCCAGGAAGAGGGAGTCCATCTGGGTCCACCCGAAAGCCCGTCCCGCCAGGTACCCCGCCGCCACCAGGATATTGATTTCCAGAAAGGTGGAAAGGATGGCGGCCCCGCCCACCTCTTTCAGTTTTTTAAGTTGGAACTCCATGCCCAAGGTGAAGAGCAAGAAGACGATTCCCAATTGAGAAAGGGTATGGATGGTCTCCTCGCTGCGGACCAGGCCGGCCGTAAGGTGCGGTCCGATGAGGAAACCGGTGACGATGTATCCGATGACAACCGGTTGCTTGAACCGGCGGCACAGTAGGGTGGCCACGGCGGAAGCGCCCAACACCAGGGACAGGTCATATAGGAATTCCGAAAAGGGCAAATTCCAGCCTTGGGTTCTGGTGCGGGGACGTCAAAAATTACATATTGCAGCCGCCCAATCCCTTGCATTCGTTCAGTCCCTTGCAGGTATGGGGCTTTCCCGCCTTCTCGAGTAGTATGCCGGCCTTGATCGCCATGCCTTCCAATTGGGCCTGGGTGACCGAGCAGCCTCCCTGACCCTTACACTCGTTCTTGCCCCGGCAATCATGCTTGGCCGTCTTTGACGAGTCCGCCGTGGCGGCCGAGGCTTCGCTCATCGCGCTATCGTCGGCGGGGGCTTTGATGACGGGGGTGCCTCCCGCGTTTCCGGATTTCTCCGCTTTGTTGCATTGGGTCAATGCCAGCATTCCGGATGCGATGCCCGCAGCGGCCAGGTTGGTCAATAGTTTCGACTTGTTCATGCCGTTCCCTTTGAAAAGAGTCTTTGAGAGTGGATTAGAATGGAAATATAGGATTTGCGCGCAACGGGCTCCGAATCTGCCTTTTTCACGGGAAAATAAGGCGAAATCCGGTATTTCACACCGATTTCCCCCTATCCCGCTGATAATTTGTTCTACTTAGATTTCAAACAATGATTTCCTGGTTCATCGTCCTTTTTCTCCTCGCCGCCAACGCCTTGTATGTTGCCGCCGAGTTCGCCGCAGTCAGCCTTCCCAAGAGCCGGGTCAAACCCCTGGCCGAACGCGGAAACCGGACCGCCCAGAGTCTGCTTTATTACCTGGAAGATCGCACGCGGCTGGACCGGTATATCGCCGCATGCCAGGTCGGCATCACCTGGTCGAGCCTGGTCTTGGGCGCCTTCGGACAGGCGGCTTTCGCCTGGAAATTTTCCGCCTTTATCGAGACCCGATTGGGTCTGCAAGCGTCGACTTCTCTAACCATCGCCTCCATTACCATTCTCGTGCTTCTGACCCTCACCCAGATGGTGGTGAGTGAACTCGTTCCCAAGTCTTTGGCGCTCCACAATCCCCTGCGCATGGGCATGATCACCATCCGGCCCATGCGCTGGTCGCTGTTGGCGTATTCCTGGTTCATCGACTTTCTCAACGGAAGCGGCAGATTCATCTTGAGAATCCTGGGCAGCAAACCGGCGGGCCATGGCCACGTGCACTCGCCTCATGAAATCGAAATGCTCCTGTCCGAAAGCGAAAAGGGCGGGGAGCTGAATTCCGAAGAGGAAGATCGCCTGCTCGGCGCACTCAAGCTGGGAACTCGGCCGGTAAGCCATCTGATGACGCCGCGTCTAATGCTGAAAGCTGCAGACCTCAACGTCCCTCCGGCGAAACTCCTCGAACTGGTGGCCAAGACCTCCTATACCCGGATGCCGGTCTACGCCGATGACGGCGAGCAGATCGAAGGCATCCTGTTCGCCAAGGACGTTCTCCAGTTCTACCTGGAAAACGACCGCGCGCCTTCGGTCGTGGAAATAATGCGTCCGGCGCTTTTCGTCCCGGAGCAGATGACGGCAGACAGGCTCTACGGGTTCTTCCGCGAGCACAACGCACATCTGGCCATAGTGGTGGACGAGTTCGGTTCGGTGCTGGGTTTGGTCACCCTGGACGATTTGATGGCGGAGATGCTGGGGGACATGCCGGACGAATTCAAGCGCCTGGAGGCCCGGGCGGATACCCTGGCGGACGGGCGCGTACGCCTTTCCGGACATATGCGGGTGGAAGACGCGCAGGCCTATCTGGGAGGCGCCTGGGAGGGCGAGGCCGCCACCGTGGGCGGCATGGTCATGGAACTGATAGGTCGGTTGCCCGTGCCAGGCGAAAAGGCGAACGCCGGCGGAGTCGAAATTGAAGTGGAGAAACTGGACGGACGCCGCGTGGCCTCGGTGCTGGTGCGGCCGGCCGTCAAAACGGAGGTGCCGGATGCATAGCTACACGCCGGTATTCATCATTCTCGGGCTTCTGCTGATCAACGGATTCTTCGTCGCCGCGGAGTTCGCCTTGCTGGGCGTGCCGCGCGCCACCGTGGAGGCCAAGGCCCGGGACGGTAATCGCGTGGCCATCCTTATCCGTGATATCCTTGCCGATACGCGCAAGCAGGACCAATACATCGCCACCGCGCAATTGGGCATCACCCTGGCCAGCCTGGGATTGGGCGGCTACGGCGAGCATATCCTGTCCCATTGGATCGAGTCGATACTGGACGGAATCGGAGGGGGCATGGCCGCCGCCCACGGCATCAGCATCGCCATCTCCATCGGCCTGCTGACCTACTTCCATATCGTCATCGGCGAGATGATCCCCAAATCCCTCGCCTTGGAGCAGCCCTGGAAGGTGGCATCGCGCATCACCCCTTTGATGCAGGGCATCCGGCGCCTGGTCCTGCCGCTGGTGATTTTCCTGAACGCCATCGGAAACATCATTTTGAGGATGATGGGCGTGGATCGCAGAAAGGGCGATGTCCACGGCTACCATAGCGCCGAGGAATTGCAATACATTGTCCAGGAAAGCGAAGAAGGCGGCCAGCTCACGCCCGAAGCCGGTAGGTTGCTCCAGGAAGTGTTCGACTTCGATGAATTGCTCGCGCGCGAAGTCCTGGTGCCGCGCGTGAAGTTGGCCGGCATCCCCCTGGGCGCGACGTCCAAGGATTTGGCCAGGCTTTTCCGTGAGAGGCCCCATACCCGGTATCCCGTCTATCGGGAGTCCATCGACAAGATCGTGGGCATGATGCACATCCGGGACATTTTCGGACGCATCCAGGATGGAAAGCCGGTCGTCGAAGCGGATATCCGCTCCGTGCCCTTCGTGCCGGAATCGGCATCCCTGAACCAGGTACTGGACGCCATGCGCAGGGACAAGACCCAGCTATGCGTGATCCTGGACGAGTTCGGCGGCACGGAAGGCATCATCACCCTAAGCGATCTGTTCAAGGAGGTGGTGGGCAAGATTCCCGAAGGCGGCCTGCAGGTGGGCGAGATCATTGAGGACGAGGAAGGGCGCATGCTGGCGGCTGGAACCGTCCGGTTGGAAGAGCTGGGTCAGCGCTTGAATCTGTCCCTCGAGCATGAAGAGGTGGATACCGTCAGTGGACTTGTCCTCGCCTTGCTGGGAAGGCCTCCCCATCTGGGGGACACGATCGAATTCCACGGCCTGCGTTTCCGCGTCACCTCCACCGACGGACGGGGAGTGCGTTGGTGCCTGGTGGCGAAAATTCTCTAGCGCCCGCGCCGCATTTAATCCGTTACTTGGATGAATTGGGGTGGAATCACCCCTTCTTCCCGGGATTCGGCTCTCCCATGATCCCGCGCATGCCTTCCCGCAAGGCGGCATTGTCCCAGGCCGCGTCCACCTCCGAAATAGTCTTGCCGCCCTCCTTGAGAAGACTTTCCGCTTCCTGGATCTTGCCCTTCAGCTTTTCGAGGAAGGTCTTCCGGTCGCCCCAATGCTTGGCCATGTCCCGGAAGGCGTCCTCATTGTACTCGCGGAACGCCTGCACGGCCCGATGCGCATGGTAACCCCGGAATCCCGTCAACCGCAACGCCTGGAACGCCATATCGAACGAAGTACCCATGGTCTCGCGGTACACGTATTTGAACCCGGAATTCACCAGGGTGTATCCATCATCGCGTTCACGGGCCCGGCAGAGGATTTCCAAGTGGGGGAAATGCTTGCGGACGGTTTCCGCGATGGCCACGGATTTCACCGCATCATCGATGGCGAGGATGAACACCTTGGCTTTGGCCGCGCCTGCGGCGTGGAGCAGATCCAGGCGGGAGGCGTCTCCATAGTAGGCTCGCAATCCCAGCTTGCGGACCACGTCCACCACGTCCGGGTTATGGTCAAGCACGGTGGTCCTGACCCCGTTCACTTCCAGTAGGCGGCCGATCATGTTTCCCATGCGGCCGAACCCGGCGATGATCACGGGCGCGTCTTCGGATTGGATCTTGTCCATTTCGCGTTCCGTCTTGATGCCTTTAGTCAGGCGAGGCAAGATCACCTTCTCCAAAAGAATCAATAGGGGAGGGGTGGCCACCATGGACAAGGCCACCGCCGCTACCAGCAGGCGCACGGTATCCTCTCCTAGCACGCCCGTCTGACGAGTCAATCCCAAAAGCACGAAGGCGAATTCGCCCACCTGGCACAGGGACAGGGCCAGAAGGACCCCTTGGGATCGTTCCAGCTTGAAGACCGAAGCCAGGCCGTAAAGCACGGTCGCCTTGACGGCCATCACCGCCGCCGCCACGCCGATCACCAACGCCACGTGACTGGAGATGTAAGGGATGTCCACTCCCGCGCCCACGGAAATGAAGAACAACCCGAGCAAAAGGCCTTTGAAGGGTTCGATATCACCCTCCAGTTCGTGGCGGTATTCGCTGTCGGCCAGCATCACGCCCGCCAGAAAGGCCCCCAAAGCCGGGCTCATGCCCACCTGTTCCATCAGCAGGGTGATTCCCACTACCAGCAATAAAGCGAAGGCGGTGAAGACCTCGCGCAGCCGCGAACCCGCGATGTACCGGAACACCGGTCTGGCCAGAAAGCGTCCGGCCGCGATCACGGCCACCACGGCGGCCAGCACGGACAGGGCCTGCAGGCCGGGGGACAGGGAGGCCACGCCGCCCTCGGCGGGATCGATTGAGAATTGCGACGACGCCAGCAAAGGCATTATGGCCAGGATGGGGATGACGGCGATATCCTGGAACAGGAGCACGGAGAATCCGCTCTTGCCGCCCGCGGTCTTGTCCAGGCCCTTTTCCGCGAGGCTTTGAAGGACGATGGCGGTGGAGGACATAGCCAAGGTGAGGCCAATGGCGATCGCGCCTTTCCAGGGAACGCCCAGGGCGGCGGCTCCCAATACAACTGCGGCGGCGGTGACGGCCACCTGCAGGGAGCCCAGGCCCAGGATAGGGATGCGCAGCTTCCAGAGCAGCCTGGGCTGGAGTTCCAGGCCGATCAGAAAGAGCATCATGACCACGCCGAACTCGGCGAAATGCTTGACGTCCTCACCATGTCCACCCCAACCCAAAAGGTGCGGGCCGATGATCACGCCCGCCACCAGGTAACCGAGCACGGATCCGAAACCAGCTCGCTTGGAGATGGGAACCGCGACCACTGCGGCGCCCAGATAGATGAAGGTCTGCAATAGCGGCGAATGGCTCATCGGGACACCGCGTCGCCGGTTATCTTGGCGGGAAGGATATCGTTGATGCGTTCCGCCTCTTGCGCGGCCCGCAGATCCAGGGTCCCGTCGCGCAGGGACTCTACCAATTGCTTGTATTCCGCGGCGAAGGGCAGGCATTGCTGCTCGGTGGTGATGAACAGGCTGCGGTGAATGACGAAGGGGGCCAGGTAGATCATGTTGCACAGGTTGGCGGTCTGATCGAAGGGAGCCAGGAATTGGCGGATGGTGAAGCGGTTATGGCCCGTGGGGCTGTAGGCCTCCTTGGGTCCGCCGGTAGTGATGGCGTTCATCATCTTCTTGCCTTTGAAGGCCTCGCCCCCTTTGCCGTAGGCGTATCCGTATTCCAGGACCAGATCCTGCCACTCTTTGAGGATGGCGGGGGAACTGTACCAATAGAAAGGATGTTGCATAATGACGATATCGTTCGCTTCCACCAGGCGCTGTTCGCGCTTCACGTCGATGTGGAAGTGGGGATAGGCCTCATAGAGGTCGTGGAAGGTGACACCGGGCAGGTTCCGGACCGCGTGCATGAGTTCCAGGTTGACTCTGGATTTCTCCAGGGCCGGATGGGCGAAGAGGATGAGTACGTTGTTCATTCCAAGAAATATAGACTCCACCCGCCTACAACTGGCTAAGCCCCGCCGAGTAGGTCCCTTAGGGGGCGCGGACCGTCATGGACCCCGGGCGCCTTCACAGTCGACCTTTGGCGGGGAGCATGTCCTAGCCGTCTTTGCCGGGCTGCGGCTGTCAGGTGCGGTTACGCGGGTGGAAGCTGCGATGTACTTCCTTGAGATATTCCTGGTCTAGATGAGTGTAGATCTGGGTGGTGCTGATA
>JALYSE010000384.1:1573-2446 GCA_030854955.1 Fibrobacterota bacterium | reverse complement strand
CCAGGTGATGGGGACCCCTCGCCGCTCCATGCCGCGGAACCAGGTTTCTTGGCGCTTGGCGAGCAGGTGGATTTCATGGCAGAGATCCCGGGTCATTTCCTCCCGGGTTTTGCCACCCGCAAGGTACTCGGAAATCTCGCGGTATTCCATGCCCAATACCCCCATCCGTTCTTCGGAAACGCCCCGTTTCAGCAAATCTTCCACTTCTTCAATCATGCCTGCCCGCAACCTAGCCTCCACGCGGGCATCGATCCGAGCGCGTAACCTGGAGCGTTCCATGCGCGTTCCGAAAACCGTGAAGGTAAAGTCCCGGGCCGGGGGGCCACTGTGTTCCACGGTACCCGACCGACCCGCGTCCCAGACCTCGAGCGCTCTGACGATGCGCTTGCCGCTGCTCATGTCCGTGCGGTCGGCCAGAACGGCGTCCTTGCTCCGCAATTCCGCCTCCAGGTCTTCCCGGGCACGGCCCATGAGATCCCGCCTCAAGTCTGGGTTTTCAGGTACATTCGCGATACGGTAGCGCCTGAGGACCGCTTCCATGTACATCCCCGAACCGCCGGCCATCACCATGACCCGGGAAACCGGTCCTGCCTCCCTGGATTTCGCCTCCATGACCCCGTAGCAATCCCTTTGGTATTGGTACAGGGAGTAGCTCTTTTCCGGTTCGGCGATGTCGATCAAATGGTATCGGACCGGCGGGTTGAATTTCCGGTATTCGTCCAGGTCCTTGCCCGTTCCGAGATCCAGGCCGCGATAGACCTGACGGGAATCGGCCGAGATCAACTCCGTGCCCAACCGGTGGGCAAGCTCCGCAGCAAGGGCGGTCTTCCCCGTTGCCGTGGGTCCGGCGATGACGAGCAGATGCATCAGGTC
>JALYSE010000384.1:0-1563 GCA_030854955.1 Fibrobacterota bacterium | reverse complement strand
AGGCTTGCGTGAACCCGGTCTGGAGCCGCGCCAAGCCATCTTCGTCATCGGCGCTGAACAGGAATCCTATCCGTTTGGGCCTGGCCGGATTTCCCGGTTTCCCGACGCGGCCAGGAATAGTGCCGGATCCAGGGCCATGTTTGACGATGGATAATGGGGAAACCGCCATGATGCCGGTTCCGGTTTCCCTCCGGAATGCGTGCGGTCCCAGTCGCTCATCCAATCCCAGGTAGGAATCGGGTAGGTCCAATTTGCGCGGCTTGGCCCATATCCATAGCAGGAACTTTCCCGGCAATCGGTCCGCCAGGCCATGGGCCGGTTTGGCCATGGAAAGACGGGCATTGATGTCCACCAAAGGACGCAGCCGGGGACCTTGGTCCGAATTCAGGATGTAGGCGTCCACGCTTACGGGACCCGAATAACCAAGAGCATCCAAGGCTGTAGCCAGGCGTTCGCCCGAGGCCTCCAGGGTGCTCCGCCAAGGTTCAGGTGGTTGTTTCGACGGGTGGATTTTCACGCCCAGGAAGGCCCCGTCCCGGGAGTTCAGCAATTGATGACCGCGGAAATGTGCTATGCCGCCGCCCTTTTCCACGGTGAAGTTGATGGCCATGTCCATGAGGCGGTCGTCCCAGGGCTCCGCGACCACGCGGCCATGCTGTTCGAAAAGCAAGGCCAGGTTTCTGCGGTCCTCGCCGGACAATGCTCTGGACGGGACTCGGCGGTTGGCGGTGCCGGCATGGCCGTGGTCGCCTTTTACGACCCAACCCAAGGGTTCGGTTCGCTCGTGAAGGAACCCTTCCAGATCCGCGAGGGAATCGAAGAGGTTACCGTATCCGCCCGGTGACCCGGTTTCGGCCCAATCCCTTTCAAGGGCCAGACTGAAAGCCCTGGAATTGGCGATCTTGACCGCTCCGAGATCCGGATGGGCCGGTTGACCCGGGTATCGGGACGCCAGAGATTGCGCGTGGGAGTTCCATCCGAAGGGAGTGAACACGGATCCGGGAGTGTATCGCGGATGGAGAATGGGTCGGGGCGGCTTCAGGCCTTTGTCCTCCAAGTAGGCCAGGAATCCGTCGGGCAACTCCCGATGGACGATAAGGCTGTCCCCGTCCCCGGCCGCGAACAGGAAGTGCCAGGCCATCTCATGGACGAAGGTGGGATCAGGGGATTCCAACAGAGAAGGGCGCCCGCCCAGGCTGAGGTCGAAATCAGAATTGAGGTAGAATTCCCTGGAAGCCAATGATTACCGCGGTTCCTTCTGCTTTTCCATGCGTATTGAGTTTATTTGAGTATGTTATTCGCCATGAGAGTCAAAGTCAACCGGATCTCCTGGACCCTAGTGGTTTTGATGCTGGCCGGATGCACTCATCCTGGCCGGGGCGTGAAATCCTGCAAATACCGATTCCAGAATTTTTCCTTTCTGTCCATGGATGCGAACCAGACCCATTGGCAGGTGGATGTGGCCGTGACCAATCCCAATGCCCATGAGGTGACCCTCACTCGAATGCGCTACGCCCTGCTTCATGAATCGGATACCCTCCTCT
The DNA here is from genome assembly GCA_030854955.1 of Fibrobacterota bacterium. GTDB lineage: Bacteria > Fibrobacterota > Fibrobacteria > UBA11236 > UBA11236 > Chersky-265. The sequence continues at coordinate 19 of JALYSE010000384.1, read as the reverse complement.
CCGGCTGGAATCCGGAAAA
>JALYSE010000212.1 GCA_030854955.1 Fibrobacterota bacterium | reverse complement strand
TCTCTGAGGATATCATCGCCCACTACAAGACCGGGGTTCTTCCTCTCCTCCAACGATTGGTCCCTGGCGGATCCGAAATCCGGTTTGTATTCCTATCCGATCCGCCCTCCATGGAAATTCGGCGTCTGGTCACCTAGCACGAGTTTACCTTCTCCTTGCGCCAAAGGCAAAAAGGGTCCGCGTCGACATGGGTCCGGACTTGGAGCGCCAGGTTCATGGCCGCAAGCAACCGCTTCCGGCCCCCCTTGGCCAACTACGGAGGGGTGGGCGGATGATGCTATTTATTTCGGGACCGGGATGGATTCGATCTTGGCCGCCATTACGAAGTCGCTCTCCGTTAGGCCTTCGATTTTGTGGGTCCATAGGGTGATGCCGACCTTCCCCCAGGCCAGGGCGATGTCCGGGTGATGTCCCTGGGCTTCCGCCACGGCACCGACCTTGTTGGTGAAGTCCAACGCCTGCTTGAAATCCTTGAAGGTGTACCTTTTTTCCAGGTGATGCTCGTCCACTACTTTCCAGTCATGGCCCAATTGGGCGGATAGCTTCTGCAATTCGACCCCCTTGAGGGGAGGAACGCCGCCTTTGCAGGGGATGCAATCCTTGGCGGCCAGAATATCGCATGCTTCCATTATGTTCTCCATTTTTACCTGAAAATATAAACCTGGAACGTACTAACCTAGAAGCAACTCTGCTGGGCCCAGGATACTGAGCGGGTGTTCAGGCCTGTTACAACGGCATCGGCGGGCCCTGGGCGGTTATCAAGACCCCGGAATAATTCTAAATTCAACCCGGTTTTCAGGCTTTTTGCAGAGGAGACGGAATGAGCAAGGTCCTTTTGATTGGCGCGGGTGGGGTAGGGGGCGTGGTCGCCCATAAGTGCAGCCAGGTGCCGGAAGTCTTTTCCAGCCTGGTGCTGGCCAGCCGTACCCAGTCCAAGTGCGAGAGGATCAGGGATCAGATCCTTAAGCGCCGTCCCTCCTACAAGATCGAAACGGCCCAGGTGGACGCGGACAAGACCCAGGAAGTGGTCGCGCTCATCAAGCGCGTGCAGCCCAAGCTCGTCATCAATACGGCTCTGCCCTATCAGGATCTGACCATCATGGACGCCTGCCTCGAAACCGGCGTGGACTACCTGGATACCGCCAACTACGAACCCCCGGACGAGGCCAAGTTCGAGTACAAATGGCAATGGGCGTACCAGAACAGGTTCAAGGAGCGCGGTATCATGGCCCTGCTCGGCTGCGGATTCGATCCCGGCGTCACCAACATCTTCTGTGCCCATGCCCAGAAGAACCATTTCGACGAGATCCACACCGTGGATATCATCGACTGCAACGCGGGCAACCACGGCCATCCCTTCGCCACCAACTTCAATCCGGAAATCAACATCCGCGAGGTTTCGGCCAAGGGAAAATACTGGGAGAACGGCCAGTGGATCGAAACCGAACCCATGGCCATCCACAAGTCGTTCGACGCTCCGGAGTTGGGGCCCATGGAAATCTACCTGATGTACCATGAAGAGCTGGAATCCCTCTCCAAGAACCTGAAGGGCCTGAAGCGCATCCGCTTCTTCATGAGCTTCTCGGAAAACTACTTGACCCATCTGCGCGTGCTTCAGAACGTGGGCATGACGGGTATCGAGCCCATCGAGTTCCAGGGCCAGAAGATCGTTCCCTTACAGTTCCTCAAGGCCCTGCTCCCGGATCCCGCCAGCCTGGGCCCTCGCACCAAGGGCAAGACCAATATCGGGTGCCTCATCGAAGGAGTCAAGAACGGCCGGCCCAAGCGGCTATATGTCTACAACATCTGCGATCACGAGGAAGCCTTCAAGGAAACCGACAATCAGGCCATCTCCTACACCACCGGCGTGCCCGCCTTCATCGGCGCCATGATGATGCTGCAGGGTAAGTGGAAGGAGCCGGGCGTGTTCAACGTAGAAGAGCTGAATCCCGATCCGTTCATGGATGAATTGCTGGTGCGCGGACTGCCCTGGATCGAAAACGTCTATTACGACACATGAGCTACCTGCCCATTGACATCTCCAAGGTCGCGACCCCGGCCTACGTGCTCGAAGAAGCGCTTCTCAAGCGCAACCTGAAGATTTTGGACCGGGTGCAGAAGGAATCCGGCGGCAAGATCATCCTGGCTCTCAAAGGCTTCGCCTTCTGGACCAGCTTCCCCTGGGTACGGGAAGTGCTGCACGGCGCGACCGCCAGCTCCCTGCATGAGGCACGCCTGGCCAAGGAAGAGATGCGCAAGGAAGTGCACGTCTACTCCGTCGCATTTACGGACAAGGAATTCCCCCACGTGCTGGCTATCGCCGACCATCTCGTTTTCAACAGCTTCAGCCAATGGCGGCGCTTCAAGCCCCAGGTCATGGGCGCGGATCGAAAGGTCTCCTGCGGCATCCGAGTCAACCCCGGGCATTCCGAGGTCAAGACGCCCTTGTACGATCCCTGTTATACCCACTCCCGCCTGGGCGTGACCCAGGAAGAGTTCCGGCCCGATGAACTGGACGGCATCGAGGGCCTCCATTTCCACGCCCATTGCGGCAACAATTCGGACACGCTTGAGCGCGTGGTCGCATCCTTCGAAGAGCGATTCGGCAAATACATCCCGGGACTGAAATGGGTCAACTTCGGCGGCGGCCATCACATCACCAAGGAGGGGTACGATGTGGAGCGGTTGATCCGGGTCATCCGCACCTTCCGTGAAAAACATGGGGTAGATGTCTACGTCGAGCCCGGCGAGGCCGTCGGCTGGCGCACGGGCCCCCTGGTGTCCTCCGTGGTCGATATCGTCCGCAACGGCATGGACATCGCCATTCTCGACACCTCGGCGACGGCGCATATGCCCGACACTCTGGAAATGCCATACCGTCCGGAAATCCGCGGCGCGGACGAGCCCGGCAAGCTCAAGCATACCTACCGCCTGGGCGGCCTCACCTGCCTGGCCGGGGACGTGATCGGCGACTACAGTTTCGAGAAGCCACTGCAAATCGGGGACAAGCTCGTCTTCGAGGACATGATCCACTATACCATCGTGAAGAATACAGCCTTCAACGGCATCCCTTTGCCTTCGCTTTGCATCTGGACCGAGTCGGGAACCCTACGGGTGGTGAGGGAGTTCGGATACGACTCCTATAAGCTCCGCAACGGCTGATTCCCGGACGTCCGCGTCTCAGAGCGGGAGGAGGGTTACGAAGGTCGAGTAGACCTTCTGGGTCTCGAATATCATCCGCATGTATTCCGGGGATTTCGCCCTGGAAGAGAACCAGATTTCGTCGAGCGTTCCCGAGAATCCGCGCGTTCCCTGCTCGTCCTCCGCCCCTAGGAATGCCTTGGCCGAATGATGGGCCCCCTGGGTCCATGGCATGGTCTCCCGCTCGAACCCGTCGATGAAGACGCGGGCATTGCTTCCGTCGTATATGATTCCGACGAGCATCCAGTAGTCATCGGGAAACCAGATATTAGTGAGGTAGTCCGCGCCATTCCGTTGCAGGGCCAGCCTTCCGCCCGCCAGGGAGTTGATCCGGAACCTCTGCTGGTTGGCGGTGGTGCCGTCGGCTTTGCTGAAGAGAGTGGCGTCATTGCCGCCCGATTGTTTCACCCACATATGCATGCTCCATTCCGCGGCCCCGGGATCGAATGGGTCCGGAATGGAGATGGCGGTTTGCTGGTTCGCCACCTTGAAGTCCTGCGCGTACCCGACGGTTCCGTCCTTTCGTGACGGGTCGCTCCCGTTGATACGGCATGAAGTGGCGTGGGCCTGGCCGGAGGCATCCCTGTATTCGCCGGCGACGCCTTTGCCGGTCTCCTCGAGGTGCCAGACGCCGGACCAGCCGGATTCGGGAGGAAAGACCTTCTCCGGCTCCGATGCAGAGACCGCATTGGGGTTGCCCCAATACATCAGGATGGGATCTCCGTCGTCATCCGCACGCAAGGTATCCAGCCTCAGCCAAATGCGGCCTTCCTGGTTCACCGCATCCCATTTCATGATCTCGTGGGGGAGAAGCTTGCCGCTGGATGTGACGAAGCGGATGTCCCGTCCATCGCTCAAGGCCTGGGCGAAGGTGAAATTATTCTTGTTCAGGCGCAGGAGCAATGGGAAATCCGGAATCTTGACGCCCATGGCCAGGCCCACCTCTCTGGGATTGAGTTTCACCAGGGCCCAGTGCTTCCAGTTGAGGACAAAGGGATTGGGGTCGGGATTCGGAACGGGACCCGGATTGACGACGGTGTCGGCCGGCGCGGCGGCGCGGGTGGCCGTGACGATATATTGGGTCGAAGTGTCGGCGGTCGTAACGCTGATCGTAATCCGGTTTGGCCCCACGCGCATGGGGAGGGTATCCGATTGCCTTCCCGATTTGGCCTTGATGAACCCGATCAGAAGCGACGCGTCCTCGAATTCCGGGACCAGGATCAGTCTGACTGAGGTTTGTCCGTAATCCAGGTGCAGGGAGTACTCCTTGATGGCCGGACTGAAGGCGGGGGTCAGAACGCCGGGTGAGATCTTAAGGGAGGAGAGCGAGGGCGAAAGCTTGGGCAGGGCCACGTTCGTCACCACCTGCATCCCGCCCACCTTGGAAATCATCATATCGAAGACGAGCCGGTCGGTCGCGTCGTATCCTCGGACCCTTACGGAGAGATCCCGCGATTCGCCATCGTCCATGCGATAGGCGGGCAAGGCCCCCGGAGCCGCGAGCGGCCCGTTCCAGATGTGGCCCACCACCTGGTTGGTGTCTCCCGCCGCCAGAATCTGGATCAACACGCTGTTGTATCGGCTCAGGGAATCATGCAGTTTCACCGTTACGTAATTCTCTTCGCGGACCGAAGTTTGATCCGGATGGCAACCGGAAAGCTGGAACAAGCAGGATACCAGAAGGCAGCAGAAGAGTAGGGGCGCCGGACCCGCGGCACGGGAGGGCTTAGGGGCGTTCATCGGTGAAAATCTGGTCGTTGCGCGAGACCGAGGGCTCTTCATTCTGTTCCTGATGGAGGTACCAGCCGATGCCGCCGGCCGCGACGAGCGCGCCTCCTACGGTCCAAGCAATCCAGCGATGCGAGTCGGCGCGTTCAGATCCGGTCTGCACGGAACCGGCGGTTTCTTCATCCGCTTCCGTGAAGTCCAGGTCGATCACCGCAGGCTTCGGTTGGGGAGGTTTACGTCCGGGTTTTCCGTTCGCGGCCCATGCCGGGTGCGCGCCCAAGCACAAGGCAATGAAGAAAGAGATGAGGAAAGCGATTGCTTTCATGAAGTCCGGCCGCCCATCCGGTCCCATGAAAACTGGGACCGCTTTTTCGAGATTTTAGGGACTGGCGGCGGGCGGAGACAAGTGGTTTGGAGAGGATAAATCCGGGGCTTGACGGCCCCTCACGGCCCCTTACGGCCCTCATGCTGAAAAAACCCTAAGCAGGGGTGGAATTGACGAACATCCTCAGGAAGAGCGGCTTCCTTTCAGCGCAGGTACTCCAGGGCGATGCCGCGCAGGCGCGCTTTCTCATCCACGGGAAGATCGCAATAGCTCTGGATTTTTCCGCGGCAGAGCGGAGCGCCGCATGTGCAGGACACTTCCCAGCCCGCCTCATTGATGCTGGTCCGGTAGTCCCAGAACAGTTCCTCGCCGGGGCGGATTTCGCGCAGGGCGTACATCATCAGGTTGCCTTCGGCAAAGCCGACGTTGGGATCGCAGCTGTGATTGATGAAATCATCCAGGCGGGGATTGGAGAAATCCTCGGCGAGATAGGTTTCCGGACCGATCTGCAGGGCGCGCAAGCCCTCGTAGACTTCGTCCTTGTGGCGCTCGATGCCCCGACATTCGATCACGAGCGCGCCCTGGGCGATGTCCCGGCGTGTGTAGACGCCCAGACCGTGGATGCCGGAATCCTCGGCGAACAAATCCATGCCCGGGCCCAGATTGCTCAGATCCTTGACCGCATCTTTCGACACTTGGTTGATGATATAGGTCATCCTGGATCCTCCCGAGGCGGGTTAGCGCGCCAAAAGGAAATTTAGACAAATCCCCGGCTAGGCGGAACGGTTCGTGAGGAGGGAGTGGTAGGCGGCCAAGGCCCGGGCCCTGGCTTGGGGGTGGTCCACGATGGGCCGAGGATAGGTCCCGCCCAGGGATACTTTCGCGCGGGTCAGGATCGCCTCCGGCGCTTCCCAAGGGCGGTGGATCCACTTTGCGTCCATGCCCGCCAGTTCCGGCACCCAGCGCCGCACGTAGTCTCCTTGGGGATCGAACCGTTCCCCCTGGGTTACGGGGTTGAAAATCCGGAAATAGGGCGCGGCGTCGGCTCCGCAACCGGCCACCCATTGCCATCCCATGGTGTTCTGCGCCAGGTCCGCGTCCACCAGGGTGTCCCAGAACCATTTCGCCCCTGCCTGCCAGGGCTGGAGCAGATGCTTGACCAGAAAGGAGGACGCAGCCATCCGCACCCGGTTGTGCATCCAACCCGTGGCCCATAACTGGCGCATCCCGGCGTCCACAAAGGGATATCCCGTTTGGCCCCGCTGCCAGGCTTCCAGGGTATTGCCGTCCTTTTCCCAAGGGAAGGCCGCGAACCTGGGCCGCAGAGGTTCGGACGGAGTAAGGGGAAAGTGGACCAGCAGGTGATGGGCGAACTCTCTCCAAATGAGCTGTCTCTGATAGGCGAGGAGGGAGTCCCGCTCCTTGGACCTTCCGCCTTCCACATCCAGGCAAGCCAATCGGTCTTTGAGGGCGGTCCAAACCTCCCGGATCCCAATCTCGCCGAAATGAAGATGCGGGGAAAGGCGCGAGGTGCCTTCCTGATTGGGAATGTCCCGGGAGGTTTCATATTCCGGAAGGGTGTGCTCGATGCGACCCTCCAGGAGTTCCCTCGCTCCTTGGGAACCCGGCTGCCAGGTATTCCGTAGGCCCGCGGCCCAATCAAGGCCCGGGAGCAGGCCGAATCCACCCAGCTCCAAGGCGGCCGGCCATTGCGTAGGAACGGGAATGACGGGCGGTGCGGGAAGGGGCGGCGGCGGTTGGGGAGCTGCCCGGCAGGCGCGCCAGAAGGGCGTGAAGACCTGATAAGGTCCGCCGGTTCCGGTAAGGATGGACCCGGGCTCGTAAAGGAGGGCGGCGTTGTAGACCCGCGCTTGCAGCCCCGTTTCCCGCAAGGTCGCCAGCAGCTTTTGGTCGCGCGCATCTGCGGCCGGTTCGTAGCGGCGGTTCCAGTGCACGGCCTCGGCGCCGGTTTCCCGGATCATTTCGGCAATAACCGTCGAGGAATTCCCGCGCCGCAGAATGAGCCGGGATCCCTTTTTCCGCAACTCAAGATCCAAGGCGGTCAGGGAATGATGCAGCCACCAACGGGAGGCTCCGCCGGGAGCCCATGCGCCCTCGGCCTCGGAGTCGTAGATATAGAGGGGAATGACCGGGCCGTGCCGGAGCGCCGCGTGCAGGGCGGGATGGTCGGAAAGCCGCAAGTCCTGGCGGAACCAGACCAAGGTGGAAGCGGTCATCGCGACTCCTTTACAGGCTTCCGAAGCGCCGGATCAGGATGCGAGCGCGATAGGCGAAAATAGCATCCAGACGGCGGCGCACCATGGCCCCGGCCAACAGGCTGCCCAGCCAACCGAACGGGAGCGCGTAGTGGACGATGTCCTCCACGATCACGCCGGCGGGATCTCTGCGGAAGTGATGTTCGTGATGCCAGAGCCTGTAAGGGCCTATCCGTTGTTCATCGACGAAGAATTCCGGAGCCCGCACATGGGTAATCTCGGAAACCCAGACGATGCTCAAGCCCGGCAAGGGGCGCACGGAGTAGCGCAATATCATTCCCGGGTACATGCTTACGGGCGGATCCGAGAGGACCTTGAACCCAAGGTCCGGCGGGGTGATCTCGGGGAGATTTGCAGGATCGGAAAAGTAGGCCCAAGCCGTTTCCAGGGAAATGGGAAGGGTTTGGGATTTGCGTAGCAAGGAGATGGAAGCCATGAAAGTTGTACCCCTTCACAACTATAGTACCAATAGGGAGGGCTGAAAAAGGAAAGCGAATCCGACCTTGATAGGGATAAAGGTCGGATTGAACAAACCGAGGACGGCTCCCCGCGATCGCCCCCATCGTGCAGGCTCAGGTGGAGATTGGAAA
>JALYSE010000211.1 GCA_030854955.1 Fibrobacterota bacterium | reverse complement strand
GGAATGATTCGGCCGCTCCGGGCTTGCCGCATCCGTTCAGAATCTGGATTTGTCCGGTGTTGGGGACGAATACCTCGGTCTTCACTTCCTGCTCGCAACCCATCAGCAATCCGGCAAGGAGGATCGCGGACAAGCCCAGGCCCGCATGGTGCCGTGCTTTTAGCGCCGATTTGCCAACCCCAACCGCATCGCAGCAGCAAAGAGCCTCGGTAGGCATATTGGCGGTTGGGAAAGGGAGGGAGGGGCTGTGATGGAGGCGATTCAATATGCGCTTAACGTGACCAAGGGTTTATGGACGAGCTGCCATAGGGGGATCCGTACGCTTTGTAAGCATCCTGGCCGTTGAAGAGATGAAGGGAGAACGAGGTGTTCTTGGAGGGTTTGTACTCCAGGCCCACATGCGGAAGAATGAGGGATGAGCCGAGGCGCGGATCCTGGAAGCCCGCGTTTTGCGGGCCGGCTCTGCGCGAAAAGGCGCCTGTGCTGTAGAGGGGCGTGTGGAATCCTACGTCCGCAGACAAGGTCAGCGGATCCGCGAGCTTGTAGCTCAGGGTATTGAGATAGAGGCCGGCGGAATTGGAACCGTATGTGCCGGAGGCGAAGTTGACCGAGTAACTCTGTTGCATGGAGAACCGGTTGGGATTCATAAACGAAAAACCGGAGACGCTGTTGGCAGGCTGGTAATCTGGCGCCATAAGGGTGCTGCGGTCAAATTCTTCTGGTTCGGTCAGTAAGGTTTTAATCGGGGTATCAAATGCTGCGGTGGATGGCTCGTTGGAATAAACACCCATGACGCACAAGGACAAAACCGCCAAAATGGGGAGGTTAAAACCCGGTCTTTTCATGGATTTTGCGGCTTTCAGCATCGGAGTTCTCGCCTGCAATGATTCCATTATAATATAAATTGGCGGTCAATTCGCGGGGATGTTTTTGCCGTCGACCTTGACGATTTTGGGTTGATGGGCGGTTAATTCCTTGGCGTCCATGAAAGCGAAGGTCATGATGATGATGACATCGCCGACGTGAACCAAGCGAGCCGCTGCCCCATTTACGCAGATTTCGCCGGATTCGGGCTTTCCGAAGATGGCGTAGGTCTCAAACCGCTGGCCATTATTGACATTTACGATGTGGACTTTTTCGAACTCCTGGATATCCGCCAATTTGAGGAGGACCGGGTCGATGGTAATCGACCCGTTATAGTTCAGATTCGCGTCCGTAATGGTGGCGCGGTGGATCTTGGATTTGAGGACTTCCCTTAGCATTTCCTCTAAATTACTAAAAACCGAGGGAAAGCAGGGCTGCAGGCCCTCCCTGGTCGTTCAGGCCTAGATTCCAGCTAAAACGACCGGCTTCCTGGTTGTCCACATACCGGGTGCCGAGATAAGCGTCTCCTGCGCTTACAATCATGGCTAAAACGGCCATGATGGGGTAGACGGGATAGATGCTCTTGGTGTCGGAGTTCTTATGGAGGAAGGTCAAGGCGATTCCGGACACGGCGACGGTGGAAAGGCCCAAGCCGAAATAGAGCTTGTTCGTCTTGTATGCATAATATCCGGGTAGGAAGAAGGAGATGAAGGGCGTCAAGTTGTTCGCGTCCTGCTTCCGGTAGCTGCGGTCGATATCGTCATCGGCCATGCCCGCCTTCTTTTCATTCAGCCAATGATCTTCCGACACGCCCAGCTTCTTCCAGGGTTCCGAAAAATATTCGTTGGGTGAGATTCCCACTTCGAGGAGTTTCAGGAACCGGGCCTTGGACATGCCGCTTTCCTTCACCTTCTGGAATTCTTCCTGGCTGATTCCCATGTCTTCGGCCGTGGTGCCATCCCATTCGTCGGCTATGGCTTTGAGGGCCGTAAGATTGAGTAGCAGGAAAAGGACCAGGATTTTTTTTATCAACGGCATATGCTAGGATTCCCGTATTAAGGTGCTGGGATAAAATAAGGCCATTTATTGGATTCTGCCCCGGAAAATGCATGGGCTTTTCGAAACAAAGCGAAACAAAGCGAAACCAAACCAACCAGAACGTAAGTATCTGAAACATAGGATAAGGAAAGTGGTGCCGAGGGGGGGAATCGAACCCCCACAGAGTTGCCCCTACCGGATTTTGAGTCCGGCGCGTCTACCAATTTCACCACCTCGGCGATGGATACAGCCCGGTTAAAGGCGAGAGAAATATAACTTAAAAGGGCAAAATCGGCTTCATATCAGCCCGAAAGGCAATCCCTCATGTCGAAGCAAATCCTGATTGATTCCTATTTCGGATTGGTCCGAACCGCAATCGCCGAGAGCGCATCCCTGGTCGATTATTATGAGGAGTCTCCGGAACAAGGGCGTTCGAAGGGGAATATTTATCGCGGCTTGGTCAAAAAAGTGGATGCCCCCATCCAGGCGGCGTTCATCCGATTTGGCGGGGGACGGGACGGATTCCTGCCCTTGCGGGACGCGGGATCCGGAAAAACCCCCAAGGTAGGGGATACCCTACTTGTACAGGTGGTCAAGGACGAGGTAGGAGACAAGGGTGCCGCCCTTACGACCAAACTGTCCCTATCCGGGAGATACCTGGTCTACATCCCCGAGCGTGAGACCGAGGGCGGCATCTCCAGCCGAATCACTGATGAAGAGCGCGCCGCGCTGAAAAAGGCTCTCGGTGAGCTCCAGGTTCCGGAAGGCGGATCCATCATCCTGCGCACCGCCGCCATGAACAAGGGCAGAGCGGAATTGCAAGCCGATTTGGATCGGCTCACGGAAACCTACCGCGAGATCGTCGACAAATTCGCGATGGGCAAGGAGCCTGGCCTACTTTTCAGGGATGTGCCGCCTGCCCTGCGCTATCTTCGCGAATACTATGCCCCGGACGTGGAGCGGATCTGGGTGAACCAGGAAGAAGTGCTCGACCAATGCCGACAGTTCTTCTACCTCTACGAGCCCAGCTCTGCCGCCAAGGTGGTGCTCTCCAAGGACGGTCCCCTCATGTTCCAAAAGTTGGGGCTGGAAGGGGACATCGAAAGGCTGAACTCCCGAAAGGTCGGGCTGCCCTCGGGAGCGAACATCGTCATCGACCAAGCGGAGGCCTTGGTGGCCATCGACGTCAATTCCGCCAAGGCGGGCGGCCGCGGTGAGGAGTATAAGGGCCGATCGGACGGCAAAGCGAAGACGGACAACGCCAAAGGCCGCGATAAGCGCGGATCGGATCTGGAAGAGACCGTTTTCGCTGTGAATAGGGAAGCCGCGGGGGAAATCGCCCGCCAGTTGCGTCTGCGGGATCTGGGCGGCATCATCATCGTCGATTTCATCGACATGGAAGAGGAAAAGCACCGGCACCAGATCGAAGAAATCATGCGCAAGGCGATGGCCGCCGACAAGGCCAAGGTCAAGATCTACGATATCAGCCCGTTGGGAATCATGCAGATCAGCCGCCAGCGCCTGCGCAAGGCAGGACCCCACTTTTCGCGGCAAGGCTGCGAGGCCTGCCAGGGCCGGGGCTGGCACCCTTCTGCCACGGCCGGCGCCATGACCGCGCTCCGCAAGGTGGAAGAGCGCCTGCATGGAAAGCGGGCTGGCCAGAGCCTCGTCGTCAGCGCGCCTTATCCCATCGCCAACAAGCTCCTGAACGAATTCCGCGAACATGTCCTTTCCATGGAGAAACGTTTCGGATGCGCCTTGCGGGTGATCGCCCTGCCCTCCCATGCCGGTGACGCGGTCATCACCTCGCAATTGGTTTCTGGCGACGATGGCCAGCTCCGCGTGACGACTGGTCCTACGGAGCGGGGTGCGGGGGAACGTCGTCGTCCGGAAGGGCGCGCACCTACTGAAACCAGGGATCATACCAAGGGCGCCGCACAGATGGAAACGGGAGTCAGCGAAGAAGGACCCGGAGATGCCGATGCCCGCGTAAAAAGCGAAGACCCTGGCCGCGCTCCCCAGCGTCGCGGATCGAAGCGTGAACGCAAAATGGAAACGCCCATGCCGATGGACGCGCGATACTTTCCGGAATCGGCATTCCCGGGACCGGAATCCAAGATAATACCGGGGATGGTCGAATCTGTAGAGGGGGGTAGCGAATCCGAAAAGGTGCCCCCCGCCACTGGGCAGAAAGATGAAGCACTCGGCATCAAGGAGTTGGACAAAGTTCCGGGTCTTATGACGTCCGGGATGGGAGGTGAAAATAGTGAAGGTACGGTTGGTGCGGATGGGCAGGGAACCAAGGGAAATGCGGGACGTCGCCGGGGCGGTCACCGCGCGCCCGCCATCGCGGGGGGAGAAAGAACCGGTCGCAACCGGAATCCTGACGCCCAGCCCGCGGGACGCCGTCCTTCGGGCCGTCAGTCCAGGCCGGATGTGCCTCGAGGCCGCAATGCCGAGCCGCCCGCAAGGAACCGCCCCCCGTCCCAGGACCAAGCGCGCAACGCCGCGCCGTCGCACAATGCAGAATCGTCGCACAATGCAGAATCGTCGCGCAATGCGGAGTCACAGCGGAATCGGCCACAGCCTCGCACACTTCCACAGCCGCGCAACGCTCCTGAGAGAATCGTTTCCGCCCGCCTGCCCGCCGGGAAGCCAGAGGGCGAAGGCGCTGCCGATGCGGATGGGGCGCCCCGCCGCCGTTCGCGCCGCCGTTCGCGGCGAGGCAAGGGTGGTATCGGGGAGAGTGTCCAACCAGGCACCGGGAAAGAGCACAAGGAAACGCAGCCCGAAGCGGCGTCGACTCCGAGGAAGCGGATTACGTATTAGCCGCGCGTTTTGAGGACCGAGTGCGCGGTAGCGGATGTCCGACCGCTCGCGTATCTCAGGGACTGAGGGGAACCGGTTGCGATAGGAAGCGCCGGGGTTTCAGGTTCAAGCGGGCGTACTCGGAGGCTTCATCCGGGGTTGCGAAACGTCCGAGCCGCACCTGGAAAATCCGCTTTCCCCCGCGATTCGATTCCACAAGTTCCGCCGTGAAACCCAGCTTGGCGAGGTTGGTCATCATGGCATCGGCGTTGGACGCCTGGGAAAAGGCCCCCAGTTGCAAAGTGAAGCCCATTTCGCCGGGCTTTACCGCGGTGGGTAACGTCTGAGTTACTGTCGCATCTTTGGCGGTGTCGGGCCCCTTCGGAAGGGCGAACGCCAGGCTGTCCTTGGCCGGCGGCACGGCGGGACGCGGCAGGCTGGAGCCCGATTTCCAGCGAGAGGTATCGACTCCCAAATTCAATTTCCGAAGGTAGCGCGCTTCGGGAGATTGCGGGTATTGGCCCACCAGCCGCGCCATCATCCCCTTTTCCTCATTGCGGTTCACTCCCTGGCGCAGTTGCGCGGCCAAAAGCAGGAGCGGACCGCGGACCTCCTCCGGAGCTTTGTCCAGCGCGGTGCGAGCGGCTTGCCAAGCGCCTTCGCGATCCCCTTTCGCCGCCTTCGCCTTGGCCAGCCCCTCCAATGCCAGCGGATAGTAGTAGTCGTCGGGTGTGGATTGATTCAGGAGATTCTGGAACCAGACGGCACCGGTATCGAGGTAGTTGGTCCGGTCGGGCCTGGACTTGGCCAAGGCGAGGCAGGCGTTTCCCATCCAATAATGGGCGGGCTCCTTCCAATTCCCACCCGGGAAAAGCCTCAGGTAATCCCGGAAATTCGGGATGGCCAAGTGATATTTTCCTGCGGCGTAATGGAATTGGCCCAGCCGGAAATGGCTTTCCTCCGCCTCGGGCGAAGCGGGCGAGCTATTGATCGCCTTCTTGAAATACTCCGAGGATTCCTTTCCTCCCGGGCTGAGCTTGCCGAGCATCAAGAGCAGAAAGGGGTTCGTCGGATCGGTTTCCAAAGCCGCGCGGGCCAGAGCGTGGGCAGAATCCAAATAGCCTTTGCGGGCCAGGGACATGATCTCGTCGCGGACGGAGACGGTCCGCGCCGCAAAGGCCGGCTTTTCCGGTTTGGACTGCGCCGGTTTGGCTGGAGTGACCGGGGCGGGCGACTGCTGGGCCGGAGCGGGCCGCAGTGAAAGTTCCGGTCCATTCGAAGGCGTCATTGTCGGCACTTGCGCCTGTTTGGGCACCGACTTCGGCAGCGGGGCCGGCTGTAGTTTCACGGGATCGGGATGTTCCGCCAGGGAAGCGTGAACGGAGCCGGTGCTGAAAAAAATAGTAGCCATCAGGAAGGCGGCGATGGCTGCGGCGGAAAGGCGGGGGGTAAGGGTCTTCACAGGCCTAGACGTTTCTCCAAATCCGGATCGTAAGGGGGATGGGACGGAGGCTGCGCGTTCGACTGGGCCTGGAGGCGGTTCACCTCGGATTGAAGGCGCGCAATCTCATGGGCCTTGCGGCGAAGGTCCCGCTTGAGAACGATGTCCCTAGGCAAGTCGATGATCATATAAATGAACGCCCCGCATAGAAAGCCGGCCACCAGCCAGAAACCCAACACCATGGTGATCGTCTGGTGGATGAAAACAAGTTCGACCGGTTTCCCTAGGTAAGACTGGTTCCGGAACGCGAAGATCCCCAGCAGGATGAGGATGGCTAGTAGGATGAAGCGCTTCAGGTATTTCAAGGCAAACCTCCGGATCAGCCGCGCATGGCTTCCCCGCGCAATATCAGACCGCTGCGGGAAAGGATGTGCACCGGAACCAAAGAACCTTTTTCCAGGCCGGGCGTGTGGGGAAAAATGACCTTTTTGCAGCAACCGGTCTTGCCCATCCATTCATTCTTGTCCCGGGAAGAGGAGTCTTCAATAAGCACCTCTTCGACTCGACCCGCCATGGCATCCAACCGCTTTTCGCTGATGCCCATCTGCAATTGGATGAGGCGTTCCAGGCGATCCTGCTTTTCGGCGGCGGTCAGGGTTTCCGTTTCCCCGAAGGCTGGAGTGCCCTCCCGGGGGGAATAGGAAAACATGAAAGCGCTATCGAACCCGACCTCTTCCACCAGGGAAAGGGTTTCCCGGTAGTCTAATTCGGTCTCGCCCACAAAACCGGTGATGACGTCTGTGGTGATGCCTAGGTTGGGGATGCTCGAGCGCAACTCGGCCACGATTTCCAGGAAGCGTTCCCGTGTGTATTGCCGCCGCATCTTCTTCAGCATCGCATTGGACCCAGATTGCACTGGCAAATGCACATGGTTGCAGATTTTTTCCGATTCCGCCATCGCGCGAATGGTATTGCTGTCGAAGTGGCGGGGATGGGGGGACGTGAAACGGATCCGCTTGAGCCCGTCGACGCGGTTCAGCTTGCGCAGCAAGGACGCGAAGTCATCCCCTTCGGTGCGATAGGAATTGACGGTCTGCCCCAGCAGGCATACTTCCTTCACGCCCTCGGAAACGGCCCGCTCGACCTCCTCCAGTATGGAGGAGGCTTCTCGGCTGCGCTCCACTCCCCTGACCGTGGGAACAATGCAATAGGTGCAGCGTTTGTTGCAGCCGCGCATGATGGTGATATGGCATGTCACCGCCGAATCGAGCTTGGCCATGATGCCGTCGTAATTCTCGAAGGCGTTCTGTTCAGTCAGCACCTTGGCCGCCTTGGGCTTGCCCTGGAACAGCAGTTGTTCCAGTTCCCGGTAATTGTCCGGGCCCACCACATAATCGACGTGATCGAGCTCCACCGGGATCTTGTCCCCATGGTTCTGGGCCATGCATCCGATGACGGCGATGCGCACGTCCGGATTCAACCGTTTATAATGCCGCATAGCGGCGATGCGGGCATAGGCCCGATCTTCCGCGCCCCCTCGGATGGAGCAGGTGTTGACGATCAATACGTCCGCGTTTTCCGGAGCCCCGGTGACGGCCATTCCCCTTTTCTCCAGCATTCCGCCTATGAGATTGGAATCGTAAACGTTCATCTGGCAGCCGAAGGTTGCGAGGAAGTATTTTCCGCTCGCTTCCGGCACGGTTTTAACGGTTTCGCTCAAGAGCGGCCTCCCGCGGTGGTCGTCCGCGCTTCCAATTCAGCCACTGCCCGAGGCAAGGATCGCATGTCTTTGAAAACGGCTTCCGGATTTTCGGCCAATAGGGCCTCGGGTGATCCCATGCCCCCCAGAAAGCCAAGGAACCTGGTGCCTGCGCGGCGTGAGACCCGCAGATCCTGCAGGCCGTCCCCGATCATGGCCGTCTCTCCGGGATCCGCCGATTCCGCAGCCATGATATGCTGCAACGCAGCCGGATCGGGTTTC
>JALYSE010000210.1 GCA_030854955.1 Fibrobacterota bacterium | reverse complement strand
AAAAAACACAATATTCCCCCATTTCCCCCGGGCCAACCCCAAAAGACCCTTACTTTCCCTAATCCGACCCTCCTCACCGCCTTTGCGGTTTCTTCCGTTTTGGTGACAGAATCCGCCGCGGCCAATGCCGCCGAAACCCCTGCGGCCGCGGCACCCGTCACTCCCGCTCCGGCCGAAGCCGCACCCGTCGCACCCCTCCCGGCCGTCGAAACCCCGGCAGCCCCCGCTGCGGCGGAAGGAAACGCTCCGGCCAAGGCCCCCAAAAGCAAAGCCAAGACACCGGCCGCGAAATCTGCCGTGAAAAGCGGGGCCAAGAGCCCGGCTGCCGTGGTCATTACGGTCGGCCCGAATAAAATCCGTAAGCGCCAGATCGACACCCTCGTCGGCCTCATGGTCAAGGTCAAGCGCGCCGACCCGAACATGGATCCCAGGGAGAAGCAATACCTGGAGCGCATGGTCGCGACCAACCTCATCGGTCAGGAACTCCTCGACCTGGAGGCCAAGCGCCTCAATGTGGTCGCCGACGACAAATCCATCGACTCCCTTGCCAAGACCTTCCGGGCCAATTTTCCGAATGACCAAGCCTTTAAAGAAGCCTTGAAGCAAGCGGGCGATTCCGAGCAGGGACTGCGGGAAAAGATGGTGCGCCAAATCAAGGCCGACAAACTGCTGAACAACCAAATGACTCCCGTGGACCGCCCCACCCCTAAGGAAATGCAGGACTTCTTCCTCGCCAACAAAAAGGCATTTCCCCTCAATGATTCCCTGCGCGCTTGCCAGATCCTTTTCATGGTCGACAAGAATGCCGGCCCGACCCAAACGGCGAAACGGAAAGCCGAACTCGAAAAGATGCGCGCTGACCTAGCCAAGGATTCCGCCCAGATCGATTTGCTGCTGACCCGCTTTGTCATCAAAGCGCGAGACAATTCCGACGGACCGGAGAAGAAGGACGGCGGTGATCTACAACGCTTCCTTCCCGGGGATTTCAATCCCGAGTTCAAGAAACAGGTTTCCTCCCTGAAGGTGGGCCAGATGTCCCCGGTCTTCCGCACCCCCCTGGGATGGCATCTCGCCATCCTCACCGAACGCAATGACGGCAAGTACGAAAGCTACCAGCTCCAGGTGCAGCGCGCCTTGGTCCAGGAAAAGGCTGCCAAGGCCGGCAAGACCCTGAAGAAATACCTCCAGACCCTGGCCGATCGGTACAAGGTCAGCTATCTGGAATCGGACTACCGCGATACCACCCTGGCCGGGGTTTACGAGCCCTGAGCATTCCCCCCACTTTCGCCAGGCCAGGACCCATGATCGCCCAAGACCAATTAATCGGCACTCGCTTCGAGAAATGCGTCGTGGAACGATTGATCGGCCGCGGAGGCTATGGCCTCACCTTTCTGGCTTTCGATGAGGAATTGCAGGAACACCGGGTCATCAAGGTTTCCCAAGACTTGGGGATGGATGAAGCCTCCCGGCGCAGGCATCTGAAAACCTTTCTGGAGGAAGGCCTAATCCTGAGCCGCCTCAAGCATCCGCAAATTGTGACCCTGCGCGGCCAAGGCGATAAGCACGGCCATCGTTATATGATCCTGGACTATATCCAGGGCTACAGTCTGCGAAGCGTATTGGATATCGTGGGCCAGCGGCAGGCGGATCTGAGCTGCGCTTGGCAGGACCTGCTCGATCCCGTGTCGGCATCGGCCCTCATCCTCTCCGCCCTTTATCCCATGGAATACGCCCATCGCGCCAACGTCCATCTTCCTGACCGGGAGATTTTCGGCGTGGCCCACCGGGACATCTCCCCCGGAAATCTAATCCTGGGCGTCAAGGGAAACGAGAAGGGCCGACTTGTGCTGATCGATTTCGGCACGGCCAAGACCGCGCTTACCGAAAACGTGACCGTGGATCAGAACCTGGTGGGCACCATCCCCTACATGGGTAAGGCCCGCCTGCAGAAGGCGAACAATGCCGAGCAAAAGGCCCAGTACCAATCCTTCTGGAAGGATTTCCGCGAGACCCAGCACGACATCCACGCCATTGGCGTCCTCTACTACCAGTTGCTGACCGGGCGCCTGCCCTTCTACGGCGAAAACTCGCCCCAGATCATCGTCAAAATCCTCGATCCCGAAGTCTATTCCCAGTGCCAACTGGAAATCGCATCCGCCCATTCCTTCGCCTCCGGCATCCTGCGGAAATGCCTGGTCTACCATGATTTCTCTATACCCCTGGGCGAACAGCCCTATCAATACCCGGATGCCGCGTCCATGCGGCCGGACATGGAAGATGTTTTTAATACCCTTTCCGGCGGACGTTCGGTAAACGATGTACTCATCGCCCTCGGCAAAAAACTGGCCCATCCCGATTTGTGGATTCCCATCGATGGCCGTACGGAAACGGACCCGTCCTCCAGCGGGGTCATGCCCACCTTACCAGCGCCGATGGATTACGCCAGCAAGCTCCCAGTCCTTTCCAAACGGCGGACACCGGCCATGTATGCCTCAGTCTTGGCGGGTGGCTTGGCCTTGGTCATGGGAGCCGCATGGTGGTTTGGCCCCCGTCAATCCCAATCGGGCATCGAACCAGGCGACCAAGCCCCTGCCCGGGCCGGAAGGGAATATCCGGATGCGCCCGGGAATCCGGGACCAGGCCATTCCACGGAACCGGGTCCAACTTCACCAGCCCTGGGACGAATCGCGAATACCGCTTTGCACCGGGAAACCTTGGAAAAGCTGGATGAGGTTGGAGTGAATTCAGGCAAGGCCCGCAATGTCCAAGGCAGGGCCGCGCAAGCCGCTCAGAAGCCCGGGGGGCCCGGTGCTCATCAAACCCCGGTGCCCGGCCAGAGCGGCTTGGCAGCGGCCAAGGGATTGATCAAAGAGGTAGGCGGGGAATCCCTGACCGCCGAGGAGTGGAACAAGGAATCCTACGTACTGGTCCAGACCCTGGTCCGCTCAGAAGACCCCTCGGCCTTCGAAAAAATCTCCGCCTTTCTAGTCAAGCATCCGGATTCTCCTGACTTACGTTTGTTACGCTGCCAATTGGTCCTGATGCGAAACCCCGCCTCGCCCGAGGCTCGCCGGGACCTGGTGGACCTTCAGGGCGCACGACCCGAGTTCATGCATCCCAGCCTATTCCATGAACAGGCCATGTATATGCTCTGGAAAACCGATGCCGATGCCTATGAGGCCCAAAAAAACCCGGCCAATCGCATCAAATTGATGAAATCGGCCAATGCCTACCTTTCCGAGTTCCAACCGATTGCGTCCTACCAGACCAAGGTAAAGGGGATCCGGGACCGCCTGCCCCATTGACTCGGATACCAGGGCCGGAGGAGTTATTTCGGGACTCAGGCATGGCTAGTGGGAACAAAACCCGTGGATTCAAGTCTTTCCCTTTAAAATCCAAGATATTTTTGATACGTTTATGCGCCTGTTTTCCGGGATTCCGCAACTTCGGTATTCCCATGTCATTTAGCAGTCAGAGATAAAGGACGACAATGTACTCAGTCATCGAATGCGGTGGATTCCAGCATAAAATCACCGTGGGAGAAACCCTCAAGGTCCCGAAGATGGATGCCAAGGTCGGCGACGTCGTGACCATTTCCAATGTGCTCCTGTTCGTCAACGGCGAAACACTCCAGGTCGGCGCACCCCTCGTTTCCGGCGTCGCCGTGAAACTGGAAGTGCTCGACCAAGGCAAGGGCGACAAGGTCCTCTCGTTCAAGCGTAAGGCTCGTAAGCGCTATCGCAAGACCATCGGTCACCGCCAGCTCTTCACCGAAGTGCTCGTCACCGAGATCGCCTTCGGTAGCGACAAGTCCGCCGTCGACGAAAAGGCCAAGCTTCGCGCCCGCGCCCGCATCAAGGCCCTGGCCGCCCAAAAAGTCCAAAACGTCCCTCTCACCAGGGCGCAGAAAGTGGCCGCTGCGGCCAAAGAAGGAAAGTAAGACATGGCACACAAAAAAGGTCTAGGCAGCACCCGTAACGGCCGCGATTCCAATCCGAAGTACCGCGGCATCAAGAAGTTCGGCGGGGAAAAGGTCATTCCCGGCAATATCATTCTTCGTCAGACGGGCACCCGCTGGCATCCCGGTCTGAACGTCGGCCTCGGTCGCGACTATACCATCTACTCCCTCGTGGAAGGGGTGGTCAAATTCGAGCGTCTGGGCAAAACCCGTCAGAAGGTCAGCGTCTATCCTGCGCTTCCGGCTCTGGCCGTAGCAACCGTCGCCGCCTGATACCAACGGTATGAATCAGACCTCCTAAAAAGGGGTTCACAAGGACCTCCCCATTGGGAGGTCCTTTCCATTTCCCGTACCGTTTTAACCCCCCTCCCCCCAGGAATGGTCAGGATACCCAGTCAAGGGCCAATTCCTTGGCAATTCGAAGGTTTATTTAGGACAATCTGGCTTCGGGATGCGACTTTCCCAAACGCTTTCTTTTTATCTTGGTCCGGCGATGTGCCTCAAAAAAGCTTTGTTCTGGTCCTGTCTTTGCGTGATTCTATTCGCCTGCTCCGACGACCCTAAAGGGAAAAACTTCAATTATCTCCGGAGCCCAAGCTTTTTCCGGGCGGACACGGCAATTAGCGCTCACCCCTTTTGCAATGAAACCCATCCCTTCGCTTCCAAAGAGGAATGTCTCCAGGCCAAAAAATACCATCTGACCTGGACGCGGCCCGAAGACACTGCCAAGCTTCTGGGCTATCGCGTCTACCTTGACACGACGGATCCCATGGCACCTGCCGGAAAAAAATGGGAAAACGTGCAGGGAATGGTCGACCTGGCCAGTATCATCATCCCCTATCATTCCCTTAAGGACAGCGTGGTCTTCGTCTTCGGGGGCAGCGGCTTCAAGCAGGATACGCTCAAAAAAGGCTTCGGAAAAATCTTCGTGATCGATTCGGTCACCCGGGAAGATGGTCTCACGGGAAACCTCGACTTCGCTTTGGTGCCCGTGTACGGCGGGGACGTCACTCCCGGCAAACCGCAGTTCTCCTTTTTCATCACCCGGGATAAAGCCCCGCCCGATGGCTTCCATCCCTTGTACACACCCATGGCCACCCGGATCAAGGTCTCATGGCAGCGTCCCACGGACCGCATCAGCTTTTTCGATCCCTCCCTCGATACAGGCATGATCCGCGGATACTATCTGAAGGTGGAGTTGGACGGGCGCAAAACCGATTCACGGAAAAAAGCGTTCCGACCGAAACTGGAATCGTTCATTGTGGGCGGCAAGGATCTGACCGAGTCCGTCACGGATTCCCTGGAGAATGACTCGCTTCCCGCCTTCATCTTTTTCCGCCTTCCCGATTCGAATCGTGCCTCAAAAAGAACCTCCCCTACCCTCGAGGACAGCCTATTCCTGGTGATCGGCAACCTCACTCCCCAGGATACCTTGAAGCTCTTCCTTTTCGCGATCGATAGCGCCGGAAACCGGAATCACACTATCATGGAGACGATCTCGGTCCTTACCACGGATACGACCCAGCCTTCCATGCCCAGGCTTTCCGTCGACTCGGTTTCCCGGAACGGGTTCCGGGTGAAATGGAGCGCGTCGAGCGACAGTATCGAAGTGGACGGAAAAAAGGTCGAGGCGGAGGCTCCGAACGCCAACATCCACCTTTACCGATTGACCCGTATCTTGCAACGCCAGGCAGGGGCTAAGACCACCAGCCTGGATCGAATCGATACCACGGTGGAAGTGGACCCTTCGAAAGACTCTACCAAGGATTCCTTATCCATTTCCATGCGCTTCCTGCCTCCCGGCACCGCGTTCCATCTGAAGCTGATGGCCGTGGATCGATCCGGTTTCGAGTCGGCCACCGACACCCTTACAGTCACGACCGATTCCGTCCGTTTTGCGGGCGCGGACAGCGTCCTGATCTGCCCTCCGGGCTTGATTCCCGTGCCGCGCGGCAGTTTCAAGCTTGGTGACGCGGCCAGCTCGGAAAAGGATGAGCAGTCCGCCAAGATCGTGAAGGTGGCCCCCTATTGCATCGAACCCTATGAGCACCGAGACTCCACGGGCAAACGCTTCGTCTCCAACGTGACCTACGACAAAGCCGCCAAGATATGCGAGGATATGGCGCCGGACTTCGATTCGAAACTGTGCTCAGAAATCGAATGGGAGCGGGCCTGCGAAGGCCCCGATTCGATCCCCCTTCTGCATGGAATCCAATCGGAAGGCGCCAACGCGTCCATCCTGCAATCGACCTGCAACCAGGGGACCAACGACTCCGCCATGGCCATGTCCTTCGAATTGCGCAATGCCATCTGCCTCACCACGGAAGGGGTCTACGACTTGGCGGGCAACCTTTCGGAATGGGTGCGGGATCCGTATTACGACTCCGCGTACATCCTATTCACCAAGGCGACTACCGATACCATCGATCACGATTTCACCTTTGGGGATTCCACCATGAAGCGGCATGGCATCCGCGGCGGCAACTACCTGAAAACGAACTTTCCCCAACAAGTGCTGACCCAGAACCTGGCGCGCTGCTCCAACCGGGATTTTCCCCAGCAGGTGCGGCCCGTTTACAAGCCAGAGTGCGTGAATGACGACAGCGCCAAAGTCGCCATCATCTATGGCCCCGGCCTGGGTGGTCACAGGTGCGTCGATCTCGGTGCCTTGGCTTCCAGACCGATCACAGAAATCAAGCCTTCGGCCCCCCGGGAAAACAATAATCGGAAACTTCTGGTTTTAATCGCCGGAGTGGCGACTCCAGACTCGCTGATCCTTCCTTCCGATACCGCATACAATAACAGGAGGCCCCTGTCGGCGCAACTCACCAAGCGATCCTTGGTGGAAGTCGTTTTCGAAAGGGCGGATGGTATCGATTCCATCATCACCGATACCCTGGACGCTTCGGAATTGCGGGACACCTCCCACGCCGCCCTGGAACGTATCTTCAAGCGCGAGGCCGGCAGCGATGAATGGAGGGTCAGGAAAGTGGACGGGAGGTTCCAGATCAGATTTATGTACGCCTATTCCGTCCTCGGAACAAAGCCTGCACAACCATTCTATTCCAGCCGCGTGATCGGATTCCGCTGCTGCAGCCGGGCCACAATCCAAGTCCCGGTTCCCACCGACACCTTGCCGGCCGTAGTTACGAATCCCTAGCCCAAACGCCGCTCCGCCCGGATCATTTCAGTGATTTCCAAATCTTCCTTGGCAGGGAGCTCACCAGCAGGCGATCCACCTCCGTGACCGGCCTCCACTCATAACCTTCGGGAAGCGGAAGGGGATGCCCTTCGGACACCATTCGCGCTTCGGCGATGCGCAAGCGGTAACGATGATGGGTAATGTTATGGGTGACGGTAACCGCCCGAGGACGCAAGTGAGCTTCGGCCAGCCCCGGCAAGGCTCCCTTCCATGCCTGTATAAGAGCAGGCAGATCGGAAACGGGAAAGACGGGGAAGGTAAACAGGCCAGCCAGCCGTTCCGGCTTGCGAGGAGTGTATAACAGGACTTGTCCGTCTCTGGCCTCGCCCAGGAAAACGGCCACGGCAAACCCGGCCACATCCACGGCATCCTTGCGGGAACGTGCCGGGGGCAGTTGCTCCTGGATTCCTCCGGCAAAGGCCTTGCACCAGGCGCTTAACGGACACCGGCGGCAATCGGGTCCCCGGGGGGTGCACACGAGGGCTCCCAATTCCATCAGGCCCTCGTTCACCAATCCGGGCGCACGGGTAGACGCCCATTCCCGTGCCAGGTCCCAGTAAATCTGCTTGCCGGCCTTGGAGTCCGGAAGGAAGTTCAAGGCGTAGAGCCGGCTGAAGACCCGGATCAGGTTTCCGTCCAGAATGGGCTCGGGAAGATTGAAAGCCAGGCTGGCGATGGCCCCCGCCGTGTACTCCCCTATCCCCTTCAGGTCGAGGAGGTCCTCGCGCCGCCAGGGGAAACTTCCGCCATGATCTTCGACCACCTTTCGTGCGGTAGCCAGCACGTTACGGGCGCGGGAATAGTATCCCAAACCGGCCCAGGCTTCGAGAACGTCCTTCTCTTCCGCAGCCCCTAGGGTTTCCAGGTCCGGAAAGCGCGTCATCCACTTGCGGTAATACTCCAGAACCGTTGTGACCTGGGTTTGCTGCAGCATGATTTCCGAAATCCAGGTGGCGTAGGGATCACGACGTGGCGCCGGTCCGCCAAGCATCTGCCGGCGGTCCTTCCGGTCGGAATCCGCATCCGGTTCTCGGAGAACGTCTCCCGGCTTCCCATCCGTCCATTCCCTGCGCCACGGCAAATCCCTCTGATTGGCGGGGAACCATTCGGCCAAGGCCAGCGC
>JALYSE010000209.1 GCA_030854955.1 Fibrobacterota bacterium | reverse complement strand
CTTCACGAAATCCAGGAAAGGCGTGCGCGCGAGGTTGGCGCGGGTGGCCGCCATGGCCCGGGCGCTGATGTCCACGCCCGTGATGAGGCCCTTGGGCAGAGCCAGCATGTTCTTGGTGAATTCGTTCTTGACCTTCTCCCACAGGGAGACTGAAAAGTCGGGCAGGGTTTCGAAGCCTTGCGTCTCGCGGAAAAAGCCCGCGGGCATATGGGTGGCGATCATGGCCGCCTCGATGAGGAAGGTGCCGCTGCCGCAGAATAGATCCAATAGGGGCTTGTCGCCTTTCCACTTGGCGAAGAGGAGTACGGCGGCCGCGAGGTTTTCCTTGAGGGGCGCGTCCACGGCCTGGATGCGGTAACCGCGGCGATGCATGATGCCGTCGGAATAATAGAGGCTGATGGTGGCCTGATCATGGCGCAGGAACAGATCCAGCCGGACGTCCGGGGTTTCCCGATCGATGGACGGGCGTGCGCCGGTGCGTTCGCGAAGGCTGTCGACCACGGCATCTTTCAGCTTGAGGGCCGCATACTGGGAATGGGTGATGGCCGAATCCGAAACCGAGGCGGTCACCTTCAAGGTCTGGCCTTCCTTGAGGATGCGGGCCCAATTGAATTTGACGGCGTGCTCATAGAGCTCGTCGGGATTGCGGCAGGGAAAGGTGGCCAGAGGACGGAGCACCCGGGAAGCGAGTCGGGAAGCGTAGACCACCCGGTAGACCTCTTCGCGGGAAAGCTTGGCTTCCACACCGAGATAGGCCAGCTTAACATCGACGATGCCCAGTTCGCGCAACTCCTCTTCCAGGAGCGGCTCCAGGTTACGGGGGGTGCTGATGAAGAAGGCGTGGCGCGCGGGGCCTTGGCGACCCGCTTCCGGCTGGGTTTCTTCCAAGACGGAAAGGGGATCGGATGGTGTCATTAGGCAAACATAAAAATCAGGAGGGCTGTTTGCCTATCTAAATTGGCATCTAAGGGACCGAATGCCACAAAATAGCCCGAATTCCGAGCCAATGGGTGCCGGTTCCCCCCCAACCTTGGAAACCACCATTTTTAAATTTGGGTTCATCAATGCGAGGGGCACTGCATCCGGGAAATTGAAAATTTGTTTCCGCTCGTTCGCCCCATTTCATGGGAGATTAAGCGGACATTTTAACCTGAGCTAAGGGGATCCCGCAAAGCATGGCCATGTTCCTGCAAAAAAGAAAGCTGGACGGCCGCCTTAGCTTGGTCCGGAGCCTCGGCCGGGGCCTGCCCGTATCCGCTGGCGCGGAACCCTACAGGAGGTGATATCGAGTTCCGGGACGCCGAAGCATCCCGGAGGCGGAACCTCAGTACGTGCCGCGATTGGTGCTCTGGGTGGGGGGACGGTTGTCGCCGCGGAAGCCGCCGCCATTACCACCATTACCACCATTACCACCGCCGCCGCCGGGCCCCTCTTCCCGGGGACGGGCTTCACGTGCGTTGATCTTGCGGCCCGTCAGCTCGGCGCCATTCATACCTTCGAGTGCGGCGCGGGCCTCGTCATCGCTGCCCATTTCCACGAACCCGAACCCCCGGGATTTGCCGGTTAGCTTGTCTTTGATGATACGGGCGGAACTCACATTGCCGAATGCCGAGAAGGCATCGCGAAGTTCGTCCTCGGTGGTCTGATAAGGGATGTTGCTGACATAAATATTCATCTGAGATTCCTTCTTTGAGAACACACCAATCACCCGATAAAACCCTGACCCACTAGGATTTAACCTGCGTGTAACCCGAGCCCTACCCGAACGCCAAGTAACTGGTTGAGGCTAAATATAATACGGGCTTCAAAAACGGGCGTTTGGATTTTTCGAGAATAGCCGCGAAATGGGGTCAAAAATCCCCTATTAATTGAAACCGACAGCTAGCGTTACTTCCCACACGTTTTAAGTCATTCTAAAAGGGGACTTCCCATCTGGGTTTGGTGTATCATGGGGGTTCCCGGATTGCGCCAGTCGTACCGACCGGTTCGCTTTGGAACAAAAGGTTTCAGTAACATCGGGATGGCACGGATTTTCGGTTTTTCCGCAGTTTCCGGGCCGAGTAATTTTACAACGAATTCGAATTCACCTCTAGCCATTGCAATCAAATTGCCCGGAGCCAAAAAGACATGCCGCGACCCGTGCTATCGACCCCCATTGGGAGAATCCTGGCCATTGCAGGAATCACCCTATTAGGGTCCCTTTTTTCCTCCTGTTCCCGCAAGGCCGGGCCCGGCCCAGACTTCGGATCCAACCGGATCCAGGGCGTCCGTTTCGATCCTTCCTACTACTACAACCTGAAGCAGCCCTTAGAGGATTTCGTGGATTCCTCCATGGCGGAGTGGCAGTCGCGGGGCATCAATACGGTCTTCTTCAAGGCCTACGATGCCGAGTACGGCGCGGTCTACAAGACCCGGTACCAGAGCAATCGGAAGACCGACTATGGGGATAAGGATCTTCTGCGGCTGTTCATCGACGCCGCCCACAAACGCGGGGTCCGTCTTATCGCCTGGATGCCGGCCTTCGAGCACAAGGGCGCCTGGGACGATCATCCCGAATGGCGCATGAAGGCCGGGGACGGTACCGACCTGATGCCCATGCCGGATCATCATTTCCTTTGCGTGCGCCAGCCCGGCTTCGCCGTTTGGTGGAAAGGCTTCGTGGCCGACCTGCTGAAGCATTATCCCGACGTAGACGGGGTTGATTTCGCGGAACCGACCCTCGTCTGGAAGACCACCGTCACCTGCGCATGCGGCGTCTGCAAAAAGGAGATTGCAGCGGGGGGCCGGGACCCCTTTTCCCCCGAGGCCGTCGACGAGCGCGCCAAAGGCATGACCGACCTGCTGCTGGCCTCGACGGCCGAGGTCAAGCGCGCGGGACGTACCGCCTGCGTCACCTTCATCGCCACCGCCGCCCCAAGCTCGGATCTGCTTCCCTTTTCCCGTCAGAAGGATCTCACCGGTCTGGACGTGGATCGGTTGCTGGATTCCCCGGACCGGCCGGAATGGGTGTCCGTGGAAATCATGTGGCAGCAATGGGCCGATACCTACGACAATCCCGCCACCTTCCGCCCCGAGTGGACCCGCAAAGCCGTGGAGCAGACCCTGGCACAGGTGGGCACGCGCGCCCACGTGCTGGCCCACGTGGAAATCACGCCCCTGGGCCCGGTGGAAGTGAGTCCCAACGAACTGGTGGAAAGCATCATCGCGGCCCGGCAGGGCGGCGCCCAGAGCATCGAATTCTACGACACCCACATCGCCGACAGCCTGGGGGCCTGGCCCAGCCTGGAGCGGGCCTGGCGCGCGGAGAGCGAACGCAAAGTCATCGTCTTCCACGATGAGGATGGGCTCGGGGTGGCCCGGCAGGTGGCCGTGCTCTTCGGGCATTTCGGGCTCAGAACCGTGGTCATGAAGGTGGACTCGTTTTCGGACACCCTGGTCAAGTCGAGCGATCTGGTGGCCTACGTGGGCAACAAGGAGAACCAGCCTCTTCCGGCCGACTTCCTGACATGGGCGGCCAAGCCCTCTTCCAAGCTGTTTTGGGCCGACTTCAACCTGTGGCAGCTGGACCGGCCCATCATAGGCGGACATGGCGACACCAACACCTACAAGGACTCGGCCAAAGGCGTCGCGGGGGCGCCATCCAACGGCGTGCTCGCCCGCATGGGCCTCAGGTTCGACTACCATCAGCGTACCTCCCAATACAGCACGGTGCTCTATGGGGGTCAGGAACTCTTCAAGACCGATTCGGTGCTGAACGTCGTGACCGTGCTCGATTCGCAGAAGGTCAAGGTGCATGCCCGCGCCCGTACGCGCGAAGGCGACGTGAAGCCTTATATCGTGCAGTCCGGGAATTTCTGGTACGTGGCCGACTGCCCCACCGACTATATCGTGGAAGGCGGGCGCGACGCCGCCTTCGCCGACCTGCTGCACGATTTCGTGGGGGACTCCCATCCCGTCAAGCGCACGGCGCTGGTGCGCATCGAGGACGTTTGCCCCCTCACCGATCCCGCGTCCATCCGCGCCATCTCCGATCTCATGTCCAAGGAAGGCGTGCCGTTCTCCATCGCCCTGGTCCCGTACTACGTGGACCCGGAGGAGAACACGGCCCTAAGCTTGTCGGACAAGCCCGATTTCGTGAAGTCCATCCATTACGCGGTTTCCAAAGGCGCGGCCATCGTCATGCACGGCAGCACCCACCAGTACCGGGGCCGATCGACCCACGATTTCGAATTCTGGGACGCTCTCCACGACACCCCCATCTTCGAAGACTCGCGCGAATACGTGCGCGTGAGGCTGCAGCGCGGCCTCGACGAGATGCGCAAGAACGGCATCTATCCCATTGTCTTCGAATCCCCCCACTACGCCTCCTCGCAGCTCGCTTACGGTGTGATCGATCAGTTCTTCTCCGCCGAGTACGGCCGCAGGCAGGTGATCGACCAGACCGGCTTCGACCAGCTGGTGCCGTTCTACATCGCCCGGCATCCTTTCGGCGGATCCATCATCCCCGAGAACCTGGGCTACATCCCCAACGACCGCCAGGAGGCGGCCCCGCTGCTCCGCTTCGCCAAGAACAACCTGGCCGTACGCGATGGCTTCGCGAGCTTCTTCTTCCATCCCTGGATCGACCGGAAGGTTCTCAAGGACCTGGTAACCGGGATCCGAGGAATGGGATACGAATTTTCGGACATCCGCAGCCTACCCCTGGAGGTCAAGGCCCAGGGCCTCCTCCATGTCACCGGCAGTCGCGAGGTCGTCTTCAATCCCCAGGGGAAATACCTGCGGACCTTCTACCTGGATCCCCATGGGGCCATCGAGGAGGAATGGACCTCAAAGGAGCCCGTTGCCGTCGATTTCAGAAAAGCGGTCCGCTGCGCCCCGGGATGGAGCTTCGTGGCCGAGGCCATCGATAAGCCCGCGGGTTGGATGCCCCGAGTCTCCCTGGAGCGATTCAGCCTATTGGGCAAGACCCGGGAACGCCTTTTCTATCCCCCTTCCCTGCGCATGGCCACGGGGTCTCCGGCCCGCCCCAGCGTGCTCTGGGTCCCGCCCGGAGCCAAACCCCACTCCCATTGGCGTCCGCCCTCCGCCTTGGATGGATCTCCCGCCGGTGCGCATGTTTCGGGTCCAGAGGCCGCCGCTCGCATCGTGTTCCCCACCAGCCAGGAATCCTGGGCCCAGGCATTCCAGGCCTGCGGCATCGATGTGGACACTCTGCGCATCGATCGCTTTCTGGAAATTCCCGAAGCGAATAATCTGCTGGTGGTGCCTGCCCAGGCCGGACCCTTGCTCTCCCCGCAACAAACCTTGATCCTGGCCCAATGGGTGGCCAAGGGCAAGGCCGTCATTCTGGAAGGCCCGTCCTCCCTGGCGGAGCACATCGGGATCCGGGCTACGGATTCGGGCAAGACCGTGACCCGTCTCAAGGACGATTATCTCCCTCAAGTGGAAGTGAAGTGGCCGAAGCCCTCCCCTTACCTCATCTTCGACGCCGACGTGGAATACGTGAACGAATACAGCACACCCGAGGACGCTCCCCTGGTGGCGGGGGGCGAATACGGCAAAGGCATGTACCTGTTTTTCGCGACCCCCTTCGCGGACGACTCCCTCGATGCCGGCCCCTATCGCTTCCCGTTCTTCCTGGATATGGTTCAGCGGGAATTCAACTTGCATCCCGCCCTCAAATCCCCGAGCCTGGAGGTCTATTTCGATCCGGGCAACCGGGAGGACATCCCCCTGGAAGAACTCGTCGTCAACTGGAACAAGAACGGCGTCCGCGCGGTCTATATGGCCGGCTGGCACGAATACAAGAAGTACACCTTCGAATACGCCTATCTTGCCGACCTGTTGCACAAGAACGGCATCCTGGCTTACGCCTGGCTGGACATGCCGGAGGTTTCCGACAAGTTCTGGCAGGAACATCCCGCCTGGCGCGAGAAGACGGCGGCCGGCACGGATGCGGAAATGAACTCCGACATCGGCTGGAAGCAGCATATGAACATGACCAATGACACCTGCCGCGCCGGCGTCTACAACTCCTACAAGCGCTTGTTGCAATCCGCGCCCTGGGACGGGGCCGTGCTCACCGGACGCATGTTCGCGGGAGAAAGCCCGGGGGATTCGCTCAAACACATTACGCCCTTTCACCCCACCTTTCGGACTCGGTTCGCCGCGGAAAAAGGATACGACCCCTTGCGCATCTTCGATTCCAAGGCACCGCAGTTCCATGGGAAGTCCAGGCGCTCTTGGGACGAATTCGCCGACTACCGGGACTCGGTGGAACTCGCCCTGGTCGCCGATGCCCTGGTGTTCCTCAAACAGCAGCGGGCGCTCCAGAAACCGGGCGCGGAAATCATCCTGACGCGCTCCCTCGACAACGCTTCGCCCAGGGCGAAGGCCTGGTACCGTAAACTGACGGAGAGCGATCCGCAGGTCCGCCTGCAGGCCTCCCTGTCGCGCGCCGAGATCGGGGCGGCCGGTCTCCTCGCGGACCTGTCCGGCTGGCAGGCGGCCTATCCCGCCTGGAAGCCCATGGCGGAAATCCATTTCGACAAGCATAAGCCCGCCAGCGGCGCCACCTCCCAACTCTGCGGCCTGGAGCTGATGGACCTGGTTTCTTCAGCCGAACGATCGGGAGCGCGCCTCACCCTCCGCACCGAGGATAATATCTACGACACCGATTTCCGCAATCTCGCCTATGCCGCCGCCGCCTCCGCGCGGGAGCGCATCAGCCCCGAGGGCTGGGTCATCGAGGCGCGGGGACGCACGACGCTGCAGCTCGACGACAAGCAGAACCCGGAAGTGTTGGTGGACGGAAACCTTTGGCCCGCATATACCAAAGGCCGCCTGATGCTTCCCTCCGGATCGCACCGGGTGGAAGGCGCCCCGCGATTTACGGCGTGGAAGACCCTGCTGCAGGCCCCGGCCCGCATCACCGGTTTCAACGGCAACATCACCGAGGCGCGCCCCACCTTGCAGGGCTTGCGCCTCAAATACGAATCCGCGCTTCCCGCTTCCCTGGGCGTTTCCATGGCAGTCAAGTCCGCGACCGTCGATGGGCTTCCCTTCGGCCTCCCGCCGATCCCGCCCCAAGGCGTACGGAAGGGAGAGATCGGGGCCGGGGTCTCCCTGAGCTTGCCTGCCGGCACCCATGTGGTGGAAGTCATCACGCGGCCGCTCTTCTCCTCACTCATGCGCCAGGCCAGCATCGGCCTCTCCGGCGTCATCGTGGCCATCAGTTCCCTGACGGTGCTGGCGTTCTTGCTCCTGTATATCGGGGGCGCGGCCAGGCGGCTGTATTCGGGTGAGAGCCGGGAAGACCTGGAAGCCACGGCCGCGGGAGCGGGCGGAAAATCAAAGGCGAACAAAGCGAAATGAGAATCCCCTTCCGCTTCCATCGCGACGTCATTACATCCATCGCATCCTATACATCCCTGGCGAGGTAGTCCGTGCTTCCCTTTTCCCATCCCATCCTGGAATTCCTGTTCCTGTTCTCCGTGATCGTCATCTGGGGGATGATCCTGTTCAACCTGGTGCTTACCTGGGGAGGCTATGTCTACCGGCGCAAGTTCTTCAAGAACGAACTTACGCCTTCGGCGGACGCGGACCTGCCCGCCGTCTCCGCCATGATCCCCGCGCGCAACGAGGCCATGGTCATCGAGAAGACCGTGCGCGCGCTGCTGGCCATGGACTATCCCAAGGACAAGTTCGAGGTGATCGTCATCAGTGACCACTCCAACGACGGCACCACCGAGATCGTCGACCGCCTCTCCAAGGAAGACCCCCGCGTGCGCTGTCTCGGATGGCCCGCCAGGGAGCGGGGGTCCGGAAAGCCCCATGCCTTGAACGAAGGCCTGAAGCTCTGCCGCTTCCCCGTCATCGCCATCTACGACGGGGACAATAATCCCCGGCCGCAATCCCTGCGGATCCTGTGCTCGGCTATGGTGCAGAACCCCAAGCTGACGGCCGTCCTGGGCAAGTTTCGCTGCATCAACCGCAACAAGAACCTCCTCACGCGCATGGTCAATATCGAGACCCTGAGCTTCCAGTGGATGATCCAGGCGGGCCGTTATTGGTTCTCCAAATTCGCAATCCTGCCCGGCACCAACTACATCATCAAGCGGGAGGCCCTGGAGGCCGTGGGTGGTTGGGACGTCAAGGCCATCACCGAGGATTCGGAACTGTCCGTGCGCCTGCAGATGAAGGGCTACGAAGTGCAATTCGTCCCCACTTCCGTGACCTGGGAGCAGGAGCCGGAAACCCTGAAGGTCTGGATCAAGCAGCGCACGCGCTGGGTGCGCGGCAACAACTACGTGCTCAGGAAGTACGCCAAGCCCGCCCTCCAATTCAAGAA
>JALYSE010000208.1 GCA_030854955.1 Fibrobacterota bacterium | reverse complement strand
CCAGAAAGGAGGCGGAAAAGACGGAAAAAGCATGACCTAATTACCCAGAACGACAACTACCCAGGTGGGGAGTTTTAATTGTCGTTAGCGAGGAGGAATAATTGTCGTTGATCATTACGGGGGTAGTGGCCGTGGCGATGGCATTTGGGGTGGTGGCAATAAGGGCAGAGGGTTATATTTGACCTCGGATGTGCGGGGGTTGTTTTTGAGTCTGGTAACCCAAAAATACCTTAACCACCGGCATCCAACTTTTCACCCAGTACACATTCTCACGCTTGGTTCCCAGCCCGATCCCGCGTATCGGCCTCGGTCAGGGGATGCTGTTGGGATTACAGCGTGGGATTTCCGTCCCCTTCTACGCTGCTAGAGCGTGGGACGGAACAACATATGAAGGCGGTAGCGACAAGGATATCTATGGCGGTAAGACTTCCAACTACGTCTACAGTACCGACAATTCCGATTACCAAAATCGCGGAAATTGGCAGTATGATCCGGTTCATAATGTCGTGTACGGGTCCCAGTTGTGGGGGCCGGTGATATTTAAAAAACTTGGCCCCGGAACGGTAGGAATGAATCAATCTATCAAGTCGGCAGTCGCACCAGGGCTGACTAGGATATCATTTGTTCAATCCGCATCACGACTGAAATATTCTATCGAACAATCTGGTCATGTCCGTATTGATATAAAAAATCTTAAAGGTCGCTTTATTCAGACAGTGGTTGATCAGAATCTTGATGCCGGGGGGAATTTGGTTTCACCCATGAATAGGCCGAAAGGGATGATTCTAGCTTCTCTCAGGAAAGGTCCGGTTGCTGATAGCACAAGGATGGTTATAGGAGCCAGTAAATAGTTCCTGTTGAAATTATCCATTATGTTTTCGGGTCCTGGGATTTATTTCCCTCCTATGTACCTGTTTTTAAGCAGGTTACCCGTGATTTAAAAGTTACCTATGGATGTCGGTTTTCAAACGGGCAGCCTATTCCCGTTTTTTTGTCCCCTTTATGGTGTACCTCGTAGCCTAACGGCTTTCCAGGTTTTTCTTCGGTTCGTAACCACTCCTTCAGCTGTAGCCGGAATAGCGAGCAAAGATTGTGACAAATCAAGCTTTTGAGGTAATTGAGTCAAATATCCAATAATCCACGATCCGAATGGGCATGTGAAATTTGCGGCAAGTCATTGATTTTTAAAGGGATAACTCAATATTTGACGCAGAAAGGTTATTCTGAAAATTGGCCTTTTGGATCTAGGAACGTAGGATATATGGGATTCTCAGCTAAATTTAGACGGAAGTCTTCCTTGCCATTATAGTAGTACAATTTGAAGGCTTGAGGAGGGATCCAGGCGGTATGATTGGATTGGGATGATGTCTATCAATACGAAGCATGGTTTTACGGTCCTTGAGATAATGGTGACCTTAATTGTCATTTCAATCTTGGCAGCGGTTAGTATCAAGCCTATAACCGGAATCCTTAATCGCATCAAATTGCAAAATTCCGCCGATGGCATTAAACAAATCTTGCTCAATGCTCGTTCGCGGGCGGTTTCCAATTCCAATTTACGTGTGGGTGTTGTCTTCAATATCAATGCATCCCCATCCATCGACGATTCGATCTTCGCTTTTTTTGATGATATACCCGCAGGGAAAACGAAAGGGGATGATAAATTCACGGCGGGTGTGGATAAAATCTATGGCTCTTACTTCGTGATTCAAAAAAACCGTAAAATCAGCACGGCGATTCCCTCCGGCTATCCCTCGACGATTGTGTTTCGTGGGGATGCATCGGCTAATGCCAGCGCTAAGTTGATAGTAACGCTCGGCCAGTTGGAGGATACGGTTTCCGTATTGGCAAGCACAGGAAAAGTAAAGGTAAAGGTAAAGGTGAAATGAAGGAGCGTGGTTGGTCCATGATCGAAGCCCTGGCGGCCATAGTGATCGTCGGCATAGGCATTGCACTTTATACCCGAGTGCAACAAATGACAAGTCGCGTTAGCGGCACCAATTCCAAAATACTGGTCGCGGGAAAATTGATTGAAAGACATTTGGAAGATATGCGGATAATAATCGCCCGAGATACGATCAAAAATTGGCCACCAGTGGCGGTCTCCATTGCAGCCATAGCTCCGGATAATGTCAACCTTACGCGCACTATCAGTGCTGCTTTTTCCCCCAAGGATGGAGCACCGGTCAACAACGTTGTCAAAGTGGAGATCCTGGCGACTTGGACAGCACCAAAAGCGGATACGCTGATGGTCACCACCTATGTGTCGAAACGCTTTTAAACTTGAGGCACAAGGCCTCCCTTTGAAATCGCGCCAAGCCGGTTTCTCCATGATTGAATTGCTGATTGTTATAGTGGTCTCAACGATATTGGGTGTATCCGTCGTGCGATTTTACAAGGACACTTACCATACCTATAGTTTGCAAGAGCAAATCGCCGATCGAAATCAGAATGCCCATTTTACTCTGAGTAAATATGTTGAGATTTTACAACAAGCCGGCACCGGGCTTCCGGATACCGGTTGGTCCACGCTTAGGATTTCGAGTGGATCAATCACCTTGGGGTTCAATCCCCGTGACGCTAAACAGTTCAATGACTTTGACACACCCATGAGTCAATTTGTCGCCGTGGTAGATGGTACTCTTTTTGCTAATACGTCCAATGTTTTTTTGAATACCACCCATGTCCTCGTCGATTATATGGATAGGTCCAAAATGACGGAACAAATTGAGATCGATACAACCTACTCAGGCCTTGGATTTGTTAAAGGGATCAAAGACAATGCTTCAGGTATGGATAGCGTATACATAATGAAAGCCATTGTCCTTTCCGTGGGCGATCAAATTTACGGGTACCGGGAAGATCAATATGCACTCTCGGGCAGCGATTTGGTGATACGTCCTAATGGAAGCGTTGCTCAGGAAATGGTTCTGGCCGAAGACCTCGACTCGGTTGGGGTGACATTTCTGACCACGGCGGGCATACCGACTTCGGCTTGGGATAAGATGCGTTCGGCTAGTGTGACAGTGCGGGCTCGCACGAATAAAATTGACGTGCATTTGGAACCGGCCGGATACCATAAAATCAGCCTTTCTATGAACATCATGTTTCGGAATAAAATCTGAACGCGAGGGATTATGCAAAGCAAACCAATCTTACCTGAAACGGTCACCGACCCTCAAAATGGATCTCGCGGCTTCGTCTTGGCCTTTACCATCATTCTCATTTTGGGAGTAACGGCCATTTCCTTGGGCACCATGTTCAACGGAAAAATGGGGCGCATGTCCGCCATGAATTACAAACACAAACTCCAAACCTACTCCGCTTCCGATGGCCTTATGACCTTATTGGCGCAAGAGGTCATCAATGGCAATGGCTACAAGTACGTGGATTCAACTCGGTATGGACTAATATGGGGCAAAAAATATTCGGGGCTTCCCGGCAGTACTGTCAGTTCTCTCACCGATGCTTTAATCGCCTTGCCCGGTGGTGGCACACCCATTTCCTCTGTTTATCTGGGTTCTCAACTGAATGAAGACAATTACGGAATTCTATGGACCGGTTGGCTCGTTCCTCCTCTTTCGGGAGCCTATACTTTTTTCACCCGTTCCGATGATGCCTCTCAATTTTTTCTAAGCACCGATGGTAGCCCTGCTAATTTGTCCGGCAAGCCGATTTGTTTTTTAAATACAATGGTTAAGAGTTGGCCGAAGTCGGGGGATGGAAATGCGGTTTCCAAACAGATTCCACTTATCGGAGGAAATCGATATTATTTCGAATATTATCATAAGCAGGAGGGGTGGTTTGACGTGGGTCAAATGGGCTGGGATGGACCGGAATTTTTTTCTGAACGGCCCATCACTGGCAGATACTTAAGTCAATATTCATCCGATCCAACTTGGGCAGGAGTATTCATGGTTGGAGACTTACCCGTTCACTATCAGGTACTCGGAACAGGTCAAGATCAATATCGTCTTTTCACGGAGGCCAGTAAAATGAAACCTGGTACTACCTCCGATACTTCTTTTCGGTCGTCGCTGAGCCAAGCCATCTCTTTGAAAGGTGAGCCTGTTGTTCCGCCGGCCAAAATGATTTTGCCGGTTATTTATTATGACTATAAGGCCGACAAAAGTAACCCCGAATTCAACCAGGATGATTACTCGTGGGATATCAAACCCAACATGGTAGAGGCTACTTTAACGAATTTCACGGCAAAGGACGCAAATTGGTTCGGTCTCTCCAAAATTGGAAAACCCACACGAAAACCGAACAACATTCGTAATTATAATTGTCATTTGGATCACTGGTTTGAAAGTATAAATAGCACTCCGTGGAGTGAGGCCTATAATTATAACCTGGGTGCTCAAGATTGTATATCCTTAGACCCCCCTGGAGGTGGGGCTGGAACGAAAAGATTTAACAATGTTGTTTACAAGGACTCCCTCACCTTCCTCTTGGACAAAAGTCAGGGCCCTTACACCTACGTGTTCAGCCAGATGGGGAATTACGATTCGGGTGATCCCAGCACCAGTTTCCGAGGCGATTCAACCGAGTTTTTCCCGTTGGATAAGTATGGAATGGATCCAATAGGGGCGAGTCACAATTTTTCCTTTTGCATGGAATTGCATACCACGTTTCAATATCAGTCTGGTTTAATTTTCGAATTCACCGGCGATGACGATGTCTGGGTTTACATCAATAATGAGATCAGGGTCGATATGGGTGGGTTGCATGGTTCCGAAAGTAAATTTTTGAACTTGGATGATTTAAAATCGCTTGTATTTGGCAATACGTATACCTTCGACCTGTTCCAATGCGAACGCCACGAAATTCATTCCACCAGCCGCATTGTGACCAATATTAAAATGGCCTTGCCCCTTGGAAATCCCAGGGTGAGTTGGAAGCGCGATTACGACAATTTAAACTAACGCCCATCAAACCTTCTCTGGGCTAAATAAATAGGTAGAGTTTGACCCATGGAAAATCTAATGTAGATTGAATGGTTATAATGAGCCAGTCGAAACAATTCGCCACCGGAACCTATTCAAAGTGACTTCGGAGCTCCCACCCCCAACCCCTCACCCTCCGGGAATTTCCAACGCATCGACCCCTTACCCATGCCTGATGGGCAGGACGGACTCAAGGATGGTCGGATGGCGGAAGCTTCAGCTTCCAGTTGTGGAGAACGTGTGAAAAAGATCAGGATTCTTTCTTGGAACGTCAACGGTTTTCGCGCGGTGTACAAAAAGGGATTCATGGACTGGATGCACAAAGAGCAACCGGACATCCTCTGTCTTCAGGAGACCAAAGCGGAAGTAGAGCAGATCACCAAGGAGCTGAAGGATGTGACCGGCTACCATTGGGTATTCTGCTCCTCTCAGAAGAAAAAGGGATACAGCGGTGTCGCCATCTTCTCCAAGGAGAAACCGGTGGAGGTCGCAAAGGGATTCGGGCATGATCCGTTCGACAGTGAAGGCCGCACCCTGGTTGCGACTTTTCCCGGGTTCACCTTGTGCAATGTCTACTTCCCCAATGGAGGGTCGGGGCCGGAACGGTTGCACTACAAGATGGATTTCTACAAACATTTCCAGGAGTACACGCTTGGCTTGCGACAACGCGGCCAAAGCGTCATCGTATGCGGGGACGTGAATACAGCCCATATGGAAATCGATTTGGCTCGTCCCAAGGAGAACTCCAAGGTATCGGGTTTTCTGCCCCAGGAGCGGGAATGGCTGGACGGCTACATCAAAAGCGGTTTCATCGACACCTTCCGTATGTTCAACGACAAGCCCGGCCAATATTCCTGGTGGGACATGAAGTCGGGTGCACGTGCCCGGAACGTGGGCTGGCGCATCGACTATTTCCTGGCCAGCGAGGATTTGAAGCCTAAGATCAAGAATGCCTTCATCATGCCGGAAGTACTCGGCTCCGATCATTGCCCCGTGGGAATCGATCTGGAAAAGGCCTGAGCCAATCCGTCCTATTTGTAAAAGAATCGAAAAGTCAGGTTTATTTACGGTATTTCCGGAATGCCCCTCGAACAACGCCTGATTTTGCAGTTATCTGCAAGGCATAGGCTTTGAGCTGGATACTGCCGATGAAGGCCTTGAACCACTTCGGAAGTGCGCAAACAAGTAAGAGAAGCGTAAGGAAATGAAATCCTCCGGCAGAATCGGAAGATTCGGATGTGATGAGTCCATTGCGTGGATTTATATTTTTCCGGTTCTACCCCGATTAGCCTTGGAAGGCAAAAGGAGAGGGTCGATGGATATGGAATCTGAATCAGAGTGTTGGGAGCGGATTCGCAGGCTTGAACAAGTTGTGAACGAAAACCCGTTCGAAGAAGATCCCGCCATCGAACTTGGCCGATCCTACTTCGAGTCCAATCGCTTCCCCGAAGCAGTAGCGGTGCTGGAAAATCTGAAGTCCCGCAAGCCCGATGCCCTGGAACTCTATCCCCTTCTTGGCCTCTCCTATCTGAATAG
Organism: Fibrobacterota bacterium; assembly: GCA_030854955.1. Taxonomy (GTDB): domain Bacteria; phylum Fibrobacterota; class Fibrobacteria; order UBA11236; family UBA11236; genus Chersky-265. The sequence goes on along the minus strand of JALYSE010000208.1, from coordinate 1,891 downwards.
CGACCGTGCCCACGAAGCCATGGATCAGTTTCTGGTCGCCATGAGACACAGCCCCGAAGAAGGCTACCTGTGCTGGTGCATGGGCGATGCCCTGTTCAAGGCCAAGAGATTTCCCCAGGCCATCGAATACTACAAGCGATCCGCCGAACTGGAACCCGGGAATACCCTGCCTCTCCGCAAGATGGTCCAGGCCTTCTTTGATATGGGCCGCGTGGACGAGGCCGTGGATATTCTCCAGGAAGCCTTGAAGTACGATTGCGCTGTTCCGGAACTCTGGAGCAGTCTCGGCTGGGCATTCATCCACTTGGGGCGCTATACCGAAGCCATCGAACCCTTGAAGCAGGCGCTGATCCTCAAGCCCGATGATATCCAATGCGTGAAAAGCTTGGGACTGGCCGCCTTCGCCCTGGGGCGCAGGGAAGCCAGCTTCCAATCCTATAAAATCGCATTAGGCTTGAATCCTTTGGATGAAGAGGCCTTGTTCGGTCTCGGCATCCTTTTCGTTTCGTCCGGCGACCTGAAATCGGCCTACCGTCAATACGAGCATTTGCTATCCGTGAATTCCGCTCTGGGCGAGGATCTCTACGCCAAGATATTGGAGCGCAAAGAACTTCTGATGGCGTAAAGAAATCCGCCGGCCCCCCCCTCGTCGCGGAATCAGGGGCGTCCCCAAGCTTCACTTCTCCTCCCGCCTCTTTTCAGCCCTTGCGCCGGGATCCCCAGCCCTTTATTTTAATAGCACAATCACAACCAACGATAGGAGTGGAATATGGGAAACACAGCCAAGATCATCACCGGATTAGGCGTATTGGCGGGCATCTCCTACTACGGCAAGCGTAAAATGAGCGCCGAAGAACTGGCCGCCCGGGGCGGGGGTTTTTTAGGTTACCTAAAGGGAATGGGTCAGGGATTTTTTACCGGTATCAAAACGGCCCTTCGTATGCGTAGGTTTTAGCAAATAGATAATTTCCTTGATGATGGAAAAACCGCTTGGATCGTCGTCCAGGGCGGTTTTTTTTCGTTTATTCCGTTTCAAGTTATGTCCTTTTGACAATATTTGTTACAACAATTAAATTATTTCATCCAATTCATTCACTGTGGAGGAAAAATGGTCCGTTCGGTTATCATCAAATTGGGTTCTGTGTTTCTGGTCTCGGCCCTGGCCTCCGTGGCCCATGGCGAAACCTATTCCATCGATACGTCGCATTCCGACATCACCTTCAAGGTGCGGCACATGGGTATCAGCAATGTTACCGGGAAGTTCGAGAAGTTCGGGGGAACGTTCCAGGTGGATCCCAAGAATATCAAGGCCACCAAGGGCACCATGACCCTCGACGTGAACAGCATCAATACGTCGAATGCCAAGCGGGACGGTCATCTGAAAAGCGATGACTTCTTCGACGCGGCCAACCATCCCCAAATCAAATTCGTCTCCAAAGAGGTCAAGGACGTCAACGATAAGGACTCCTCGGCCACCTTGGTCGGGGACTTGACCATCCGCGGCATCACCAAGCCCATCTTCCTGAAAATCAAGGGCGGCGGCATCATCAAGGACGGTTGGGGCAATGAACGCGCCGCCTTCACCGCCAATGGGAAAATCAACCGCTTCGACTACGGCCTGAAGTGGAACAAGGCCATCGAAGCCGGAAGCCTGGTGGTGGCTCCGGAAGTGGACCTGATCCTGGCCTTCGAAGGCATTCGTCCCCTTGCTCCCGCTTCGCCCGTCAAGCCCGCAACGCCCGCCAAATAACGGATCCTCATTCCCATTCGCATTGGAACGCAAAAGGCCCGCCCCTTCCGGGCGGGCCTGTTTAATATTCCGTCTGGATGGGCCCTTACTGGGTCAGGTGGAACAGGAGGCCGACCATGGCCCGGACGTCACGCGACATCC
>JALYSE010000017.1 GCA_030854955.1 Fibrobacterota bacterium | reverse complement strand
GCGATCCTATATCCCCGTAGACATCTCCGGGGACGCCCTCATTCGCATGGCGCATGCATTCCGCCAGGATTTTCCCGGATTGAACGTGCAGCCGCTCGTCGACGAGTATTTGCCCGCCCTGGATCGATTGAGCGGGGTGACCACCGGACCCAAGCTGATCTTGTTCCTGGGTTCCACCATCGGGAACTTCGAAAAATCCGACGCCATCTCCTTCCTCAAAGGGCTGCAAGCCGCCATGGAGCCTGGTGACGCCCTTTTGATCGGATTCGACCTCCGTAAGGATCCGTCCCGGATTCTGCGCGCCTACGACGATGATGCCAAGATCACCTCCCGGTTCAACCTTAACCTGCTCGCCCGCATCAACCGTGAGTTGGACGCGGACTTCGATCCGGCCGGCTTCCTCCATCATGCCGTCTACGATCCTATTGGCGCCGTGGCCCGGAGTTACCTCGTTTCCCGCCGCGAACAGAAGGTTTATGTGCGCAAGGCGGGCCTGACATTCTATTTCGATGCATGGGAAGCCATCCATACCGAGAACGCATATAAGTATGCTCCGGAGGAGATCCACAGGCTTGCCGCCGCTTCAGGATTTTTGGAATCCAGGTTTTTTCGTGATAAGGAAGGTTGTTTCCAAGACTCCCTTTGGACGAAGCAATCTCCATAGCGACGAACCAGTAAGCTTATCAAGTGAGGAGCGTGGAGTTTGCCTTGCAAACTCCATAGCGACGAACCGGTAGGCTTATCAAGTGAGGAGCGTGGAGTTTGCCTTGCAAACTCCATAGCGACGAACCACTCTACTCCAGGTATTGTTCAAACCAATGACAAGCGAGACGCGATATCTTTTCGGTCATCGGCACCTCTTCGCGTCCCTTGGCATATCCGGAGATGAATTCGATCCGCTTGCGGCCCGGAATGGCGGCGAAGCATTCACGGAAGAGACCGGAATCCGCATCTTCCTGATCTCCTGAGATGATTAGGGTAGGAGCGCGTATCCTTCCCGGGTTCCGGAAATCCGAAGGTGTTGGCAAGCCGACGGCGACCAAGGCGGCAACCTGGGTGGGTCTTGCGGCCGCAGTTGCCAGGGCGGCCCAGGCTCCGGTTCCTGTTCCGAACAGGCCGATGGGAAGGCCCGCCGCCTCGGGTAGGTCAAGCACCCATTCCACGGTGCTGTCCAGGCGTTCGGCAAGCATTTCGGAGTCGAAACAGGTGCCGTTCTCATCCAAACTGCTGAATTCCAGCGCCTGCTTTCCAATTTCCGATTCTTCTTCGGTCAGCAGATCCATGACCAGGATTCCGAATCCATTTTTTGCAAAACATTCCGCCATATTTTGCACCCGTTGGGTGTAACGCGGCCGGCTTCCCGCATGGGCCAGGATAATGAATCCGGTCGCGCCACTCGGAACCTGCATTTCCGCGTCCAGGATGGAAGTTCCGGCGGGAACCTGCACGGGAAAACCTTCTGAGAACCATTCTTGCATCATCATGGGTAGGCCCCCTCCTATTTGAATTAAATCATGGGGAAGAGGGTGCGGAATAAAATCGACATAACAAATTGACATGGATTTTGCTGAGAGTAGTTCCGGCCAAGGTGATGATTGCTAGTTTCCAGCCCTATGGCCACCAACGGGTTCTTTCCGGATATCGAACCGTATCATACGGGAACCCTCCAGGTCTCACCGATTCACAATATTTATTTTGAAGAAGCTGGAAATCCTAATGGCGTTCCGGTCTTGTTCCTCCACGGCGGCCCGGGTGCGGGCATCAATCCCAAGCATCGACGTTATTTCGATCCGGATCACTACCGCATCATCCTCTTCGACCAGCGTGGAGCGGGGCGTAGCCAGCCCCACGCCGAAATCATCGAGAACACGACCGACCATCTGATTAATGATATCGAGAAGTTGAGACGTTTGCTCCATGTCGAGAATTGGCTCCTGTTCGGAGGCAGTTGGGGCAGCACCCTGGCCTTGGCCTATGCCATCCGCCATCCTTCCAGGATAACCGGACTGATCCTACGCGGTGTTTTCCTGGGCCGCAAAAGCGAGGTCCGCTGGCTCTTCCAGGAAGGCGCTTCGGCGGTCTTTCCGGACTTCTGGGAGAAATTCCTCAGCCCCATTCCGCACTCGGAACGCAAGGATCTGGTCTCGGCGTATTATCGCCGATTGACGAGCGAAGATTCCGGAGAACAGTTGCGTTCCGCACAGGCATGGAGCGGCTGGGAAGCGTCGGTTTGCAAGCTTATTCCGGACGAGATTTTGATTGGGGAGTCCATCGCGGATAGAATGGCGCTTTCGCTCGCGCGCCTCGAATGCCATTACTGTCTCAACGGGCTTTTCCTGCCGGGAGAAAATCACATCCTGGACAATGCCGGGATCCTGAATGGCATACGCTGCCGCATTGTCCAAGGAAGATACGACATGGCCTGTCCCCCCTATTCTGCATGGGACCTTCACAAGGCCCTGCCTGGATCGGAAATCCGGATCGTTCCGGACGCGGGTCATTCCGCCACCGAGCCTGGACTGTTGCGTGAACTGGTCCAGGCCACGGAGGATTTCAAAACTCCGCCCATGTCGATCGATTAACGTTTCCCGGACTGCGGCCGTGGTTCGAAAGCCGATCCCCTTTACAACCTTTTTTGATGGAATAGATTGGAGGTATGCCATGTGCAGAAGCGACACTTCCCCTATGGTCCGCCACATTGTAGGTCGTATCCTGATTCTGGGTTTAACGTGCCCGCTTTTTTTAGCCGCCCTGCTTGGATGCGGTGATCGGTCCACCTCTCCCAATCCCCGGCCTCCGGACGAAGGCTTGTGGATCATCGATTCGGGCCAAACCCTCGATGAGTTCCCCTTCAGGGCCGCAGCATGCGCGGAAGTGTTCCCTTCCGGTTCCGTGAACTCGGACAGCCAGCCGTCGGGGGCCGTGGCTGCGGTCCGCATCGTTTCCACCGCCTGTTACCATATACGGGTTTTCGTTGTCGACTCCGCCCAGGATACCCTCAGGACATTCACATCCCGATTCGGAATTCTGAACCGAACCGATGAGGAAAAGCACCGGGGCGTGGTGGGGTTCGTGGCGTGGAACGGAAAGGACGATCAGGGGTGTACCGTGGCGGCCGGACGTTACCTTTGGCGGATGGAGTTCGATTTCGGAGCGGGACGGATTCGGAAGTTCCGGGCCGACATCATTTTGCCTTGAATGTCGTCGACCACCCGGATGCGTTTGGGCATCTCACTCGTATCCCGCGAAGCGTGGGAACACGGCTGAGAAAATACTGCCTTCCCCGAAGACACTTTCAACTTCAACGGTTCCGCCGTGGAGCTCCACCAGTTTCTTGGTGATGACCAGTCCCAGGCCGGAGCCCGGATAATGCCGCGACGAACCCGAATCCAATTGCTGGAACTGGCGGAAGAGTTTGGGGATATCGTCCTTGCGGATTCCGATGCCTTGATCGATTATGCGCAGGAGAATCCCTCCGTTCCCATCAGGACCCGAAACCACGGTGACCTTACCACCCTGCTTGGAGAATTTGATGGCGTTGGAAACCAGGTTGTAGAGCACTTGCCGGATCTTGCCTCCATCCAGGATCCCGGACTCGCCTTCCGGATCCGCGGAACAATGGAGGGTGACGTCTTTTTCCAGGGCCATGGGCATCAATATGTCGCATACCTCGCGCATCGCCAGAAGGACATGGGTTTCCTCCTGGAACAGCTGCATCTTGCCGGCTTCGATTTTCGCCAGATCCAGCACACCGTTGATGAGCCTGAGAAGATGCATGCCGCCGGCCAGGATGTCTCCCAGGTATTCGGTCTGCTTCTCATTCATTTGTCCGACCTTCCGGTCGATGAGGAGCTGTGAAAAGCCGATGATGGCGTTCAAGGGAGTGCGAAGTTCATGGGACATGTTGGCCAGGAACTCGCTCTTCATACGGCTGGCCTCCTGGATGCGGAGGTTCTGCTCCGAAAGTTCCTGATTCTTGCGGCTGATATCCTCCTGGCGCCTCCGCTCCATGGCGATGGCGGCCAGAGCCGAGGCTGTTTCCAGGAGCTTGATGTCATAGGCCGCAGGTTCCCCCGCCTTGGGGTAGAAGAACGCGAATACACCGAGCACCTGGCCGAAGGATCCCAGGATGGGCATGGACGAGCAAGTCTTGAGCCCATTGGCAAGCGCCTCGCTCGCGCCGTCCGTCCATCCTTCGTCTGCCGCTATGTCCGGACAGAAAGCGTATTCCTTGGCGATGGCGGACCATCCCAAGGCCCCACCTTCGTGGTGCAGGGGGACGGAGGGGGCCTGATTGCGGAAGGATTCGGGAATGCTCCGCGCCGCCAGCCATACCAACCGCTTGGATTCCGCGTCCAATTGCAGCACGCATCCATAAGCGCCCGAGGATTCTTTTTCGACATAGTTGACCAGGCTGTCTAGGACATCGTGCAGATGCCATCCTGAAGCCACCATAGCCAGGGTGCGCTTCTGGCATGCCAGCAGGATTTCCGCTTCCTTGCGTTCCGTGATGTCCGAAATGGTGCCGATGTAGCCGATGGGCTTGCCGTCCGAATCCTTGTCGGCCAAGGCGCTTCCCATCACCCAAAAGATCCGTCCATTGGAGTTGAGTATCCGGTATTCAGCCTGGAAAGGAACCCCGGCCGCGTCCGCCATTTCCCAGGTTTCCGTGACCCACCCGCAGTCGTGCGGATGGATGAACACGATACCGGCCAAACCCAGCATCTGGTCATTGGAGCGGCCCAACAGACCGCAGACATGATCGTTTACGTAAGTGTAGCGACCCTGGATATCGGTCCGGTAGAGCCCGACCGGAGATACGGCGGCAAGGGTGCGATAACGCTCCTCGGAAGTACGCAGGGCCAGTTCGGCCTTTTTCCGGGCGGTTATGTCGCGAATCACGGCGAGCTTCGCCCGATGGCCCTGGTAAGGGAAGGAGATGGCCCTGGATTCCGCCTCGATCGAGGTCCCGTCCTTACGAAGGAACTTGTGCTCCATCGGCTGGATCTCCTCGCCCAAGTCCAACTGCTGGAGCCGCCGGATGACCACTTCACGGGAATCGGGATGGAAGAACTCCAGCGCCGGCCTTCCCAGGATTTCCTTTTCATCTTCCGCGCCGATGAACTGGATGCCGGCCCGGTTTATGAAGGTGATTTTTCCGTCCACCATAATGGCGATAACGTCCGGCAACACTTCCACCAGCTTACGGTACTTCTCTTCGCTTTCGCGCAGGTTCTCCGCGGCCTCCATCCTTGGGGAAACATCCCGGGCCACCACTAGACGGACTTCCTCGCCGGCCAGCATCACCGCCATGGACGCCACTTCCAGAGGAATTTCCTTGCCATCGTGGCGTCGGAAGCGCAAGGTCCGGCGGGCGGTGGGAGGTTCGCCCTGGTAGCTTTCCTGAACCCGGTTTTCGACCGCTTCCCGGGTTTCAGGGGCGAACAGGGAGGCCACTGGCTTGCCGACCACATCGGAGGCGTTCCGCGTCCCCGAGAGCTTCAACAGGGCGGAATTGACGAAGGTCACCTTGCCCTTGGCGTGCATAATGATGGCGTCCGGTATGAGTTCCAGGATAGCTTCGAACTGCTCCTCGATGTTGGGAATGTGCCTGGGCGAATCCCCGCCCAATTGGATCAGGGCTGCAGCCTGGCTGGCCAATCCCGCGAGAATCTGGCTTTGATCCTGGGAGACCTCGGTCACGACGGAGTCGAAAAGGCATAGGGTGCCCAAGATGCGGCCCAGCTCATCATTGACGGGAATGACAGTCTGGTAGGTGTAGCCTACCCCGGTTTCGTTCCCGAAGCTCGCGACCTGCCTGGAAACGTCGCCCTGGACAATGTTGATTTGGACCGAAGGGGTTCCGGAAACGCGGGCCGCAAGGGCGGCCAGATTCGAAAACGCGTGGGCGGCGACGTCCCGGGACACCGATCCGCTCCGCACGGCCGAAGGTGCGGCCCCCCGGGGCGGAACGGAGGCCGTCATGCGTCCGTTACCTCAGTTTTCGAATCGGTAGCCCAAGCCGGGTACGTTGACGATTTTCTTCCCCAGGTCCGGGCCAAGCTTGCTTCGGAGGGACGATACGTGGACCTTGACCGTATGGGAATCGACCGGAGCGGAAGCCCCATATCCCCAGACGGTATGGTAAAGCTGGGTGGTATAAACGACCTGGCCTCTTTTGCGGAGCAGGGCGGTGAGGAGATCGAATTCCTTGCGGGTCAGGGCGACGGGCTGGCCGGAAACCATGACCTTGCGGGCCTTGACGTCCAGGGCTAGGCCTTCGGCCTGCAGCACGTCGGCCAATTCCTCGGCGGAAGCGTAGCGGCGGAGGACCGCGCGCACCTTGGCGACCAGCAATTCATTCGAGATGGGCTTGAGGATGTAATCGTCGGCGCCTTCCTCGAATCCCTGCAACTGGAACTCTTCGTCGGTTTGCGCCCCTGAGAGCAGGATGACGGGAATGGAACTGGTATAGGGTTGCGCCTTAAGTTTTTGGGTCAAGGCGATGCCGCTCTGATCGCCGAGTACCACGTCCATGAGAATCAGATTGGGCTGATGGGTTTTCGCCAAATTGAGGACATCATTCAGATCTTCGGCCGCGATGACGATGAACTTCTCTTCCTCGAGAACGACCTTGACCATCTTCCGAAAAGAAGGATTGTCTTCGACGATTAGGATCTTGGTATCCGGACGAATAACTCCTTCTTGCGGAGTAGTATTGCCTTGGGGATTCTGCGACATTATGAGGCTTTCCTTGGTCGAAACTTAGCGGTAGGGAAGCAGGGATCGGGACCCACCAAATCATACCGCCCAATCGATCTAAAATTTAGTTGAATTCGGGCCTTGGCGCCAACATTTTGTCCAAGACAGACCCATGTCTGCATACGATGAGCGGCGAACATGAGGGTAAGATACCTTATTCCTTTGACTCTACCTAAAATTCCAAAGAACAGCTAACCGGTCCAGTCCAGAAGCAAAGTATTTGCGCTTGAAAACCACCCCTGTGCATCGCAACGGTCCAAGATCCAAGGGCATATCAGGATGCGGCTAGAAGCCGGGTCGCTTCGGTCCCGTCAAGGGTGTGCCCGGGAAGCACTCGCATTTCCCCTCCTTCGAGCACCGCGACCGGTTCTCCATCCCGGAAGAGGATCCGGTTTTTACGGATGGAGGGAACCCGGGGCCCGGGGGTCAGGATGCCTTGGAGGTTGGCCGGATCAGCGGCACTTAGGGAGAGGAGCACCCCCGTTTTTTCCTTTTTCCGCAATTGCCGAAGCGTGGCCACGGCTTCCGGCAAGGCGAATTGCTCGCCGTAGAATCCTTCCACGAACCGACCCCCACGGATCTCACCGCGGGCTTCAAGCAACCGGAAGGCGCGTACCAGGTCCCTCCAGGGCGGCATCAGGTATTCCCGGTCGGCCAATTTTCGGAAGACCACTCCATAGCGTTTCAGAAGCACCCGCGCGATAGCATCCACGCCGCCCTGATCAGAACGGGACCCACCTCGATCCTTCCCCGAGGACCGCAGGAGCGACCATCTACCAGACCGCTCCAGGCCGGCCGACGCGTTCGCCGACCCTCCGTTTAGCAGTGCCCGCAAGCCCCGGAATCCGTCGGAGGTCAGCCAACCCAGGGTCACCAATTCCGCGATGGCCTCACGGGCCTCGGTCGGGGTCAAGCCGGTCTCCCACAGGATATCGCGCCAGAACGAGGCCCCACGATGGCGCAGATGCCCGAGCAAACGTTGGGCGGCGGCGCTTTCGGGTTCCGGCGCTACCCCGTCCTCGTGTCCAACCTCGGCCGCCATCCATACCTCCAGGTTTTGCCGGCCTAGAAAGGCGATGGGCGTTGCCTTTACCGGTCCGGGTTTCCGGCCTTCCGCTCCCTGGAGCTGGACTCCCGGCCGCACCCGTCCCCAGATGAAGTTTCCCGACAGGGATTGCAAATCCAGCCAGGCGGGTTCGTAACGCGCGAGGCGGGCGGGCAGGATGTCATTCTCCCAGGCCGCGCAAGGCGCCTCGAATCCTTCCAGGCGGGCCAATACCGTTTCCACCCCTTCCGGACCGGTGGGCTTGTCGTGATCGATGCTTCCCGTCGCGACGACATGATCCAGGCCATGCCATGAGAAAAGGAAACGGAGGTAATCCGCGGCGGAGACCGGCTCGATTTCCCTCCGCAGTTTCGCCAGGGTATAGCGATGGATGCGCGCCAGCAATCGGCGTTCGCACCATTCCGTGCCTTCAGTCCCGGGGGTGAACCGGCCACGCAGGATGAAACCTTCCTGTTCGAGGGCCAGCAAGGCGAGTTCGATCCGTTCCGGCCTGATGCCTAGGGAGGAGGTAACTGCTGCGCTACTGGTGGGACCCAGGGATTCCATCCGGCCGCGGACGATTTCCACCAGGGCTGCTTCTTCGGTCCATGGCTTGGAGGGGGCCGGCAGGTTGGCGCCGGTCCAGAGAACTTCGGCCCCGGGAAATGCGGCCAGGGTCTGGTGGAACCGTTCCGCCCCGACCCAAATCGGCCCAGCTTCGGGAGCCGGCCGTAGACAGGCCACGCGGTTGTCGGCCTGGAGTATTTCCAGGTAGGATTGCCACTCGGCGACTTCCGCTTCGGTCAGGAATCCGGTCAGGGTAAGGGCGTCATGGAGTTCATCCGGTCCGCGCACCTGGGGCCAGGCTTCGGCGCGCACGGCGGCGATGGCGAGCGGGTCCAGTCTGCCCAAGTCCCCGGCATCTGCCGGGTCCAGGTATCGGCGGCTTTGGATGGCCCGGGTGCGGCGCTCTTCCAAGGGGGCATCGTCCAGGAATGCGTACGGTCGCGCGTTGATGACTTCCTGGGCGAGAGGGGAGGGTTCCTTCAGATCCCGGGCCTCGAGGGTGAGCCTTCCCGCTTCGATGTCCTTCAGTAGTCTTTCCAAGCTTTCGATATCCATTGCCTCATGGAGGCAGTCGCTGATGGTCTGGCGCACCAATGGGTGATCGGGAACCTCCCGTTCCCCTTGGATGTTTTCGAAACAGGCCCTTTGATCCGGAAAAACCAGGGCGACCAGATCCTCCGCCGCCATGCGCTGCAATTGGGGCGGAACCTTCTTGCCGTTGCGGTTTCTCTGGATGGCCAGGGCGCGGGTGGCGTTCCAGCGCCAGCGCACCTCGAACATGGGCGCGTCCAACAGGGCCTGGATGAGGATATGCCGCACTGAACCGGAGCGGAGATATTGGAAGACTTCTTCCAGGGGAAAGCTGTGGGTTGCTCCCAGGGAAAGGATGATGCCGTCCTCAGTGGCGGCGGCTTGCAATTCGAAATTGAACTTCTTGCAAAAGCGCTTGCGCAAGGACAGTCCCCAGGCCCGGTTCACGCGGCTACCGAAGGGAGAGTGCATGATCATGTGCATATCCCCGGCCTGGTCGAAAAAACGCTCCAGGACCAGGGTCTCGCGGCTGGGCATCACCCCTAGGGAAAGTTTCGCCGATGCCAGGTAATTGATGATCTGATCGGCCGCAGGCGCTAGGATGCCGATTTCGCCCGTAAGCCATTCCAGGGACGCGAGTTTCCACGGCGCGTCCGGTTCGGACCCTTCGATTTCCACCCTTTCCTGTAACAGGGAGGTTTCCCCCAGGCGCATAGACACGTCGACGCGCAAGCGGGAGACCGCCGTGGAGAAAGCCTGGCTGCGCCCGGGCGCCTCGCCGAACCAAAAAGGGATGGTGGGGGGCTGACCATGGGCGTCGGCTACGCGCACGGTGCTTCCCTCGACGCGAAGGATCTGCCAGGAATTGTTTCCCAGCTGGAAAATGTCCCCGGCGGAACTGTCGATGGCGAAATCTTCGTTCACGGTGCCGAGCAGGGTATTGCCAGGTTCCAGTTTCACGTCATAGTCGAAGGTGTCCGGAATAGCCCCGCCGTTGGTGAGGGCAGTAAGGCGCGCTCCCGGCCGGCCCCGCAAGCGATCGTTGATGCCGTCCAGATGGACATGAGCCCCACGCCGGCCCCGACGGGTGGTGAAACCCTGGCCGAGCATTTCCGTGATTTCCTTGAACTCCGCTTCGAGCAGGTCACGGTAGGGGTAGGCCCGTTTGAAGATTTTATAAAGCTCCTCGCCGCCCCATTCCCGGCAGGCGCACTCGGCCACGATTTGCTGGGCCAGGATGTCGAGGGGCTTGGCCGGGATGCTCAGAGTGTCCAATTCCCCGCGGCGCACGGCGTCCAGTAAAGCGGCCGCTTCGATCAGTTCATCCCGCGTGAGCGGGAACAACCGCCCCTTGGGCGTCGCTCCCACGGCATGGCCAGAGCGTCCCACCCGCTGCAGGAAGGCGGAGATGGATCGCGGGCAGGCGATCTGGATGACCAGGTCAACGGATCCGATGTCGATGCCCAGCTCTAGGGAGGCGGTGGCGACCAGGGCGCGCAGGGAGCCGGATTTGAGGCGCTGTTCCGCACTGAAACGGCGATCGCGGGACAGACTGCCGTGATGGGCGGCGACATTGTCCTCGCCCAGGGACTGGCTCAGCCTATGCGCAACCCGTTCCGCCAGGCGGCGGGTATTGACGAATACCAAGGTGGTCTGGTGTTCCGAGATGAGTTGTTCGATGCGCGCGTAGACCTCGTCCCAGACTTCTCCCGCCATGACCGCAGTGAGCGGGGACTTAGGAATTTCCACCTGAAGGTCCAGGTGCCGGCGATGGCCGGTATCGATGATGACGCATGGCTCGTCGCCGGTCAGGAAGCGTGAAACCTCTTCAATGGGCTTTTGGGTGGCGGAAAGGCCGATGCGGACCAGCGGGTTGCCTGCCAAGGCCTGCAGGCGCTCCAGGGAGAGAGCGAGGTGGGCCCCGCGTTTCTCGCCCACCAGGGCGTGGATTTCGTCGACGATGACCGTGCGAATCCGCTTCAGCATTTCCCGGCCGTTCTTGCTTGTCAGGAGCAGGAAGAGGGATTCCGGGGTGGTGATGAGGATATGGGGATTATGCTTGATCATGGCCACGCGCTCGGCAGCCGGCGTGTCCCCTGTGCGCACCGCGACATGAATGTCGACCTTGCGCAGTTCGGTGTCGAAGATGATGTACTGGATTTCCCGCAAGGGGCGGTTCAGGTTCTTTTCCACATCATTGCTGAGCGCTTTGAGCGGTGAAACGTAGAGGACGGTGGTTTCGCGGGGGAGATCGCCTGCGCAGGATTTTAACACTAGGTCGTTCAGGATGGTGAGGAAGGCCGCCAGGGTCTTTCCGGAACCGGTGGGTGCGGCGATCAGGGTGTGGGTGCCGCCGCGGATGGCTTCCCATGCCTGTTCCTGCACCGGAGTGGGATCGCCCAAAGTGTCCTTGAACCACGATGCGATGACGGGGTGGAAAGCGGAAAGCGAAGTGGGGGCCCGAACGGACTGGATCATGGCCTTACAATCTAAAAAATACTGTTCAAATGTACAGTACTGTGATCCTCAATGCGACGGAGCGGCTACCTAACTCCCGAGGGTCTCCTTTTTGGACTTATTTCGCTCCAAGCATTCCTTTTTCCAGAGAGCGCAGGGCAGGATAGTTGTCCTCGTAGAACAACTTGAGCAGGACTAAGGCATCTTCCAAGGACACCAATCCAAAATTCAGGGTAAAGGACTTATCCTTGGAAACCATTCCCAGCAGGTTCCATTTATCCAGTACCCGGGACGTGACCCGCAATCCTTCCGGTTCCGGCATGAGCATGAAAAAGGATTCCCCCTCGTCGAGAAAGAGCATAAACGGAGCACTGGGCTCTCCGTCCTCGCCAGAGGAGGATGCATCCAGTTTCCAATCCATCCCGCACAAGAGGCTCTCCGCCACCACGAAAGAAATCGGAGCCTGGTCCCGATGGGTCGCGTCGGAAAGCTCCAGAAAGTATTTCAGTTCGCGCATGCCTGGCCGGAAAGGGTTTCCTCATTTTCTTTCCCGGTTCCCTTTTTCGTCAATGGATTTCGGATTGTGGATGCCGTCACCGCTAGGAGCCTTGTCCGGCTCCGCATCAAATATCGTCATATCCTCGATTTCATTTTTGGAAACGAATCCGTGGCGTGTGCCCCCTGTGCCCGACTTCTTGGCATGGGGGACGTCTAAGGGTTTAACCAAATCCGGATCGTCTTCGAAGGTGTGGTAGGGAGCGTGATCTTTGGCCATGATGGGCTCCTTGTTTAGGACCGGCGTGCCGGTCCTTACGATCAAAATAGGACTAATGGGGGGACGGGGAAAGCCAAGGGCCCATACCGTCCCTATTCGCCGATTTGGACCGCGAGAGCGATCCATTACTAGGGAGTGGTAAAGAAAACCGCCCCTTTACCGTCATGGCGCGCTTCCCAGATTCCCACGGCCGAAGCGAAGATGGGGAAATCGTAGGACTGCGGAAGGCCGGAACGGAGCTTCCGCAACCTGCCCCCATTGTCGTCCAGATAGAGGTTGCCCGTCTTGGTGAGTATGAACATCCTTGCCGTGGAGTCTTCCGTGTCTCTGGGAATAATCGCCGCGGTCCGTTGGACGTTGCTCCCCAGGTAGCCGTTCTCGCGGATGCGCAGGTTCATTTTTCCCGTGCTTCCGTTCGCCGACCACTCCGCCACCCGGACGGAATCGGCGTCGACTCGTCCCATGAGCCAGGTCATGCGAATCTCCCCGTCTGGGGCGCTCCAGATCCCGATCCGCTGCCTGGGATGGGGATTATATCCGGCGATGGGATCGGAATCGATCACCTTGATGCCTTTGCCGTCGAGAACGGCCGCATGACCCTTCATTCCTCCGCCCTCCGCGGACAACCACCCGATCACGGCGATGCCCGCGTCCTCGAACCCCTTCTTCCTCACCCATCTCATGGCGATGGGATCAGCGGTCGGGAAAAGGGGCTCATAGGGAAGGGACAGCAGTTTTACTGTGGTCACCGCGCCTTTTTTCATGGGCTCACCCGTGAACACATGGTTGTAGAGCGCATGTTCGCCCTCGGTTTTCCTCCAAAAGAAAATCCGGAGCTTTTGGTCGAGGTATTGGACGGGCGGATGGATGATCCGGTCGCCGGGAAGCATGGCGGCCGGGACGGGGTTCTCCTGTACCAGGGCCAAGGCGCTCGCCTTGGCAGACTCAAACCATGCGACCCAGAAGGTCTTGTGGAATTCGTTCACGTTTCCCGCGCTGGCGCTTACGAGGCGTGAGCCTGCGGGAACGGTCTCATCCCAAGATACGGGCTTGCCGGCATGGACCTCGCCTCCATGTTGCTGGTTCTCCTGGAACTCTTGCGTGATCAATCCGCCGTTATCGGGATCGCGCCGGACCCAGGTATAACGGTTCAATCCGGTCTGGGTATATTCCTGCACGGAAATGGATTCGAAGGACGGGTAGGTCTCCGTGGCCGATTCGGTGGCTGTCATTTGCATTTGTTTCCCATTTCCGCATTCCCCTCTCTTGGGTCCCCCGAAACAATTCGTCAGAATCACCGCCGCGCCCAAGGCCAGTCCCAAGCGAGGTCGGATGCGCCCGGTCCTCATTCGAGTTGGAACGCGTCGAAGACTTCGGCTTGGCTATTGATCAAGGTATGGTCCCACCCGCCCAGCCGCAGGAAACACAAACCGCAGAAATATTTCGCGCCGGGATGGTAGGACATCAAACAGGTCTGCACCGAGTCATGGACGGTAGGAGTGTTGCCGGCTGGTTGCTTCCCCGCCTCCCAATGCCCGGGAGCATGGGGCAGGAACAGGTTGTGCCCCATTTCATGGAGGACGGTTTTAACCGCCTGGCCCTCTTCGAACACGAACAATACCGCTTGGTTCCGCTTGGTGTATCCGCGGATGTCGGGGGCGATGCCGATCGTGCTTCCGCGAAGGTTGTGCTCTCCTTTCTGCCTGAACTTGAAATAGGTAAGCCCGTCCTCTCCCAGTGGGAAGGCCTTGGCCGTTTCGGTGTAGAGATTGTAGGCTGCATGGTCGCACTTCTTGATATAGGAGTCCGGTGCGTCCTCTCCGAAAACACCCTTGATGCGTTTCCAGAGGCGGCCGAAAAAACCGGCGTCTGGATTCGTCTTCAACCAATATTCGGTGTGGTCGATGAAGGCGGCGGGATAGGATCCCGGATCCGTTTTGGCCGCATCCTTGTAGAAGGAAATCCCGGAAAGGATGATCAGTGCGTCCAGGTATTCGGATTTCCATCGCTCCTGGATTTCCTCTGGGACCAGGCCGGGCTTTGGTACGATGGAAACGGCCCCCTTCTTGAATTCGGTGTTGGCTTCCCCGAAATCCAAAGGCGCGGTACCGGCCCCGATGACATAGGCCTTGGCCAAGCCGATGTCGCGCCAATTCTGGAGCGCCAGAGACTGGGTCTTGCGAGGGGGGGAAACGAGTTCGCCCAGCTTCGGGTCCTTGTCGTCCAGGGCGGAGTCGATATCGGCATAGGCCGCCACATGGTAAAAGTCCCCGGCGATGCGACCGTTGTAGTACATCATGCCGCTGTCCGCCAGGGCGGTATCCACCTTGCCGCATTTGGAGAATCCGGCCCAGATCCGTTTGGTCGGCGGAGGCACCTTCCATTCGTCCGCGAGATCTTCGAATTGCTGACGACCCGCCTTGCGGGCCTGAACGTCGCAGCGGATCCCGCCGATTTCCCATTGGCTCGTGGCGCCGGGAGGTTCGGTGTCGTCCTTCTTGTAGAGCGAAACCTTCTTCATGAACTTCTTTGCGGAATCGTGGACGCCGCGGTCGGCGAGGTTGGCATCAAGGCCCGCTTCATCCTCCGGCATGGCATCCCAGAGGATACGGGTGTCCGCCACCGCCTTGGGCGATCGTTTTTTCGATCCGTCCTTACTTTTGAGCCAAAGTTTCACGAAAAGCGGGATGGGCGGCCCCTTTTTCAGCCGGTCCCCGTAAACCGTGAAGGAGGCGCTGTTCGTCATCTCGCCTACATTGATTTTGAAGAAGGAACCGGGCAAATGAATCATGCCTTTGCCCGGCGTCTTTTTGACTTGGTCCCGGACGGCGGTGAGGATATTCATGTTCTTGTCGTCCTCGCCCAGGCCGAACCCGTCCCCGATAGTCAATTCCGTCTGGAGCAATTCGACCTTGATGGCGGCCTTGTTGGTAAATTTCGGAGGGCCGCTTTTGCCCGCCATTCCCAGCTGGACCCAATAGGGAGAGCCCGCCAGATTCACGCAGCCCTGGTAATCGGCATCGGTGACGGATCCGTCCCACATGAAAATGCCATTGGCTTGCGGGGTCCCGTCCAACTGCTTGTCGAGGATGAAGAAATCCTCCTTCTTCTGGGACGCGATGCGCAGGTGGACCGATTTCGCATCGGCCACGTCTCCGGTAATCTCGTAATGGATGAGGACCGTATCCACCAGGGGCGCGAAGTTTTGGCAGTCCAGCTTGGTGATCCTGATCCCCGGTTCCTTCTTGGTGACGAGATCGACTTCGTCTTCCGGCTCGGGCATGGATTCGGAATCCGTGGGCTGGGCCGGCGGTATTGGCCGGTATTTCACGCCCTTTTGCAAGTTCCGTTTGAATTCATCGGGATTCTGGTGAAACCGGAAGAGGATTGAATCTGGATTCATGATTTCTTCTTCACGATTTGCTTCTTCGCGGCTTCCCTCGCGGTCATAATGGTTTTCTTGGTTGCCATGAATGGGAAATCTAACTCAATTCGTCCTGTTGCCGTCTTGACCGGAACCGTGAAACACTTGGGGCAAGACCTTCTGGCATTCGGTTCTGCTGGGCGGATCGATGTCAAGGTCGAAATTGGCCCGCCTGCGCTTCCGGGAGGTTCGCCGCTTTGACGGCCGTCGCCATCGTGATCGCACTGCGCATATCCCCGGCGCGAAAGTGTTACTTTTTCCGGCTACGAAAAGTCCATAACCTCGGCCCTGCCGGCCGATGATTCCCAGGAGGGTCCATGCCGAAAAAAGCCGAGAGCTCCGGACGTTCAAGGTCTACCGCCTCCTCCCCGAAAACCATCAAGCCCAGGGTCGCCGCTCCCATGGGGGGCAATCCCAACCGGACGGGCTTCAATCCCGGTATCCTGGACAGCAACATCATCGCCTTGCCCCTGTTGCGTCAGATCCAGGAAGAAGAATCCGAGCGCAAAGCCTTGAAAGGCGCGAAAGCCAAGGCCATACGCCCCGCGTCCCACGACGTCATCATCGACGTGAATATGGATTTCCCCGGCGGCCGGCATGAAGCGCGCAAGCGCGTGGCGCAACGCCTGGAAAGGATTCTTTCGACCAAGAAGGCGGACAAGGACGCGAACCGGATTCGGCCCAACAAAAGCGAACAATACATTTTCGCAAGCCTCCAGGCCGAAGTCATCCGTCTCCTCGTGAGCGGGGATCGTTATTCCAAGGATGGGAATGGCCATCTCGTGGAAGCCCAGCCCCCCCCAAGCGGTTTGAAGGAGGTGAAGGAACAGATCGACCGATCGATCTACAAGGTATGGCCGGATTTCAAGGTGCGCGCTTTCATGGACCGATCGGTGAGGACCGTGAAGGCCGACGCCGCGCGCTTCTCCTTTTCTGCGGAGGGGAAGGGGATGGTCTGGGCGGTAATGGATTCAGGAATCCAGGGCGATCATGTCCACTTCCAAAAGCACCAGACCCTGGACACCAAAGGTGATGATATCCTGCACCGGGATTTCACAGGCGGGAACGATCCGCTCAAGGACGAATTCGGCCACGGGACTCACGTGGCCGGAATCATTGCCGGGGAGGTGAAGGGCGGTAACCATTGCTCTTTCGTGAAGCAACGGGACGAGAACGGCGAGATCACCTATTTGAAGCACGTGCTGGACAAAATCTCCGGCATGGCCCCGCAATGCAAGCTCGTGAGCCTCAAGGTGCTCGATGGGGAAGGGGGAGGGCAGGTCAGCAACCTTATCGCCGCGCTCGATTATGTCCAGGAGGCCAACGCCAACGGCAGGCGGTTGCGAATCCACGGCGTGAACATGAGCCTTGGATACGATTTCGATCCGGAATGGTTCGCCTGCGGGCAGAGTCCACTATGCGTGGAGGTGGATCGCATGGTGCGTTCCGGGGTGGTAGTGGTCGTGGCCGCCGGCAATACGGGCTACGCCTACGTGAACGACGCCTTCAAGGGACCAGTGGCCTCCGGCATGGATCTCAGCATCAACGATCCCGGGAATTCCGATCTGGCCATTACGGTGGGCTCCACCCACAAGGACAGCCCGCATATCTACGGCGTTTCCTATTTCTCCTCCAAAGGCCCCACCGGGGACGGCCGCCTGAAACCGGACTTGGTCGCTCCGGGCGAGAAAATCCTGTCCTGCGCGGCGGGCAAGCCCAGGGAGGAAATCAAAGCCGAAACCGGGGCCGATTGCGATTACCGGGAGCATAGCGGCACCAGTATGGCGGCTCCGCATGTTTCCGGCGTTGTTGCAGCCTTCCTGTCCGTGCGGCGGGAGTTCATCGGCCAGCCGGGCAAGGTGAAGGAGATCTTCTTAAATACCGCGACGGATCTCAAACGGGAAAAGTATTTTCAGGGCCACGGTCTCGTGGATTTGATGCGGGCCATCCAATCAGTCTAACCAGGAGAGAATCATGGGCGTACGATCGGGTTTTCCGTATTTCGAAGTCGAGTTCGACAAGGAAGGCGAGCCTTCCGATCCCAAACAGGCGAAGGCCCTGAAAGCGTCTCTCAAGCCCGGCGAACCGACCGATCTTATCGTGATTTCCCACGGATGGAACAACGACATGGCCGAGGCCCGCAGCCTCTACGCGAAGTTCCTGGCCAGCTTCCGCAAGCGCCTGGACGCGGGAGTACCGGGGATCAAGGGCCGGAAATTCGCGGTGCTAGCCGTCCTCTGGCCTTCCAAGAAATTCGCCGACCGGGAGTTGATCCCCAGCGGCGCCGCCGGGGTCGGTTCCTCCATTACCAACAAGGCAATCATCGATCAGATCCAAGCGCTGAAAGGGTTTTTCAATTCCCCGACTGCGGACGCCAACCTGGAAAAGGCCAAGGCGCTGGTGTCCAAGCTGGAGAGCAGCCCTGCTGCCCAGAAGGAATTCGCGAACCTTATCCGACTTGCTGTGACGCCCGAAGCGGCCAAGGGCGAGGAGGGCGCCGAGGACGCGTCCAAGGATTTCTTCAAGCTGGGCGGGGACGAGGTCATGAAGCGCATGGCTAAGCCCGTCGCCATGGTTGCTCCGGTGCCCGGCAAGGGCGGCGGGGCTGGGATGAGGGGGCCTGCTGGGGGGCCAGGCATTGGACAAGGCGGTGCAGCCGGGATCGGTTCCTTCTTCTCGGGCGTCAAGGCCGCAGCCGTCAACGTGCTCAACTTCACGACCTATTACCAGATGAAGGCGCGCGCGGGCAAGGTGGGCTCGCGCGGTGTCGCTCCCTTGATCCGGGAGATCAAAACCCTTCATGCGCCCCTCAAGTTGCACCTGGTGGGCCACAGTTTCGGAGGTCGCCTGGTGACCGCCGTGGTTTCGGCCTTGGACAAGAACGGATCGAACCCCACTTCCGTGTCCGTGGATTCCCTCGCCTTGCTGCAGGCGGCGTTTTCCCACTATGCTTTTTCGGACAAGTGGGACGGCACCCATGCGGGCGCTTTCCGCAACGTGCTCGCCGGCAAACAGGTCAAGGGGCCGATCATCGTCACTTGCACGGCCAACGACAAGGCGGTGGGCCTGGCTTATCCCATGGCCTCCCTGCTCGCGGGCCAGGTGGCAGCGGGCATCGGGGACAAGAATGACAAGTATGGCGGCATCGGGCGCAACGGCGCGCAAATGACTCCGGAAGCCGTGAACACCAAGCTGTTGGCGGCGGGGAAGCCCTATGAATTCACGGCGGGAAAGTTGCATAACCTGCTCGCGGACGAATTCGTCAAGGACCATTCCGATGTCGGCGGGGAGGAAGTGGCTTACGCGGTGCTGGCCGCGATAAGCCGCACCTGAACTTACTGGGAGCGGGTCAACCCAGGCCGAAGCCCTTCGCCATCAAAACCGCGAACAGCGGAATCAAGAGAGCAAGGGCCATCTCCGTCCTCAAAATCCAAATGACCAGGTCCGGGACCGCCACGGTTTCCTCTTGGCCGCCTTTCCTGTGTTTGAGGAAAAACAGGGTGGGAAGGATGGAGAGCAAGCCCACGATTAGGAACAATCCTAGTTTGGAATGAAACACGGGATTCCTCGTATAGAAGGCGGCGCCTTTTCCGTAATAGAACCACAGCAACAGTCCAGCCGTCAGGGTCGACAGCGCGCTAAGGCCGAAGACAAGGTCCACGGCAGAAAGCCGCGTGAGTTCCTTCTTCTTGAGGGATTTCGCGATCAGGAGATTTTCGACGATGAGGGTGCCGCACAGAATGAGGATCGACAGGAAGTGGATGTATCGGATCAGGACGTCCATGAGTGTTCCTTTGGGGTGGGTCTAGGGGGCGCTGCCTAAACGGCCGGCGGAATGATTTCTACCACGGAAATCGGGGTGCCGGCAAGGTGGTGGCGAGGGAGTGAGGGATCGCAGGGGGCTGCCTTGGTGGCCGAATAGACCGGGTAGCCCCGCC
The DNA here is from genome assembly GCA_030854955.1 of Fibrobacterota bacterium. Lineage (GTDB taxonomy): Bacteria > Fibrobacterota > Fibrobacteria > UBA11236 > UBA11236 > Chersky-265. The sequence goes on along the minus strand of JALYSE010000017.1, from coordinate 14,714 downwards.
TCATGAAAAACTCATCTGAAAATGGGGGCACCGGTGCCGAATCAGAAAATCATGAGTTTACGAAAGGCATTGGGCTTAATCTACAATCCAGAATCTGCTCGCGCTCCCGGACTTTACGCAAAGATCCGGAGGTGGAGGCGACGAACGGAATGGCCGATTTTGTACAATTAAGGGCTCAAAATGTACAAAGCCTTTATCAACTTATCCAGTATTTAGTGTTCATGGGATATTGTTCTGTCAAAATTGTGCTTTGCTTGCTTGCAGGAATACTGACCGCTCCGAGACTTTCTTTGGGCGCTTCTTTTCGATCTTTCGATCCAATGGATACTGTCAATATACCCAAATTACTTTCTCAAACCGGCGTTTACACCAATACCGCAGCCAAGATTTTGGATACTGCGGCCAAATATTTTGAAGTCAACTCCGCGCTTTGGTCAGACGAATCCGCAAAGAGCCGTTGGATTATTCTCCCCCCCGGCAAGCAGATTCCTTATAACGATAGCGTGGACTTTTTCACTTATCCGGAGAGTACCGTTTTTGTGAAAACCTTCAAACTAGACAAAATCCAAGGGGATTCCACACCCAATTCATCTCGTGTCTATTGGGAAACCCGTTTACTAATCAAAAAAACAGATTCGGTGTCTCATCTCGACTGGCATGGATTCTCCTATAAATGGCGTGCGGATCAAAGTGATGCGGACTTGGTGTCTATTCAAAAAGGCTTTGATACGGTTTTCTATTTCACCGACAATGGAAAAAAAAGAAGTTATAAAAAATGGCATTTCCCTTCCAAACAGGAATGCAATCGCTGCCATCCCATGGGTTCCGGACGAAATCCATTCGGGGAAACCTTACCCTACTATGCCCGAAGTATTTTGGGTTTTTATCCGGCCCAGTTGAAACGACCCTCGCCGCTATCTGCCAACACGAATCAAGTTCTCGATCTATTCAACAAAGGCGTTTTCTCCGGAACCAAGCCCAGTGTGGCGGATTTGGCGAGACGTTTTCGCGGCATTCAAGAACCCATCGATAAAAATTTAACTCCGGCCGATCGTTTCGCTACGCTAGACACCATGGCACGATCTTATATCGCGGCCAACTGTTCGGGATGCCATGGATATCGCGGCATGGCCAATAACGGTAGCGGGCAGGCTACTTTGAACCTGGATTTTTATGATCTCAAACCCCACATGGAATTCAGTACAAGACCGGTGAGGGATGTGGCGCTTACCAACATGGATGCGTTTGACACCACAGGTTATGGCCCACCCGCTGGCCGCAACTTGGTGAAATCTGCGTTATCACAATGGAATTTTACAACCACTCCTGGTCAAATATGGGATATGTCTCTTCCTTCCGGAGATCCAGACAATTTCCCTTCCCTTTTTGTTTATCAGGGTTATCCCGCTCTTTCGGAAGTTCTTTATCGTTTATGGGCCCGTAATTCCACCCCCATGGATTCGGGAGTGGTGGCTCGAGCGCTAAACTACAATCTCAAAAATGGGGACTCGGTCGCAGCCAGGGAGCGCAAGGCTTGGATCTATTCTAAGCCCTGGGGAACGGATGCTTGGGTCAATACCGTGGCTCAACACGGGCTCACCGTCACTCAAATCCTGCAGCCCACCGAAACCAATCCTAGAAACCTTGTTTACGATTCGTTCCGTTCTCATGGGGATCAAATGCCACCCCTGGGCTCTTATCTTCCCGATACCTCGGCATTAAAGGTTTTGGGCGAATGGGCTAAGAGCTACAGCATTTTAAGGCCTGTTTTAATAGTGGGTGTCAACCCTCCTTCTTTTAGAACCGCAAAACCATTGACGTTCGTTTCCCCAACAATTCGTAACCATACTTTATTCGTGCCAACCACATGGGAAGGGGTGGCAACCGTAGTGGATATTCAAGGACGGAGTCGAAGATTGGCCTTTGTGGGAAAAGGCTCTTACGCCTTGCCACTGGATATGCCCACCGGCGTTTACATTTTCAAAGTGGGTAAACATGTGTTTAGGAAATTTTTCATAGGATAATTTGGAATGGAGCAATTTATGCGGAATGGGAATATCAAAAAATGGGTTGGATTGGTACTGGGTTTGGGGGTGACCAGTTGGGCTGCGGATTTGGGGACCCACAAAGGGTGTGCGGCCACGGATTTAGATTTCAAAACAACGCAAATTTTCCAAGGACCAGCGCCTAAATCCCCCGGAAATGACCAATCCAACTCAGTGTTGAAATTGGCTTTCGATAAGCAGCCAGGGAATGTAGTGGACGTTTACTTTATTCAAAAAGAGGGCGTTGTCAATCGCTATAACGGGTCGACCAAAACCGTGGATGTTTTGGGGAAAATTGATGTGGATACTTATGGAGAGTATGGTTTGGTAGGCATCGCGGTGGATCCGGATTTTAAAAATAACCGCTACATCTATGTCACTTATTCCTTTATTGAACCGGGAACAACTTACAGCTTCCGAATTTCACGTATTACCGTCGGTCCAGGACTCACTGGAAAACTCGATATGTCCTCGGAAAAAATCCTCATTAAAATCCCAAGGTTTTATAAAACCTGGCACTCGGCAGGAGCGATGCAGTTTGATGCCTATGGCGACCTGTACTGCTCCATTGGAGACAATAATAACACAGAAATTACATCCGGCAACACGGCGGACTTTCGCGGCAGCATTCTGCGAATCCACCCGGATAATTCGGCTCGGGGATATAGTATTCCCAAGGGTAATTTCGCCGAAGTCTTCGCGGCCCATTTCAGATCCAAGGGTAACGCCACGGTTGCGGCTCAGTACGAAGACACATCCAAGGTGAAAGCGGAGATTTATATAAAAGGCACTCGTAATGCCTATTCCCTCGCGATGGATCCCGTGCGCCGTTGGCTAGCATTTGGTGATGTGGGTCCTGACCAACTTCAGTACGGCGAAGAATACAATATGATTAAGTCTGCTGTTGAAGGCGGTTGGCCCTATTATGCCGGTAGGCAGAATATGGGCGCTGGTTCTTCCACGGCTGGACCCGCCAGCGGCCCCTACGGGAAACCCGTGCCTCTGCAGACGGATCCCAATGCGATGATGAATAATTTGCCCGGTATCATGGGAGTAGTCAATCTGCCACCGAACCACAATCCCATTTATGCGAAACAGGCCGGTTGCGCCATTTCGGGACCTATTTTACGGTATGATGGCAGTAATCCTTCTCCCACCCAATTCCCCCCGCAACTTGATCACAAGTGGCTCATCACTGATTGCACCAATGGCGGTTATGCATTCATCCTTATGACCTTCGATGCCAAGGGTGATACCGTTCTGGGTGGAGATAACAAGCGCATTTTTCTAGGCGAAAATTTCCATAGCCATGGGCAGATTGTAGATGCTCAACAAGGTCCTGACGGCTCGCTTTATCTCGTAGACTATGGCACGGGAGGAATCTATCGGACTGACTATACCGGGACGTGCAAGGATCCCACCTTGCTAGCTGATAAGACCGGCTGCACGGACCCTATCGCCAAAAATTATGATGCCTCGGTGCCTGTGGCCTATCATGATCCCAGACTCTGCAACTACTCCTCATCGATTTCTGGCCAAGTATTAACTCGAAATCCCCTAGTCATTGATGGCAAGTCGGTCACCGTTTCCCTTTCAGGTGGCTACGAGATTAAAGCCCTCGATGTCAAGGGTCGGATTGAATTCGCCATGAGCGGTGAAGGTCCAAACACTTTTGTTTTGCCTGCATTGAAGCATTCTGGAGTCTATCGGTTGCAAATCACCAGTCGCGATGGAGTATTCAGTCGTAAAATGCTGAGCATGACTCCCTAAATTATCTGCAAGTATGATTAGCTTCGTCGGACTTTTCAAATCTACTGGAAAGTTCGGCTTTTTTTTCACAGCGGCCTCGGCCGCCTTTTTATTTTCTGGGACCGTTTTTGTGAGCTGCTCCTCTTTTGGGACGGAAAACTTCCAAGTCGATCCAGGTAAGTTCGATGATTCCCGGTTATCCCCATTTGGAAGTTATCAGCAAGGCACCAGTTGGAAATATGAAATTCATTGGATACGTTGGGCTTGTTCTGCAACTTGGATTCGGAACATAAAACTCGAGTCGGTACATTCAAATGCGGAATCGATTCGTCTCATTTATAAATGGTGGGATTACGAAAAAGAGTCTGATTCTGCTTGGGAAAGTCCTACCCAGTGTAAAAATATAGACAGCGGTGCCCATTACGATACGGTTTCACTGGATGTGGATGGAAGGTTGGAAATTCAGGACAGCGTTCAGGATGAAAAAAATTTCGAGAGTTTGAAACAAATGTCGTTCTTCCAAGTCAAAGCCGTACCCACCGATACTCAATTGGTTGCGGTTTGTGATTCGATGAAAAGAGCGGTAGCACAGGCGAGGGTCGATGGTCAAAACCGAAAAGTCATTCTAGATACAACAGCGTGTTTAAATTCACCGAGCGAATCCTTATCGTTCAATCAATATGGGGAGGGCATCGGGTTACTTCGAAAACAGTGGGGATACACGGATCAAAGGGTGATTAAGAGCTACACCTGGATTACTCTGCTGGAGTATAATGGCCGAGCCATAATCCTCCCCTAAACCGAAGTTTCAGAGTCAAATCGGGCTTAACGCCTTGGCAGGGGGCGGGACACCCCTTGGGATCAGCTAAGAAAGCGGGACATGACTTCCGGAGTGGGAAGCATGCACTTCTCAGTCCTGCCGAAGATGCGATAACGATTCCGGGCGAGCAGGCCGTAGGCCCAATCGCGGATGGGGCGAGGGAGGAGCATCAGGGCGTAAAGCGCCTTGAACGGCCAGCCCATGCCGCACATCACGCGCAGGGCGGCAGTGGAAGCCTGGAAAAAACGATCGCCTTCGACCAAGACCACGGAAGGGAAGCTTCCGGTATCCAAGCCGAACCTTTCCAGGTAAGTCCGGCCCGCGGCGGATTGCAGGGGGGCGAACCTGAAAACGCCCCGAACGTCCTGTCTCAGGATGAACCCTATCATGCCGTTGCAGAGGTTGCAGACTCCGTCGAAGAGGATGATGGGCTTGTCGGTGGCTGTAACGGTGGGAGTTGCCGGCATTTCAGGGAGGGTACCAATCTCATTGGCAATATAATCATTCCTGTTGGCGCTCTTGATACCTAGGCGGAATCGGAAACATGGCCCCTTGGTTATCCTTTTAGGGGGGTGGGGCTTAAAACGCTTAACATCCCCAAACTCCTCCAATCTTTCCTGGAAAAAGGCTCCTTTTGCTTGATTCACGCCCGAAATAAGCTGTACATTTGGGCAGTATATGACCCTAGACCCGTTGAAACCTAATCGCACCCCCGGTGCCCTCGCCGATCACTCCGCCCTCTACGCGGGCTCTTCAGCCCGGCCCGCTGCGGCGGCGGCCGGTTTGGACGCGTTCGTCCATCTGCACGCCCATTCCGAATATACCCTTCTCTCCGGCGTCCCCCGCATCAAGGATATGGTCGCCAAGGCCAAGGCGCTCGGCATGGGATCCCTGGCTCTCACCGACAGCAACCGCATGAGCGGCCTCATCCTCTTCCATAACGAATGCAAGGCGCAGGGCCTCCGCCCCATCCTGGGCGTGGAACTCAGCGAGGCTTCGCGGCCGGGGGAAACCGTCGTGCTGCTGGCGCGCAACGCCGAGGGCTACGGGGACATCTGTGAGCTCACCACGCGCAGACAGAAGGATCCGTCCACGTTCACCTTCGCCAAAGCCTTCGGGAAGGAATGGCCGAACCTGATTGTCCTCACCGCCTTCCCGCGCCATCTCAAGACCCTGGCCGAAGGGCCCAACCGGCCTCATCTCTTTGGCGAGCTGTTGCGCCATTCCGCCGAAGCCCGCGAACGCGCCAAGGGCGTCGAAGCCCTATGCGAAGCGTGGAACCTGCCTGTGGCCGCCGCCGGGGATTTCCGCTTCCTGGAGCCGGCCGATTTCGAGTTGCACCGCATCCTGCGCGCCATCGATCTCAACTCCACCCTCTCGCGCCTCAAGGCGGGGGAGACCGCACCCGAAGGCGCCTGGCTCCGCTCCGGCGCGCAGATGGCGGAACTGTTCCACGACCGCCCGGACGCTCTGGAGAACACCGCCCGTATCGCCGCCGCCTGCCAGGCCGATCTGAAGCTGGGCACATGGATCATGCCCGAGATCGATGTTCCCAAGGGTTACTCGCCGGATACCTGGCTGGCCAAGCTCGCCCTCAAGGGCCTGCACCGCAAGTACGGCAATACCCCGCAATTCGACCAGGCCCGCAAGATCCAGGAAATGGAGCTGCAGACCATCAGGAAGCTGGGCTACTCGTCCTATTTCCTCATGGTCAAGGAAGTGCGTGACTGGGCCGGCCGCGCCCTGCACGGCAAATACCGCCGCTCCCGCGATTGCACCATCTTGCGCGGCAGCGGCGCCAATTCCATCACCTTCTACAACCTGAACGTATGCAACCTCGATCCCATCGCCCTCAACCTTTACTTCCAGCGCTTCCTCAATGAAGACCGCGCTGCGCCCCCGGACGCGGATCTCGACTTCGGCTGGGACGAGCGCGACCGCGCCCTGAAATGGATGGTCGACCGCTTCGGCCGGGACAACGTGGCCATCACCTGCACCACCAACTGCTTCCGCAGCCGCGCCGCCTTCCGCGAGACCGCCAAGGTGTTCGGCTACTCCGACGAGCAGGTCACCACCGTGCTCGACAGCTTCGACACCAAGGCCCGCCGCCTCGACGACGATCAGATTCGCGGCATCCTGGCCTGGGCCCAGCGCCTACAGGGCAAGCCCCGCTTCCTGGGCCAGCACCCCGGCGGTCTCCTCATCACCAATAAGCCCATCTGGCGCCACGTCGCGTGCGAATGGTCGAGAGCCGCCTCCGGCGGTTCTTTAGGAGTCGGCAAGGCCGACTCCACCGATAACGGCGCGCGCCTCATCACCCAGGTGGATATGCACAACGGCATCGACGATCTGGGGCTCATCAAGTTCGATCTGCTCGGCAACGGATCCATCTCCGTCCTGCGCGACACCCTGTTCCAGGTCGAGGAACAGAACCTGCCGGACCCGGAGGTGTGGGACATCCAGAAGTGCTTCCGCGATCCGAACGTGCGCGCCATGATGGCCGACAGCCGCACCCGCGGGGTCTTCTACATCGAAAGCCCGGCCCAGATGCGTCTCAACCAAAGGGCCAAGGCCGAGACCTTCCCGGAAATCGTCATCACCTCCAGCCTCATCCGGCCCGCGGGCACGGCCTATTGCAAAACCTTCGTGGAAAGGCACCGTAAGATGAAAGACAACGTCAAGGACTGGGAATTCCTGCATCCCTCCCTGGAGCCGATCCTGGGGGAGACCCACGACGTGTGCGCGTTCCAGGAGGACGTGATCCGCATTTGCCACGAGGTGGCGGGCCTCTCGTACAAGCTGGCGGATCGCATCCGCAAGATGATGAACAGCCAGCACGAGGGTGCCCCCGACGAAGAGGCGTGGGGCAAGATGCGGCGGGAATTCATCGAGGGTTGCACCACCGGGCGGAAGAAGGAGGGCAAGGACCCCTTCACCCGGGCCCAGGCGGAAAAGCTCTGGGAGCGCATCGCCTCCTTCACGGGCTTCTCCTTCTGCAAGTCCCACAGCGCCAGCTACGCGGAGCTTTCTTTCCAGTGCGCCCACCTCAAGTCCCGCTACCCGGCGCAGTTCCTCTCCGCCGTCATCTCCAACCGTCACGGCTTCTACAACCGGGACGTGTACCTGGACGAGGCCCGCCGCTGGGGCCTGCGCGTGCTGCCTCTGGACGTCAACCAATCCCGCCTGCAATACAAGGGCGCGGGCGACGCCATCCGCCCCGGCCTCCTGCCCGTGCGCGACTGCCGCGAGGCCGCCCTCAAGGTGCTGGTGCAGGAGAGAGAGGAGAACGGCCCCTATGCGGACCTCATCGATCTTCTGAGGCGCGTTCCCTTGCATAAGCGCGAGGCCGAGAACCTCATCCTGGCCGGGGGCATGGGCTGCTTCGGCATGACCCAGCCGGAGCTCCTGTACCTGCTGGACGCGGCCTACGCCAAGATCCGGCCGACGCAGGGGGATCTGTTCGGGGATTTTGCCGTTCCCGGTTCTATGTCCGACGCGGGGCGGCGCTTGGCCGGCATGCCTTCCGGCTTCACCAGGACGGGCCTGCGCGATTATTCCCTGATGCAGAAATGCATGAACGAACTGCGCATGCTGGGCTACGTGCTGTCCGCCAACCTCCTGGACGTGGTGGAGAACCATGTCCTGGCCCGCAACGCCGTGCGCGCCAGGGACCTGCGCCATCACGTGGGCAGGCGGGTCAAGGTGCTGGGCATCCCGGTAACCGACAGGTTGCATCCCGTGGCCCACGCCGGGGCCGGTCCCCGAAGCGAGGGGGCCCCTCGGGGCGAGGGGGGCAGCAGCCATCGCTACATGAAGTTCCTGACCATGGGAGACGGCACGGGGCATCTGGACGTCATCTTCTGGCCGGACGCTCTGGAGAAATGGGGCGATACCCTGACGGGACAGGTGCCTTTCAGCGGCAACTTGCTGGAGATCTGGGGCAAGGTTAGCGAGGAGTGGGGGACCTTTTCCGTGGAGGCGGATGCGGTGCGGGTGGCCGAGTGGCTGCCGAATCAGGTGGATTTTGAGATCGCATCGCGTCGCCTGCGCGAGGGGATGAAGAACTATCCGGCCTACGCGAACGGGGTCGAGTCGATGGCGGCTTGAAAGGAACCGGAAGGACGGAGGTCTTTCCCCTCAAGCGCACCCTCCCTAATCGTCCTCTTCTTTTCCGTTCTTGGTTACGATAACATTGAAGGTACCTGTGATGCCTCCGTCCGCCGCCGTGATGGTGATGATCGCCGAACCGCTCTTGACGGCCGTAATGCCGTTGCCCTGCACGGTGACGGATTTCGGCTTGTCGCTCGTGAGGGTATAGGCCTTGTTGCCCGCATTGGCGGGAAGGACGCTCACTGCGGGAACCGCCGTGCCTCCCGCCGCAAGCGTCAGATCAGGGGCGGAAACGGATGAAACGGAAACGACGGGTACGCGCACGGTGACCTTGAATGAGCTGGAAGGCCCGTCCGCCGAGGTCAGGGTGATGCGTGTTTCCCCTCCGGCAACCGCATGGAGGGACGTTCCCGAAACGGATACGATATCCGGCTTGTCGCTGGAGAGGGTGAAGGACTTGTTGGCGGCGAGCATGGGCGTAAAGCTCACCGTGGGGCTCGCGTCGCCCGCGCCCAGGTCCAAGGTCATGTCGTCCGCCGCGATGGCGAGAACGGGTAAGGCGAGTATCGGAGGCGCTTTCGCGGTCGCTTTGAAGGTGGCGATGAGGCCCTTGCCCTGGGTCGTCAAGGTCAGGGTGGCCACGCCCGCAGCCACGGCCTTGCATCGGGCTATGCCGCCCTCGGAAACCACGGATACGGCGGCGGGATTGGAACTGGTCAGGGTATAGCCCAGGTGGGTTACGTTGGCGGGCTTCCACAGGATATCCGGCGACCTGGGCGGATCCCCCACGGTCAATTCCATTTCGGAAACGGTGACCTGCTCCTCGTAGATGTTGGTGTCCTGCTTGAAGACGGTCGCGTCGAAATCCGCGGTGAAGCCGCCCTCGTCGCTGCGGGCGCGAATCTTGGCGGTGCCGGGTTTTACGGGAACCAAATCACCGTCCGAGACCTTCACCGTGGTTTCATCCAGACTGACAAGGGTATAGCCCCGGTTTTTTGCCCCATTTGGAAGGACCGATACCGATGGGATGGCCTTGGCCGCCCCCATGAGCACGTGGACGGCCGAGGCCTGGATACCAGTGACGGCAATAGCGGGAGGAGCGATGATGACCGTGTCCCTGGGGGGAATGACGATGATCGTATCCCTCACGGTGTCCCTGGGAGGATTCACAATGATTGTATCCCTCACCGTGTCCCGGGGAATCACCGGAGGCTTCACGGGGTCGGAATGTTTTACGGAATCCTTGGGCGGTTTTATAGGGTCGGAAGGTTTTACGGAATCCTTAGGCGGCTTCACCGGTTCCGAGGGTTTCACGGAATCCATGGGAGGCTTTTTGGGGTCGACAGGTTTAAGGGTATCCAGGGGCGGTTTTTGGGAATTGTCGGGTTTGGCCGAGTCCCGGGCGGGGCTCGATGAAGAATCGTCCCCACGAGCCTTGTCCTTGGCAGCAGCAATGTTCCTGGCGGATTCGGCCGAGACCAAGGCTTGGCGGAGGCACTCCTTGGGCGAGGCGTTGCAACCGGGGGCGTAGTACTCCAGGCTGTCCGAGATCCCGTTTCCGTCCCAATCCTTTTTCCATTCATCGCTATAGGCGGATCCGCCCTCGGAAAGGAAGGGGTTGTCGTATTTGCGATCCAGGCAAGCCCCCAAGGCCAAAACCACCGTTCCCAATATGAGGTATTTCCGGATCATGACTTCCTATCGGGATCGACAAACATGAGTCAAAGCGCGTGCCCTCATGGCCGGAACCGCTCAGACGCTTATGCTCAATAAACTTGAATAACAAGCGGAAACAAAAGGGAAAAGCGGGACATGAATAAAACCAGGCCATATCCTTGAACTCTTCATTGCGAAGAGCCCAGAATAGCTGTACATTTGGGCAGTATGTTTGTCCGTCCTTCTCCGCCCCCTTTGTTCCTGGCCCTCGAAGCCGGGGACTTCCTGGCGCAAGCCATCGCCGCCTGGGACGGCAAATACCAGGGCAAGGCTTTCGTTGTGGTGGATCAGGACCCGGAGAGCCACAAGACCTTCGTGATCGCCTGCTCCCGCGCCGCCCGGAATCTGGGTCTGCGCGCGGGCATGCCCTTGGACGCTGTGCGCCGTCGTTTCAAACAGGTGCCGCCGGTGTTCCGCAACGCCGCCTGGGAAACGGCGCTGTGCGAGGAACTGCGAGCGCTATGCCGCCGCTACACCCCGGAGTTCGATGTGCGCTCCGGCCGCGCCGTGCTCGACATGACCGGAACGCCGGCCGCGCGCGCCTTGCAGCCGGAAGCCCTCGCCGCCAAGCTCCGCCGGGACGTGCTCTTCGCCACCGGCCTCACGGACGTGGCCGTGGGCATCGCCGCCACGCGCCTCATGGCCAAGGTGATGGCGCGTCTGGCCCTGGATCGGGATGCTCCCACCGGCGCCTGCCCCGCCGGCGAGGAAGCGGACATCCTCGGCCCCCTGCCGCCCGGATGCCTGCCCGGCCTTTCCCCGCAATGCCGGGAGCGCATCCGCCGCTACTCGCTCTCGTCCGTGGGGCAGATCCGCGGGCTGGGCAGGCAGGCGCTGGCGGCGCGCTTCGGCGGGGAAGGGGAGAAGCTCTACACCCTGGCCTGCGGCATGGATCTGGAAGAGGTGCGCATCGTCCGCCGGGGCATCCTGGCCGAAACCGTACTCGAGGAAGACATCAACGACGACGACGAACTGGGACGCAAGGTGCGTCTCACCGCGGACAAACTCGTGTTCCATCTGCGCAAGGCGGGCCTTCAGGCCGACAAGCTGACCATGGCCATCCGCTACGCGGACGGCAAGGCCGCGCGCAAGACCGCCGTAATCAAACCGCGCACCGACGAATTCCGCATTTTGGCGGACAAGGCCCAGGAGATGTTCCGCACGCTCTACCAGCGCCGGGTGGCCATCCGGGCCATCGCCCTCACCGTCCCCGCGCCCAAACAGGATACGGGCCAGACGGATCTGTTCGAGTCCCAGGGGGATCGCCGCCAGAAGGCATTGGGCGATGCTTTGGCGAAAATCCGTAGTCGTTCCGGCTTTAGGGTCATTCTCAGCGGGGCGAACGTGGAGTCGGAATGACTATTTTAAATGCGGGCCCCCTTGATGTTCCGGGCGGGGCGCAAAGCCATTTGCGAAAGAACACGTGCCATGAATTTGAAATGCCCCCTGAATTTGAAATTGATTTTGATCTCGGTCCTGATTCCGATTGGGCAATCCGAGTCGCTCGAGTTTTCCAGGCCCGAATGGACCGATCCCGGCCAGCCCGGCAGTTCGGTCTGGCTGAAGAACGAAACGTCCAACCCGATCCGGATTGAATCCCTGTTCCTCCGGAACGACGGCTTCCAGACCAGCGACGAGGTCGCCCTGAGCCTGGGCCGGAAGAAGTATTTCTTCGCGGCGGAAAAGGGCAAGGCCGGGAAATGGACCCGGCTGATCCCCAGGAAAGGAGATCGGAAGATCCGCCTGCGGGCGAACGACAGCCTATTGGTGGCGGGATTCGAATATGGAAACCGCTTGAAGGCGAAAAGACCCCGAAAAATCCTGGCCGAGGAGTACGTCCTGGATCTGAAATGGATCGACAATGCCGGCGACTCCGCCGTCGTGAAGGTTTCCCAATCCGCGCCCGCCTACATCATCAAGGAAGCGCCGGACGGTTCGACCTTTGCGCCGATGCCGGAGCGGTCCTCGCGGACGGGCTTATCCGAGGGCCTGGACTGAGCTCATGGCGGGCGCGATCGGACATGAGCCGGATGCCCAGGCATACGAAAGGCAACGGTGCCGGGTTTACTCGAGCGTTCCGAATTTCCCCGCGTTGAAATCCTCGATGGCCTGCATGATCTCCTGCTGGGTGTTCATCACGAACGGCCCGTAGGTCGCGATGGGCTCATTGATGGGATCGCCGCTCAGCACCAGCACCACGCTGTTCTCCTCGGCGCGGATGTGGATGGCATCGCCATCGTTCCCGAACAGCACGAAGTGGTCGGCGGGCGCCTTGGCGATACGGTTGACCGTGATCGATCCTTCCACCACCAGGATCCCGGTATTGTAATCCTCCGGAAGCGATATGGAAACCTCGCCGCCCGTTTTCAGATGGGCGTTGTACACGTTCACGGGCGTGAAGGTGGAGGCCGGGCCTTGGGTTCCCCGGAACTCCCCCGCGATCACTTCGATCCTGCCGGCGCCATCGGGCAACTCATGGCTTCCCATTCCCGCGCGCGTCAGCTCCTGGTATTTGGGCGGCGTCATTTTGTGCTTGGCGGGAAGGTTCATCCACAGCTGGACCATCTGCATGATTCCGCCGGTCCGGCTGAACTCTGTTTCGTGGTACTCCTTATGCAGGATGCCGGAGCCCGCCGTCATCCATTGTACGTCCCCTTCGCCGATGAGGCCGCTGTTGCCGGCGCTGTCATGATGGGCCACGCGGCCATGGTAGGCGATGGTCACGGTCTCGAAACCGCGATGGGGATGCGCGCCCACGCCCCTGGGCTTATCGGTCGGAGGGAATTTGGTCTTGGAGCCGTAGTCCATCAGGAAGAACGGGCTCATGCGGTGGCTGCCCATGCGCGTTCCACTTGGGAAGAAATTGTGCACCTTGAATCCGTCGCCCACCATGTGGGGGGCGGCAGGGGGATAGACTTGTTGGACGGTCCTGGTTTTCATGATCCTAATATACGTGATAACGTTATTTGTTTCAACAGGGAAATGATGGAAAACCATTTCGGATTTGTGAATTTCGGTGATTAACCGGCTTCCGGAGCGTGGTCAAAGAGGGATGGGGAAGGCGGCGACGCTTTTTTTTCCTGCAAGATGGCGCGCATCTTCGCAGGATCCAATTGCAGGCACATCTGCATCGCTTGCGCCGGCCCGACCTTGGGATCCAGCCATTGCTCCACCTGTCCTTCCGTCAGGATCACGGGGATCCTTTCGTGCCAGATGGATTCGAGCAGGGAGTGGCCCTGGCTGGTAGTGGTGATGACCGTGCAGGACTCGATCTTCTCCCCCGCCTTGGATTCCCAGAGGTCGTGGATCCCGCCTAAGTAATAAGTCCGGTCCAGCAGGATCTCGTATTCCTTGCCCTGGAATTCCTTGGGCGCATCATCCATGTTCGGACGCTCCTTGAACGACGCGACCGGCACCACGCAGCGCAGGCCGGTGTTCCAGGGCCGGCGGAAGGACCAGAGCTCGCCCACCGTCTCCACCCGGGCGTTGAAGGAGCTGAAGCCCCAGGCCTTGCCGGTGGCGGGGTTCTTGGCGCGGGAGTTCTTCTTCTTGATCACTTCCGCTAAGGTGAGATTCTCGTTCTTGAGGAAATCCTTGGGGATGAGATCCCAGCGCATGGGAACGGCCGTGATATCCCCTCCGCGATGGGCCAACACGCCCACGGTAGCCTTGGCGTAATGGTAGCCGTCCGGTTGGGTCTCGATGCGCCCATCCTGAACCATCAGCTTGAACTCGCGATGGGGGACCTTGTAAACGGTTCCGTCGTGCCCGTACACGGGCTTGTAGGCGTAGCACATGGGGTTTGGCCTTATTCGGAGGTCTAAGATAAATTTAGGAAACTCAGGCCTTCCCATGCGTTTTTCCCTCGTTTCGGCCTTTCCCCGAATTCCATTGATCGATCCAGGGATAATACTGTACATTTGGGCAGTATGCAAGACTGGATCCCGACCCAAGGCCCCACGCCCCCTCCCACGCTTCCCCCAGACCCTTCCGCGCCCGGAATGGCTGGAATCCCGCCCGGCAAAGTAACGCCCGTGATACGGGTGGCCCGGTTCTTCCCGCCGCCCCCGCCCGAGGGCTTTTACGGCGGACCAGGTGCGGGCGGCTCGCCGTGGAAACCTCTGGACATCCCTCCCGACATCTCCCGCCTGGGGCTCCACGTGGGGACCGGCGGCTACCAATTCGACGATTGGGCCGGGCGTTTCTACCCGCCTGCCTCGCGCGGAAAGGGTATCAAGGGCGCTACGCAACGTGAATGGTACCCCTTCTATCAG
>JALYSE010000383.1 GCA_030854955.1 Fibrobacterota bacterium | reverse complement strand
AAAGAGCCGATTCATGACCGTTGAGTCCAAATCGCTCTTGCTATTGGAAGCGGATGACGGCATTCAGGAGATGATCCAATCCATCGTGCTGGATCACGACTTGGCCATGCAGACCGCCTACAATATGGAAGACGCCCTCCGCCTCATCTCCAAGGGCCGCACCTTCGCATTCACATTCAATCTTTCCCTGATCGCCGAGGATCCCCTCCTTTTCATACGCAAATTCAAGCAGGACCATCCCGATTTGCCCCTCCTCGCCATTGTGGACGAAGGTCATCAGCCCTTGATGGTGGAATTGTTGCAAGCCGGCACCTACGCCTGCCTGGGGCTTCCCCTCCAAGTCGGGGATTTCTCCTACAATCTCAGCAAGATCATCGCTAACAGCACCGAGACTTACAATCCCTTCGCCATGAAATACGAGGAACGCATCCTCATCATGCCGAACGATTTCTCCCTGGTGATGCAAGTGGCCAAGAACCTGGTGGACGGCACTCTGCCCATCAACGAGAAGAACCGATACCATATCATCCTGGGCCTTTCCGAAATCATCAACAACGCCATCGAGCACGGCAATCTGGGAATCACTTTCGAAGAGAAGAGCGACGCCCTGAAGGCATCGCGTTTCTATCCCCTGGCCATCGAGCGCTCCCACAAGGAGCCCTTTAAGGATCGGGTGGTGACCATCCGCTCCCGGGTCTTCCCCACCCTGCGCCGCATCGAGTATTTCGTGGCCGATCAGGGCAGCGGTTTCGATTGGCGCTCTCTCCCGGATCCCAAGGACAAGGACAACCTTCTCAATCGCAACGGGCGCGGCATCATGATGGCGCGTTACGCCTTCGACGAGATGATCTACAATGAGACAGGGAACGAGGTGACCTTGGTGGTGAACCTCGATCTGCCTTATCGGGGACGAAAGACATAATGGACGGATTGATCTGATGGCTTACCTTGCCATGGCGCGCAAATGGCGCCCCAAGAATTTCGAGGACATGGTCGGGCAGGATCACATCGCCCAGACCATTCGCAACGCTATTGAAGGCAAGCGAATCTCCCATGCCTACCTGTTTACGGGAACCCGCGGAGTGGGCAAGACCACTTCGGCGCGCATCCTGGCCAAGGCCCTGAATTGCAAGAACGGTCCCACGCCCATTCCCTGCGACGCCTGCGAAAATTGCAAGGCGGTCAACAACGGCAGCTCCCTGGACGTGCTGGAAATCGACGGCGCATCCAACAACGGCGTGGACAATATCCGTGAACTGCGGGAACAGGCGAACTACGCACCCATGAACGGCACGTACAAGATCTACGTGATCGATGAGGTGCACATGCTGTCCAAGGGCGCGTTCAACGCGCTTCTGAAGACCTTGGAAGAGCCGCCGACGCATGTGGTCTTCATCTTCGCCACCACCGAAGCCAACAAGCTGCCGCACACCATCCTGTCGCGGGTCCAGCGGTTCGACTTCAAGCGCATTTCCGAGCAGAACATCCGCGAGCGCCTGGAATATATCTGCGCCCAGGAAGCCATCAAACCGGAGCGGGAGGCCCTGGAAGCCATCGCACGCAAGGCCGACGGTAGCATGCGCGACGCGCTCAGCCTGTTCGACCAAGTCTATGCCTTTTCCGGAGCCGACCTAACCATGGAAGCCGCGCGCAAGGTGCTGGGCCTTCCCCGGGACACCTTGTTCGATGGATTGCTGCGGGCCTTGATCCAGCACGATCAGAAGACATGCTTTACCTCCGTGCAAGAGGCCCACCAGGAAGGCATCGAAACTTCGGCCTTGCTGATAGGGTTTGGGGAGTACCTTCGTAATATGCTGTTCGCCCGCCAGGGCGTTAGCCCCGGGGCCCTGGGCCTGGGAGAGCAACGCTATGGGGAGTTGATTGCCTTGGCCCCGGAACTGCGGGACGGGGACATCATCCGTTTCGCCAAAATGGTTTCGGACATCCTGGCCCTGCTCAGGAATGCGGCCAATCCCCGCCTTGCGGTGGAGCTGGGCTTCGCCCGCATGGCGGCGTTGGACCGGGTAGTGACCTTGTCCCAGGTTCTGGGACAGGATTTCGCGCCGTCTCTGTCGCCCGCTGCGCCGCAGATTCCGGTACCCGCCACACCGGCCTCCGCCGCTACGGCGGGCCCCGCCACCTTGGCGGGCCACGACCTCGACGAGGTCAAAAAAAAAAATCCACGTGAACCCCTGACCGCGCCGGCCGACTCCGGCCAGACCCATGTCGCCGCCGTGGTACCGTCGGCGGCTTCGCCCGCTTACCTTTCCGAACCCTCCTCCCACTCTTTGACGGCGACCCTTGCGCCGCCCATGGCGGCTCCGGCTCCCATCGCATCGATTGGGATCGCCCACGCGCCGGAAACCTTCGGCACCGCGTCCCAGGAATCCCCGTATACCCTTCCGAACATGACCGCCTACGACTCCAGCGAACCGCCCCCGGATCCCGATGCGGAGATGGAGCGCAATCGGGACATGGACCTGGAAACCGACCTGGACAATCCAGACTCGCCCCCCCCCATTGCACCGGCGCCTGCGGCCG
>JALYSE010000207.1:4739-8450 GCA_030854955.1 Fibrobacterota bacterium | reverse complement strand
CTTCATGCCTTCGTCCGCCGAGGTCCGGCGCATGCGGCCGAGCAGAAGGGCGACGAGGGTGAGAACGGTGACTTGCGAGGTGAACGCCTTGGTGGAGGCCACGCCGATTTCAGGTCCCGCGTGGAGATAGACTCCGCCGTCGGTCTCGCGGGCGATGCTGCTGCCCACCACGTTGCAGATGCCCAGGACGGTGGCGCCCTTCTGCTTGGCTTCCCGCAGGGCCGCCAGGGTATCCGCGGTCTCGCCCGATTGGGAGATGACGAAGACCAGGGTCTTATCGGTGACGATGGGATTACGGTAGCGGAACTCGGAGGCGTATTCCACTTCGACGGGAATCCCCGATAGCTCTTCGATCAGGTACTCGCCGACCTTGGCGGCGTAGAACGAGGTGCCGCAGGCGGCGATAATGATGCGCTGGATGCTGCGCAGTTCCTGGCTCACCAGGTTGAGGCCGTTCAGCTTGGCGGTGCCTTCGGGAAGGATGCGGCCGCGCAGGGAGTTCAAGACCGTGTTCGGCTGTTCGAAGATTTCCTTGAGCATGAAATGATCGAAGTTGCCGCGTGCGACCTCCTCGGCGCTGAACTCGATGTTTTGTACCTCGCGGCGCACTTCCGCGTTGGCCTGATTGGTGATCTTGTAGGTGCCGTTGAGAACGACCATGTCGTTGTCGTCCAGGTAGACGACCCTCTGGGTATGCTCTACGATCGGGGCCACGTCCGAGGCGAGGAAGAATTCCCCGTCGCCCACGCCCAGCACTAAGGGGCTGCCGCGCCGCGCGCCCACCAGGACGCCGGGCTCTTGAGCGGAGACCACTACGATGCCGAAGGCCCCTTCCAGGTGGGTGAGCGCCTCGTAGACGGCCTTGGCGAGATCGCCCTTCTCGCCGGAATCCGTCCGGGCCTTGTAAAATTTGTGGATCAGGTGGACGATGACCTCGGTGTCGGTCTCGGACTTGAAGACTACGCCTTCCTTCTGAAGGGCGCTCTTGATGATGCCGTAATTCTCGATGATTCCATTATGCACCACGGCGATATTGCCGTCCACGCTGGTATGGGGATGGGCGTTCATGACCGAGGGCGCGCCATGGGTGGCCCAGCGGGTATGGCCGATTCCCACGTTTCCCTTGACGGGAGTCGCCTGGAGCAGGTTGTCCAGCTCCATCAGCTTACCCTTCGCCCGCACTAGGTTCAGGTGGCTGTTCTCCTGGATGCACACGCCGGCGCTGTCATACCCGCGATATTCCAGCTTCCTGAGTCCTTCGACCAGGATTTGTTGCGCATTGCGTGATCCGGTGTAGGCTACGATTCCGCACATGTTGATGTCTCTCTGTTGGTTTGCGTAAGGGAAGCATCGGGGCTTCCCAATTCTATCCCAATTCTTCTTCGATGGCCTTGCAAAGTTTCACGGCCTGGGCGCGATCCGGTGCTTCGGCGATCACGCGCACCACCGGCTCGGTGTTGCTGGCGCGCAGGTGTACCCAGCTCTTTTCCCATTCGAAGCGAATGCCGTCTTGTTGATCGACCTTGGCCTCCGGAAACTTGGCGAGCAACCGTCCGATGATAACCTCGAGCTTTTTCCCGGCCACGCCGAACTTCTGCTTTTCAATATGATAGGACGGGATTTCGGCGGCGATGGCCGACAAGGGCTTATTCTTCTCCGCCATCAACTGCAGGGTCATGGCCACGGCCAGGATGCCGTCCCGGCCATAATGGAGGTCCGGCAAGATGACTCCGCCGTTGCCCTCACCGCCGATGACGCTGCCGTTCCCCTTCATGCCGACGGTCACGTTGATCTCGCCGACCTTGGTCCGCAGGACGGACACCCCGTGGCGGGCGGCGATGTCGTCGATCATGCGGCTGGTGGAGAGATTGATCCCCACCGGGCCCTTCTTGTGCTCGAGTACGAGCATGGTCGCCAAGGCCAGGGTATATTCCTCGCCGATGGCCTTGCCTGCGTCGCTGACGATGGCGCAACGGTCCGCATCCGGGTCGGTGGCGAAACCAACGTGGCACTGCTTGCGGGTGACGAGTTCCTCCAATTGTCCCAGGTTCTCGGGGGTGGGTTCCGCTCCGTGGGGGAAGACGCCGTTCGGCTCCACATTGATGAGTTCCATTTCGCAGCCCAGGGCTTTCAGCAGCTTGGGCACGATCAGGCTTCCGGCGCCGTTCACGGCGTCATAGGCGACGCGGAACTTCTTGGCGCGGATGCGCTCCGGCTGGATGAAGGGAAGCTTGAGCACGGCTTCGATATGGCGTTCGTCCGCTCCTTCGCGCTTGAGCACGGGGCGCACCTGGGACCAGTCTTTCCAGTCAAAGCGGTGGTTGTCCACCAATTCAAACAAGTCCTTCACCTGGGGTTCGTCCAGGAAAATGCCTTCATGGGTGAGGAATTTTAGGGCGTTCCATTCGATGGGATTGTGAGAGGCGGTAATGATGATGCCGCCGCCCGCCTTGCACTCGAGGACTTCCATTTCCACCGTCGGGGTACTGGCCACGCCGAGCATGATGGCTTCGGCACCGGATGCCGAGCAGGCGGAGGCGACCAGGTTCTCAATCATGGGCCCGGTGGACCGGGTGTCACGACCGATCACGACCTTCTTAGCCTTGGTAAGCTGGATGAAGGCGTTTACGTAGTTGACGATGAGGGAGGGCGAGAAGGCAGGGCCAACGATGCCGCGGATTCCGGAGACGGAACGCATCAAAACTGACATGTACAATTCCCCTTTCCCCTCAATCCCGGGCGCGTTGCCAGGGGCTCATGGGGCACAGTACGGACAAGATACCTTAGCCAAAATGCGATGTCAATCGCAAGGAATGTGGCTAAAGGTACCGTTCGGTACTCCCACCCAAGGTGATTATCGCATTCGGAAGCCTACCGCATTCCCCGCAATTTGGATATTATATCTCATTAGAGAAAGCGGTGAAAAGCGTGATCAAAATCGATATGGCGGGATACCGACCCTTGGTGTTCGCAATCCTGTCAGCTGTTTTACCCATCGCGGCGCAGACGGGCTCGTCCCAGGCGGTTCCCAAGGTCACTTTCTCGTACCTGGCGGCTCCGGACCATCCCGCCCAGACCAAGGCCAAGCCGGGGGCGGATTCCCTGACCCTGAACGTCCGAGTCGAATTGCAGGACGGCTGGCACATCAACTCGGAAACGCCACTGGATTCCTTTCTGGTGCCCACGACCCTGGAAATCCATTCGGAGGGAATCATATTCGGGAAGCCGCGCTTCCCCCAGCCCATGGTGCAGCACAACAAGGTGATGGGAGATCTTTCCCTCTATACGGGAACGTTCAATGTCCAGGTACCCGCTAAGCGATCGAAAAAATCCGCACCGGCAACTTCCCCGGCCCCGGCGGTTCCCATCGGCCGTACCCGGGTCACGCTAAGCTATCAGGCCTGCAACAATTCCATGTGCCTGCCGCCAAAGTCCATCACGGTGGAGCAATAGGACGGTTCGCCGCCGGGCCCCAAAAGCCAGGCATCGCGGGGCCTTTCCTTTCCCCATAGGATAAGCTGGAACCCCGTCCCGGGCAGAGACAGGGCGCATATTGCTGCGCTGTTTTTGAGAGAGGGGAGAGGGGGGATTATGCGGATTCGACGGGAAGCAGCTTGGCTTCCAGATCGTATTCGCTGGCATCGGTAACCAGCACCCGGCGGAATGTTCCGGGATCCGCGTCCATG
Organism: Fibrobacterota bacterium; assembly: GCA_030854955.1. Classification (GTDB taxonomy): domain Bacteria; phylum Fibrobacterota; class Fibrobacteria; order UBA11236; family UBA11236; genus Chersky-265. The sequence continues at coordinate 4,764 of JALYSE010000207.1, read as the reverse complement.
GCCCCGGGGGAACCGTAGATTAGGA
>JALYSE010000207.1:0-4729 GCA_030854955.1 Fibrobacterota bacterium | reverse complement strand
CCAGAGCGTCTATAATGACTTCCACCGTCTGGCCCACCCGCTTCTCGTTCTCCTCCAGGGAGATCTGGCGCTGCAGGGTCATGACCCGATCGACGCGTTCTTCGATCACGTCCTGGGGAATCTTGGGCTCCAGGTCGAAGGCATGGGTCCCTTCTTCGTCCGAATAGGAGAAGCTCCCCATATGACGGAAACGCATCTCTTCGAGGAAGGCCATCAATTCGTCCACGTCCTTTTCGGTTTCGCCGGGATAACCCAAAAGGGCCGTTGTCCTCAGGGCCAGTCCGGGGATCGCATTGCGCATCTTGAGCAGGCCTTCGCGCAATTGCTCCGCGGTATAGTTGCGCCGCATGGCCTTGAGCATGGGGGCGCTGGCGTGCTGGATAGGGATATCCATGTATTTGCAGATGCGCTTTTCCGTGGCCATCACGTCGATGAGTCCGTCCGTCAGGAAGGCCGGGTAGCCGTACATCATGCGGAACCAGGGAATGTCGGTTTCCTTAATCAGGGCGCGCAGCAATTGTTCCAGGCTTTCCTTGCCGTCCTTTTCCCTGCCGAAATAGGTCAGGTCCTGGGCGATGAGGGAAACTTCCTTGATGCCCCAGGATTGGAGCTGCTGCGCTTCGGCCACGATGTCCGCGATGGTGCGGCTCTTCTGTTTGCCGCGCATGCCTGGAATGGCGCAGAAGCCGCAGATGCGGTTGCAACCTTCGGCGATCTTCAGGAAAGCATGGTGCGGTTCGTCGCCCATCAGCGAGCGTGGCGAGGTGCCGATCTTACAATCCGAGGGCAGGGATGAGTTCAGGCCCAGGCGTTCCAGCATTTCGCCTTCGCGATAAGTGCCGATGAAGAGATCGACTTCAGGAATGTCCCTCTTGAGGTCTTCCATGTAGCGCTGGGCGAGGCATCCGGCCACCACCAGCTTTTCGCCGTCTACCTTGTTGCCCAACGCCGCGAGGATCTCGGCGATGGATTCTTCCTTGGCCGCTTCGATAAATCCGCAGGTATTAATCACGGTGACGTCGGGATTCTCGCCGTCCTTGGCGCGTATGAAACCGGCGCGGCCGAATTCGCCCAGGATGTTTTCGCTGTCGACCTGATTCTTGGAACAGCCCAGGTTGAGGAGGCGGACTTTTTTATCGGCGGAATTAGGGTAAGCGGTAGATGCGTTTGAAAGGGCTTCAGATGCGGCAGGCACCGAAGTGCCTGCGGGCACCAAAGTGCCCGGCCGTGAGGGGCGTTTGCGTTGGGGCAAGGAAAGGCTCCGGGTGGTTTACCACTCGTCCAGATTGACCTTACCGGTATCCGCGGCGGGGGCGGAGGAGGCTGGCATGCTGGGAGTGGACGGCGGGGTCGCCGCGGGTTCTTCGGTTTTCGGCGTGCCCCAGGTTTCCCCGGAGGGAACGGCGGGTTCGCTCGGAGCGGCGGGTTCGTAGGCGGGCTGGCTGGCAGCCGGGGCCTCATAGGCGGGTGAGGCTGCGGGCGCGGAATAGCCGGAGCCGTCACCGCCCACGGCATCGTTCTTTTTGTTGTCGACCCAATAATCGTATCCGTTGGGCTTAAGCGTATTGTCGCCGAAGGACTTTGCATCCGCTAGGCGCATGAATTTGCCGATGCGGACGCGGTGGTAGGTTCCGGCCAAATCGGGCACGGGGCTTTCGACTTCAGCCACGTAGGCGGGATATCCGGTATTCGCCAACTTTTCAACAAGATTGGCCGCTTGGCGCCTGCTCTTGAACACGGCGACCTGGACGACATAGGATCCAGCATCTGAAAATCCGGCCTTATCTGCGGATCCGGAAGGATGGAAGGTGTTTTTCGCGCTTCCGGGCTTGGGATCCTTTCCAACTTGTTGCAAATCAGGCTCTTCGGCAAGAGTCGCGGACGTATCCGTATCGACTGTGGCGGAGGACGGAACTTCTTCAATGACGGCGGGTGCCTCTTTATCCTTATTGCAACCGGCGATCAGGGCGATCAGACCGATTGTCATTATGGACCTTAAATAGCGGTGAGACAAAATAGCCCCCTGGGATGACGCGTTTTTCATGGGTTTTTCTTTTCCCTGTTGGAATCGTATGACTCCCATTTGGGGAATTTCAAGGAACTTCACCGATAAGTCTCAAATTATACAAAATTTTAACAGTATTCCTAATAGCCCCTTCTCTCCGGGGACCAGGGAAATTGGCAATTTTCCGACCTTACCTTCCCTTTGCTTCCTTGGTTTCCTATGGCGACCAAGGGGTGTTTTGGACACCCTGTAACTCATTGAGGCATCTAAATTTAGAATAATTTGGAAATCCGTGCGAAGTAGTGAATCCGCACACCGTTATATATTGACATGAGCCGGCCCGCTTGATACATTACCTTTACGACCCATCACCGTGAAAACACGGTGGCGCCTGATTGACAGGCGATTCGCTGCGAGGGCGGCGGTGGTCAAAAAGTATGGAAAAGAGGTGAATACAATTTCAATGACAGGCGTAATCGTAAGACCGGGTGAATCCTTTGAAAAGGCTCTGCGGAGGTTTACCAAAACCTGCGAAAAGTCGGGCATCTTGTCCGATGTGAAGAAAAACCAGCGGTATGAGAAGCCTTCCGATATGAAGAAGCGGAAGCATAATCAAGCCATCCGCAAGCATATCAAAGAGCAACTAGAAGCCAATGTCTGAAGGCTGAATAAGCCCAGGCGAAAAGCGGTTCCCTAGCGGGAGCCGCTTTTTTTTGCTCTTCCGCGAACGGGATACTCCAAGCGCTTCCGTGCACCGCGATCAAATCTCGTTGATGATCAAGGGTTTGTTTCCCGCGTATTTCTCTTCGAAGTAGTTGAAGATGCAACACTCGCAACGCTTGCCTTTTTCGATGTTGATGATGAAGCGATCCACGTATTTTCGCGTGATGAAAAATCCGCGGCCGTGGTAGTCGAAGATGCCCATCGGCAATCCGTTCTCATCATGGGTGGTCTGGCGGTCGAGCCAGTAGAGTACGGTGTGCTTGTCCAGCTTGCCTCCGCCGTCCAGGACGGAAACTCCGAGCTTCTCCTTGTCATGGCATGCGGTCACGATCACGGCATCCTCATCGGCGAGGCGGAAATCCTTCACCCATTCCTGCTTCTTGTCGCCCGCTTCGTTGCGGGCGCCGTAGAAGATGGCGTTGGTCATGAGTTCGATGAGCACGACCTTGAACTTGTTGTGGGCCGGAGTTCCGGTGTAGTGCTCGGACAGGGATTCGGAAATCTCGTCGATCTGGGATGGCTCCGTCAGCTTGAATGTCCGCACGGTATGCGGCTCGAGCATGTACTGCCCAAGCCCGAAGATGGCGTTGTTTAAAAGGGAGTTCAGGATCTCGCGGATCTCCTTGAAATTCAAGGGCACGGTCTTGGTGATCACATTTCCGATGTTGTGGTCCCGGACCATGCGCATGTAATCGTCCAGGTTGTATGCCGTCATGAGGACGCGCTTGACGTCGGGATGGACGGATTCGACCTTGCGGAGGAGTTCAAAGCCGGACATATGGGGCATGTTTATATCGGAGAGGATCATGTCGAAGCGTGAGGTGTTCAGCTTCTCCAGGGCGCTGGGCCCATCGGGAGCGGTCTCGGCTTCATACCCGAAAATCCTCAATGCGTCCGAGAGCATGTCCCTAATGGGAGCTTCGTCATCCACAACGAGGATTTTGAACATGTGTCCCAGCTTTTGACTAGATTATCACACGTGCAGGCACACGAATTCAACGCAAGTATACGCTCTCGTGGCGTTGAAAGCAAGATGTCCGCACGCTCCCCCGAAAAGTGGATCCAGGGAATGAATCACCGGCAGGGTGAAGTGGTGGGGTTCCCGTTCAGTGGATCCGTCCTGGTCTTGGCCGGGGCCGGTTCGGGAAAGACGACGGTGCTTACCCGGCGAATGGGTTACCTGCTAGAGCGTTTCCCACAGGATGGGATTCTTGCGCTGACCTTCACTAAAGATGCCGCCCACGAAATGTCCAACCGGCTACGACAACTTCTCGGTCCGGATGCCGCCACCGTTACCTTTCCTACCATAGGGACATTTCATTCCTTCGCGTTCGCCTTGATCCGCTCCGGATTCCGGGGAGAGCCGAACTGGTCCCGGTTGGGATTCGCGCGCAGCCCTTCGCTGCTTGAGGCCTCGGACCGGAGCGCCTGGCTGCGATCGGCGAAAAAGGAAGTGGCTTTGGAGGCCCCCCTGGAAATGCTGGAGGAGTGGATAGCCAATCCGTTCGTCGATGCACCTGCTTCCACCCAGGCCGGTGGGGAAGCGGCCCAAACCCTTCGGCGCCGGTTCCGGGATCATCTTCTGGAAACGGGGACGCTCGTCTTTGATGATATGGTGCCCTTGGCCGCGCTCCTGCTAAGGAAGAATCCCCATCTCCTTTCGGACACTAGGAACCGATATCCCCGCATCCTGGTGGACGAATTCCAGGACACCTCGCGGGATCAATTGGACTTGGTGAAATTGTTGGCCGGCGACGAGCCTCGCCTGTTGCTGGTAGGGGACGATGATCAGGCCATTTACGGTTTCCGCGGCGCGGATCCGGGCAATATCGGCGCGGCCCTGGAACATTTCCCGGACATGCGCATCCTCAAGCTGGAAGTCAATTACCGCTCTTCCGCTCCCATCGTGGAATACTCCAACGCCGTCTTCAGCGACAAACCCGCCCGGCTTCGGAAACGTCTGCAGGCGGGCCGTTCCCTGGGTTCCGTGCCGGTGCGCAC
>JALYSE010000016.1 GCA_030854955.1 Fibrobacterota bacterium | reverse complement strand
CTACTGGGCGGGGCGAGGATCCGGGAGACGTTCTAGGAAACCCCATTGCCGCGAAGCCGCATGAACCCCAGCCCGATTTGAGACTATGCAAAAAACCATCCCCCACACCACCCTCAAGACCCTCTACGACATCGCCCAGGAAGTCCTTCGCCTGGCCCCATGGAGCTACATGAAGGAGGACGAGACCTTCTCCTTGCAAGCGGGCCCCGATGGCGAAATATTCTACGCCTGCGTCATCGGCAGGGCCGGGATCAGCCGCGGAATCGTCTATTACCGGGGCGCGCGAGGCTGGGACGCCTACGAGCGGGTTTCCAACGGCACTATGACTCCGGAAGATGCGATCCAGGAACTCGATACATTGAACGCAGACTTCGAACCCTGGAAAAACATCGACCCGGACTCGAAAAAGCGCCTGAAACGATTGGGATTCGGACCGGGGAGCGAACTATTGCCATCCCCCCTGGTATACAGCCCCGGCAAAGCACCCGCGCCTCCGAATGCCACGGATGCGGAGACGCTGATCCAACTCCTGCGCGCATCGATGCCCGTATTCCGCCGGTCCGCTCTGGATCCGAAATGGCTCCTGGAGGGTCCCGACGACAAACTGTTCCGCGTACTCCCGGGTGGGGATGGCGAGAATCCCGCCGGGGAATGGTTGCCGTTGCCCGAGCCTTCGAAACCGACCCATGAGGCCGCTCCTCCGGATGAATTGATGCTGGCCCGGCTCAAGGGCAAGCGCTTAGCGCCCTGTCGGCCCTGGGAGGTGCTTGTCGCCGACTCCGGAGCGACCGTCAAGGAAGGCAAGGGGGCCGGGGCCTATTTTCCCCTGGTGATGGTGCTCGCGGATTCCACCACGGGTTTCGTCGCCGGGTTCACTTTGGTGCCTGCGGCGGAAATGGCCGAAGCTCTTCCCCGGGAATGCCTGAAAGCGATGCAGACCCACGGTGCGCAACCGGAAGCCTTCCACGTCAACCGGGAGGACGTAGCTGCGTGGCTTGAACCTGTCGCGCGGAAAATGGGCATCCCGGTGCTCCGGAAAGGGAGCCTGCCCATGGCGGCAGAGGCTCATCGGTCGCTGCGGGAGTTCTTGGGGAAGAAACGGTGAATTTTCGCTTCGTTCCTTTCGATGTACCTCACCACAGAAACCCAAATAAATGCAGCGGCACCTCCCCCGCCCCCGCCGTCATTACTCCATCCTTAACAAGAAAGGTACTCTTCAACCCACGAATCTGCTTCTTCGTCTTCCCCTCCCCACCGATTTCAAATACCCTCCCGCTCGCCCGGTAATCTCCTTCCTTACTGTAGTTCACGGTCACGCCGGATCCACGCAAAGCATTGACGAAAAAAGTCTCCCGCAAACTCCCGAGGTTGGGTTCGAGGCCGGTCTCCTTCGCCACCGCAAAGTAAAGGTTGGCGTTTTCAAGCAGAACCTTGTCCGCCGAGCGCAGTCCCGCCTTCCCGCCTTTGGCAAGGCTCAGACTGTGCGTCAGCGAGGTATCCTGCATCATGTGGAGATAGCCGCTCACCGTTTTATGATCGATCTCCAGAATCCGGGCCAAAGCATTCACGCTGATTTCTCCGGGCGGAATGGAGGCCAGATATGCAAGCAGCCTTTTGAACACGGGCAGCTTGGTGGTACTGAGAGAAAAGAAATTCGCGATGTCCTCGAAGATGGTCTTGTCGATGGTGTTGAGGATGCGGGAGTAATATGTCCTAGGATCTTCGAAGTAAAAGGGATAATAGCCCACCCGCAAGAACTCCTGGAACAGTCCCAGGATTCGGGGAATGTTCGAAAGTTCCTTGGAAATCTCCACTCTTCGTTCCAGCAAATCATCGAGGCTGAAAGATGTCAGTGTTTTCCCGGTTTGGAACAGGATAAACTCCCTAAAGGAAAGGCCGTTCAACCGGTAGATCATTCCGCAGCGTGAAAGATCATACTGACCTTTCACCAAGTCGAGACTGGAACTTCCCGAAAATACGATCCGGACTTCCGGGAAAGAATCGTAGATGTTTTTGATCTCACGGTTCCATTCAGGGTATTTATGCGCTTCGTCCAAAAAGAAAAGCGTCCGGCCTTCCAATTGATGCATGTCGCGGACAAAATCGAGCAGACGGTGAGCGGAAAAATAGATGTGATCAAGCGAGGCATACATGCAGCGCTCGGGATTCCCTTTCTCCCGTATCCATTGCAACATCAGGGTGGTTTTTCCCACGCCTCGCGGCCCCAAGAGCCCGGCCAATCGCCGAGTGGCATCGAAAGTGTCGAACAGGTAGCGACGATGCGGCAACCTTGGCTGCGCAAGCAGACGATAGTAGGTGTCCCGGGTTTCTTGAATTCTCATATTTTAACGCTTTGGAATTGATTCCCGAATACTATATCTATTATTGGAATCTATTCCCAATTTGCCGTTACATCTTGATCTGAAAGTGATTGATGCGTTACTCGGGCACCTGACAGAGGAGGCAAGGCGCAGACCTCCATTATTTTGGAGCTAAGGAACCGAAGCTATGCCGGGTCGTCGACTTCGCCGCGCCTGATCCGGAAAAGCTGGATGACATGTTCCGCTACACCAATATTCCGGACCCAAAGAAAAAGGGGCGGCCCCTTCGGTTCCGCCCCTCGTCAACCCCGACTATCAGACCTAGGAGAGGGTCTCACAACCCATTCCCGAGCCCCGGCAGGCTGCGTATATCCAAAATGTACAGCCTTCCCATTCCGAGTGCAAGCACCATTTCGCATGGTACCACGGGAGTGACGGCCGGGAACCCAATCTCCTCAACCGCGCGATAGGGATTCCCTTCAGGCCAAGCGCGGCTTGGTCCCGCTTCGCCATCGATTCAAACCGTAGTTTTGGCCGCTTCCTGCACGGACTTGAGCTTTTCCCGCTGATCCTTTTTCATCTGGCGCACCTGATCCCCTTCCTTGCTCGTCCGGTAATACTCGTCCAGGGGATAGCAGCCCGATTTGACCCCATTGCGGGGCGCGGTGGTGCAATCCGAAAATGTCCGGCAGATGAACTTGGTCTCCAAGGCACCCTTTTCCAGGGAGTCGGCGATGATGCGGGGGTAGGAAAGCACCATGCGTCCCACGCCGGCGAAATCCGTCCAACCCTCGCGCACGAGGGCCTGGGACACGTTCGGCAGGTATTCCTGGAGATAGGTCAAACCAGAACTGACCAGGGGCATTTCCGGAGCCGCCTGCTTCAGCTTCCGCACCACTTGAATCTGGCGCTCCACGTTGATGATGGGATCCTCGGCGGGCTGGTAACCGTCAGAAGGCGGGAACAAGGCGGGGCGCTGGATATGGGGATTGTAATAGGGCGAACCAGCCGAGATGTTTACCACCGAAACGCCCCACGACTTCATCATTTTGAGGTATTGGGCGGTTTCGGCGAGATCGTATTGGAGCGGATTTTCCTGATCGATTCCGAAGCCGTACTTGTAGGGAAGGCAATCGGAGTATTCCTCGGGCATGCCCGGGCCCAGGTTGCCGCCTGTGGCCAATACGGGATTGGGCTTGAAAGGCACAAAGTCAAAGGCGGAAAGACGCACGCCGATGATCAGCTTGGGGGCAACCTGGCGGATGGCGGTGATGATTTCGCGGGCGAAGGTCGCGCGCTCTTCCAGGGTCTCGCCGCCGTAGGGGCCTTTGCGTGTGTAGGCGGAGAGGAACTCATGGCCCAGGTAGCCATGGCATTGCTTGATATCGACGAAGGGAACCCCGGCCTTGTCGGCGAGCAGGGCGGCCTTCACGTAATGCTCGACGAGATCCTTGATGTCGTCATCGGTCATGACGGGATAGTCCATCGGCAGATTGAACTTGCGGTTGAGGATGGGATGCGCGTAGACCAGCTTGGGCTCCAGCTTTTTCTTGTCGACGGGACGGCAGAACCGGCCGGAATGGGTGAGCTGGAGGCCCCACAGCAGATCCTCGGCGGTGCCGAAGGACTTGGCGTGGGCTTCGAGACATTCCTGCGCGGCCTTGCAAAGCTCGTCGATCGTGTCCGGCTTGGCCATCAGTTGATTGGGATTGGCCCGACCGTCGGGACGAACGGCCACGGCTTCCATGCCCCACATGAATTTGGCTCCAGATTCGCCAAAACGGCGCCAGCGCCGGATCAGATCCGGGGTAGGATGGCCGTCGGTGGTGGCATCCCATCCCTCCATAGGGTGAATGCAGTAACGGTTGCCCACTTTGAATCCACCTAATTGGATAGGCTGGGAGAGGGGCGATTCAGGGGCCAATTGGATGGAATCGTCGATGGGGAGATCCAAGGACAATGCCTTCATCCTGTCCCGGAATGCGGCCGGGGTTTTGATAGAAGTGAGTCGCTTGATATCCAGCTCCATTATATGCTCCAGTTCATATTTATGGGCATAATATACACCCGGCGTAAAAAACAGGCATAATTTATTTTGACAAAAGTACTTCTCTGGGGTAGATTAATTTTAAAGACTTTAGCGTCCTTTCATATTCTTAGCGTAATTTTTTGCGCGTGAACGGAAAAATTGGTAGCGTCATGGTAATTATGCCCCAGTTTCGATTGAGAGAGGCCTCGGTCTTCTCACGCCAAGTGAAGACCCGGATGCCTTTCCGTTTCGGCCGGTCGACCATGACCCAGATGCCCATCCTCCATCTCCGCCTCAAGGTCGAGGCCGATAACGGCAAGATGATCACCGGCGTCAGCGCCAGCGGCATTCCTCCCCTCTGGTTCGACAAGGCAGCCGGCAAGACCCACGCCGACAATATCCAGGATCTCTCCATCTCCCTGCGGCTCGCACTCGATCAATACATGCAGCTGGACGAGGCCCCGGTGTGGTTCCTGCACAAGGTGGCGGAGCCTATCATCCGTAAGTCGGCCGCCGCCAAGGGCCTCAACGATCTCACCGCCGGTTTCGGCGTCGCCCTGACGGACTCGGCCCTCATCGACGCGGCCTGCCGTCACACGGGAGTTACCTTCCACCGCGCCCTCAAGGAGAACATCCTGGGTTACGGCGCGGACTTCGCGGACATGATCCCCTCCGCCCCCCTGGAACGCATCGCCCTCCGCCATACGGTGGGCCTGGTGGATCCCATCTTCGACGGGGACATCACCGAGCCCGTCAACGACGGCCTGCCGGAATCCTTGGAGCAGGTGGTCCGCCATTATCGCGCGCAATACTTCAAGATCAAGATCTCCGGGGACGCGGTTGAATCCCGGGATCGGCTGCGCCGCATCGCCTCCGTCCTGGACGCCCAGGCCGGCGACTACCGCGCGACCCTGGACGGCAATGAACAGTTCCACGACATGGTCGAATTCGCCGCCTTCATCCGCGATGCGTCCCGGGATCCCGCCCTCCAGAATCTATGGCACCGCACCCTGTTTATCGAGCAGCCCGTGGGCCGCGGCCATTCCCTGGTGGACGCCGTGGCCGAGCCGCTCAAGGAAGTGGACGCCTTCAAGCCCGTCATCATCGACGAATCCGACGGCAGCGACGAATCCGTGGTCCGGGCACTTTCCCTTGGCTACCGCGGCATTTCGGCCAAGAACTGCAAAGGCGTTTTCCGCACCCTGCACAGTTACCGCATGATCAAGGAATTGGAGGCCCAGGGCAAGCCCAGCCCCATTCTTTCCAGCGAAGACCTCACCAATGCGCCCATCGTTCCCTTGCACCAGGATCTGTGCGTAGCGGCGGCGCTCGGCATCCGGCACAGCGAACGCAACGGCCACCACTACATCATCGGGTTCGACTTCCTCACTCCCAAGGAGAAGGAAGACGCCCTGCGCGAGTTCCCGTCCCTGTACCGGCTGCGCGAAGACGAGCAGGGCCGGGAAACGGGTTCGCCCGTCGTGCGCATCGAGGATGGATTCATCTCGCTGAAAGAACTCAATCAAACCGGTTTCGGAACCGCATCGGAACCCGATTGGGAAAACCTGGAGCCCGTGAGGCTTCCGGAGGTCCCTGCAGATATTATCACCGGCGAGATCCCGTTTATCGGGCACCCGCTCCCCGAAGATGTCATCGTGGATAAAAGGAGCGCGCCATGATTGATCAAACCGGAAATACCGCTGCCGTCGAGCAGGGTGAAGTCGCGGAAAAACCCGCTCCTCGTCAAAAACCGGCCAAGACGCATCCTTACGATTTCTCCATCCTGCGCAACCTGCGCAAGGCCCAGGGCTTCACCATCGCCGATATCGCCCAGGCGTCCGGCATCTCAACCGCGGTGATTTCCCGCATCGAGCGGAACCAAGCCGTCCCGGAGCTTGACACCCTGGCGAGACTGGGCAAGGCCTTCGGCATCTCAGCCACGGATCTGCTCGGCCTAGCCGAATTCCGGACCGCCCAGATCACTTCATCCCAGCACTATGTCTCGGGCGGATTCCAGTTTCAGCATATCAATTTCATGAACATCCAGTGCTTCCTCGGCTCCGCCCTCGCCGGCGGCACCGTCAACCGACCGGAAGTGCACCACAACGATCATGAAATCTGCTGGGTGCTCCAGGGCAGCATTGAAATGGTGCTGAACGAAGAACGTCACGTGCTCAAAGAAGGCGACGCTATCCAGTTCGACGCCGTCCTCACCCATAGCTATCGCGCCCTGTCGGATTGCAGGATCCTGACCCTACATATCCGCAAAGGCAAACAGATCTAACCCAAAGGCCGTTTTCCCTAGGCCGGTCAAAGCCCCTTGAAAGGGGGCCGATACCGTTGCGGGAACGGAGGAAAGAGGACCCTGATGATAGAGATCAAGAATTCCTTGAAGCCCCAGGACCTTTCCGCCAAGCTGGAGCGCTTGTGGGCGTTGTCCGGGGAAAAGATCAAATCCATCGAAAAGGGCTGGGACGCCGCGCAAGGATCCCCCGTCTTCACCATCAAGGGAAAGTACACCTCCAAAGGCTGGACCGAATGGACCCAGGGATTCGTGTACGGATCCGCTCTGCTCCAATACGATGCGACCAACGACGCGTCTTTCCTGGAAATAGGCCGCAACCATACCTTCAAGGACATGGCCGGGCACATCACCCACATGGGCGTGCATGACCACGGCTTCAACAATGTCAGTACCTACGGCAACCTGTGGCGCCTCATCGGCGAAGGCCGCTTCCAGGCCGACGGCCGCGAAAAGGATTTCTACGAACTGGCCCTCAAATGCTCCGGAGCCGTGCAGGCCATGCGCTGGACGCCGATCAACAACGGCAAGGGCTACATCCATTCCTTCAACGGCCCCCACTCCCTGTTCGCGGACACCATCCGCTCCCTACGGGCGCTCGCCCTCTCCCATAAGCTGGGCCATACCCTGCTCGGGGAGAAGGACGCCAAGATCAATCTGCTGCAACGCCTGGTCGACCACGCCGCCGTGACCGCCGAGTTCACCCTCTTCTACGGCGAAGGCCGGGACAGCTACGATGTGCCCGCCCTGCGCGGCCGCGCGGCCCACGAGATCATCTTCAACACCACCGACGGCAGCTACCGCTGCCCCAATTCCCAACAGGGCTACGCGCCCTTCACCACCTGGACCCGCGGCCTGGCCTGGGTCATGCTCGGCTATGCCGAGGAGCTCGAATTCCTAGCCACCCTATCCGACAAAGAGCTGGATACGGTCGGGGGGCGCAAGCCCGTGGAAGCCATGATGCTCAAGGCCGCCAAGGCCTCTTGCGACTTCTACATCTCCCAGACCCCCAAGGATGGCATCCCCTATTGGGACACCGGCGCTCCCAATCTGCATAAGCTCGACAACTACCTCGACAAGCCCGCGGATCCGTTCAACGAGCATGAGCCCGTGGACAGCTCCGCCGCCGCCATCGCCTCCCAGGGCCTGCTGCGCCTGGGCCGCCTGCTGCGTGCGCGCGGCGCGGACGCCAAGAGCGGCGCGGACGCCAAGAGCGGCGCGGACGCCAAGAGCGGCGCGGACGCCAAGAGCGGCGCGGACGCCAAGAGCGGCGAAACCACCGAGGGCGAGCGCTACTGGCAGGCCGGCCTGACCGTGGTCGATCGTCTTTTCGAAGAGCCCTACCTGAGCACCGATCCCGCCCACCAGGGCTTGCTGCTGCATTCCGTCTACCATCGGCCCAACGGATGGGATTATATTCCCCCCGGGGCCAAGGTCCCCCTAGGCGAGTCCAGCCAGTGGGGCGATTACCATGCGCGGGAGGTGGCCCTGTATCTGAACAGAATCTTAAAGAATGAAAAGTATTTCGCATTTTACGGGGTATGAAAAGAAGGGTTTAAGGATTAAGGATTAGGGTAAGAGTAAGAGTAAGAGTAAGAGTAAGATGAGGAGAATGGGCGGCTCGGGCTCGCGGCAGAGCGTTCACCGCCGCTTCCCCGAGTCCCATAACACCCGAGTCGAACCCCCTATCCCCTAGTCCCTCACAAAGCATCGTCAACGGAGAAGTCACATGTCCCACAGAGTCGCAGCAATCACCGGAGGCGGCAGAGGCATCGGCCTCGGGATCTCCACCAGCCTCGCCAAGGAAGGTTTCGACCTGGCCCTCTGCGGCCAGCGCGACGAGAAGGACGTCGAATCCCTGGAAGGCTTGCGCAAACTGGGCGTCCAAGTCCTATACACCAAGGCCGACGTGGCCGACGCGCGCCAGCGGGAGGCATTCCTGGCCGCCGTCAAGGAACGCTTCGGCCGCCTGGACGTGTTGGTCAACAACGCCGGCATCGCTCCCAAGGTCCGCGCCGACATCCTGGATGCGAGCGAGGAAAGCTTCGACGAACTCATCAAGGTCAATCTGCGCGGCCCCTATTTCCTGACCCAGAAAGCGGCCCAATGGATGATCGCCCAGAAGCAGGACGATCCATCCCGGATACAGTCGGTCATCAACATCACATCCATTTCCGCTACGGTGGCCTCGGTCAACCGCGGGGATTATTGCCTGGCCAAGGCGGCCCTGGGCATGTCCAACCAGCTCTGGTCCGTGCGCTTGGCCGAGTTCGGCATCCCCGTCTACGAAGTGCGCCCCGGCGTCATCAAGACCGACATGACCGCAGGAGTCACCGGCAAATACGATGCCCTCATCGCCAATGGCCTGGTGCCTCAGAACCGCTGGGGTTTTCCCGAGGACGTAGGCAAGGCCGTGGCCATGCTGGCCCGAGGCGATCTCCCCTACTCCACCGGCCAGGTGATCATGGTGGACGGCGGCCTTACATTGTCACGGTTGTGAGCCGAGAATGCGAATTGAAAACCTGGAATTGAAAATCGAAATGCAAAACCCTTTGGAGCCCAAAATGTCGGCAATCATCGACCGCCTCGCCTCCATCCGCCTCATGCCCGTCGTCATCATCGAACGGGCCGAGGACGCCTGGCCCCTGGCCCAGGCCCTTAAGGCCGGCGGTCTGCCCTGCGCCGAAGTCACCTTCCGCACCGCCGCCGCCGAGGCCGCCATCAAGGCGATTTCCCTGGACAAGGACATCTGCTTGGGCGCGGGCACCATCCTGCAGCCGGACCAGGTCGATCGCGCCGTGGCCGCGGGCGCCACCTACATCGTCTCGCCCGGCTTCAATGCCAAGGTAGTCCGCCGCTGCCGGGAACTGAACGTGCCAGTGTTCCCGGGCGTGGCCACGCCCACCGAAATCCAGATGGCCATGGAAGAAGGCGTAGAGGTCGTGAAATTCTTCCCCGCCGAGGCCATTGGCGGCATCAAGGCCCTCAAGGCCATCGCCGCGCCCTTTTCCATGATCCGCTTCATCCCCACCGGCGGCATCGATCTCGCCAAGCTTCCGGACTACCTGGCCTTCAAGGCCGTGGTGGCCGTGGGCGGCAGCTTCATGGTGGCCCCGGAGCTGTTGAAAGCGAGCGATTGGGCGGAGGTAACGCGCCTGTCCGCCCAGGCGGTGGCACTTACCGGCGCGAAGAAGTAACACGCACGATACCCTGCCGCCAAGTAAGGCGGCGCCCGGGAAGCCCCGGGTATCCGGAGGAACCATGAGACTATTGACCGTCAAGCCCAAGGACAAGTGCCGATTCGACCAGATCTCCCTGGGAGAAGTCATGCTGCGCCTCGATCCCGGGGACGTGCGCATCAAGACCGCCCGGAGCTTCAACGCCTGGGAAGGCGGCGGGGAATACAACGTGGCCCGCGGCTTGCGCCGCTGCTTCGGCCTGCGTACGGCGGTGGTGACGGCCTTCGCAGACAACGAAGTCGGCCGCCTCATCGAGGACTTCATCCTTCAGGGCGGGGTGGACACGTCCTTCATCAAATGGGCGCCCTATGACGGCCTAGGCCGCAAGACCCGCAACGGCCTCAACTTCACCGAACGCGGCTTCGGCGTGCGCGGCGCCGTGGGCGTCTCCGATCGCGGCCACACTGCGGCCAGCCAGGTCAGAAAGGGCGATATCGACTGGGAAGACATCTTCGGTAAGCAGGGCGCGCGCTGGTTCCATACCGGCGGCATCTACGCGGGTCTTTCCGAGACCACCCCCGAAGTGATCGAAGAGGCCATGATCGCGGCCAAAAAGCATGGCACTCTGATTTCCTTTGACCTCAATTACCGACCCAGTCTTTGGAAGCACTTCGGCGGGCAGAAGCGCGCGCAGGAGGTCAACCGCAAGCTGGCGCGCTATGTCGACGTGATGATCGGCAATGAAGAGGACTTCACCGCCTCCCTGGGATTCCACGTGGAAGGCACCGACGAGCAGCTTACCGCCGTCGAGGCCGGGAATTTCAAGAAGATGATCGGCGAGGTCACCAAGGAGTTCCCGAACTTCAAGGTGATCGCGACCACCCTGCGCACCGTGAAGTCCGCCTCCGTGAACGATTGGGGCGCGGTGGCCTGGGGCGCTGGGGAATTCTTCGAGTCAGCCATGCGCCGCGGTTTGGAGATTTACGATCGCGTGGGGGGCGGGGACAGTTTCGCTTCCGGCCTGATTTACGGGCTCCTGGAAAAAGGCGATCTGGCCCAAGCGGTGGAATACGGCGCGGCCCACGGGGCCTTGGCCATGACCACTCCCGGGGACACCTCCATGGCCAGCCTTTCCGAGGTGGATAGCCTGGTCAAGGGCGGCGGGGCGCGCGTACAGCGCTGAAGTTTGGGGAATACTGCATAAGGATTAGGTTGCGTGACCTATTGGAAAGGGTTTTATGACTTGTTCTCGATTACGATCCATCAGTCTTTTCATTGCCTCTGCGGTATGCTTGCATGCCGAAATATCAGTGCAATTCACCATCGATCTGACCAAAAATGTACGGGCTATCAGCCCACTCATTTACGGATCCAATTCCGAGGAGTTGACTCAAGCCGATGGCATCACTTTTCGCCGGTCGGGCGGAAACCGACTCACAGGCTACAATTGGGAAAACAACGCCTCCAATGCCGGTACAGATTGGTTTAATTCCAGCGATAGCCATTTGGGAGGTGGTAATGTTCCCGGCAAGTCCATTACCGACTTTCATGATAAAAGTTTAGCGTCTGGCGCAATCTCCATCATCACTTTGCCAGCAGCCGGGTATGTCGCGAAAGACAAAAAAGGCGCCGTGGACTCCGCAGACACAGCCCCTTCCTCGCGTTGGGCAAAATTGGTGTATGAAAAGGGAAGTGATTTTTCCCTGACTCCCGATACCACGGACAATGAAGTCTATACGGATGAGTTCGTTAATTTCTTGGTGAAAAAATACGGGGGAGCGGTCAATGAAAAAGGCATTCCTTTTTATTTGGTGGACAATGAGCCGGCCCTGTGGTCGGCAACCCATCCCCGAATTCACCCCAAGCCCGTAACCTGCGTGGAACTGATCGAAAAAACCGTCGCTACGGCCAAGGCTACCAAAAAAATTGATCCGGAAGCCCAGATTTTCGGAGGGGTTTTCTACGGCTATTACGCCTATGCTAGCTTGCAGGATGCACCGGATTGGAAAACCGTCAGTGCAGGAAAGGGATACACTTGGTTTATCGATTATTTCTTGGCAGAATTGAAAAAAGCATCGGACCAAGCGGGAAGCCGGCTTGTCGATGTGCTCGATGTGCATTGGTATTCCGAAGCAAGTGGGGATCATCGCATCAATGACGTCGCCGCCGTCACGGATAAGGATAAGATTGCGCGCATGCAAGCCCCACGTTCTTTGTGGGACAGCAGCTATGTGGAAACAAGTTGGATAAGTCGCTGGGCCACGCCAAAGGGCAATGCCGCAGGACCCATTATTTTATTGCCCCATCTTTTTTCATCGATCCAGAGCCACTATCCGGGAACCAGGCTTTCCATTACGGAACACAATTATGGAGGTGGCGAAGATGTTACAGGTGGAATCGCAGAAGCGGATTTTCTGGGCATTTTGGGTAGAGACGGGGTCTTCGCCTCCAATTACTGGGCGCTTACGGAAAAGTTTCCCTATGTAGCGGCCGCATTTCGGTTGTTTCGTAACTACGATGGTAAAAATTCTCGCTTTGCGGACATGGCCACTTCTGCCATTACATCGGATCGGGAAAATACCTCGGTGTATGCTTCGTTCGTTCCGGGTGGGAATGAAATCCACCTTATCGCCCTAAACAAAAACTTAACCGAATCGGTGAATGGATCTTTTGCAATCACGGCACCGGTGAGCCTATCCACGGGAAACGTTTTTGGATTCGATGGATCAGGGTTTGCATTGAAGGAGAAAGCCGCAATAGCATCCATTTCCGGAAACACCTTTGCTTATGTGCTGCCGCCGCTTTCAGCAAGTCATTTTGTGATAAAAACTACATCCGTACTTCCAATGACCGCAATCCTAGACCCCAAGCTCACTCCTGAAAAAAGGTTGAATGGTGGCCAACGTGGAAAGCGGGAATACCAACCCAATGGCCGGATTCTCTCCGTAAATCCTAAGGTTAAAGCAAACCACAAATCCATTCGCTTTCAAAAGCCTTAGGGTATAGAATTCCCAGGGTCGCATACAGGTAAATGACGGCACCCGCTAACGGTTGGCCCGTGGCCTTGTCGGTGCCGATTCCGGAAATGCGTCCCAAAGTGTCGGCCGCGGATTGGGGACCGCCTAAAACCTGCCCGTGGAAAAAATACGCCGCTATGGCCAGGACGACTTGTAACCGAGAATTGAGCCCGTACAATTCGGTCGAAAACTGACCGAGCCGTCCCGTAATTGCCGGTTTGCCCATAATCATCGCTTGAGAAGCACTGCAATCCAATCGTGGCAGGCCGTCTCGACTTCCGCCAGCACATCCGCGCGGGTGCGCCCGGAACTCTTCGTCACCTTGAGCCCATGATCCGCCCCTTCGATCCAATGGTGGGTCCACCGTTTGCCCGGCGCAACGGACGCGGAAGCCTTGATCGCCTTGTCCATCAGATTCGGCGTGCAGAAAGTATCGCGCGTTCCGGAAAGGCTTAGCACCGGAACCGGAAGACCCTCCAGATGATCCAGTCGCAGCTTTTCGGGATGCCCGGGAGGATGCAAGGGATAGGAAAAGAGAATGAGCCCTTGGCACGGATAGCCTTCAGCGGCCAGAGCCAGGGCGGCGCGGGTTCCCATGGAATGGCCGGCCAGGATCAGGAAAGCCGGCTTCTCCTTTTTGAGGATCCGGTCCGCCGCCGATCGATAGCTTTCCACCAACACCGGCATGCGGTCGGGAAAGCTCCGTCCCTCGGCCCGATAGGGAAAGTCGAAGCGGGTGGGCTTCAGACCCGTGGCGGCCAATGCCGCATCCAGGTCGAGCATGTGGGGATGGTCTTTATGGCCCCCGGCGCCATGGGCCAATAGGACCGCACCGCCACGACCAGGGGTATCACTGCGGCCGGGCAAAATAAAACCCGTCTTGGCGGTGGCCGAGGCGGGTTTGCCGGATATGAGTGTGGAAGCGTTTGTTCGCTTGGAACGAATGGGAATGGGGCTTAGCCCATCCAGTGTTCACGGCTCCAGAAGAGCATGAGGCCCACGGCCGTGGAAAATCCAAAAAAGGAATTCCACAGCACCAGTCCCAGCACCAGGGTCGCGCCCGTCGAGATCGAATAGAGGATGGACAAGGCGGCTCCGCCTGCCCAGATGATGAAGAGAATCGCTGCGGAAATGAGATTCATGACTCGGCTCCAAGGGCCGCTTCCTGTATGGAAGAGGCTGCCCAATGATAACAAAAGGATTTTCCCAAATAAAGAGCGAAATCGGATTCCGGGGACCCCATTATGACCCTTAAACCCTTAATGTAACCCGGACCTGGCCCAAAAGGGTCGACCGAAGCTCTCAGTAGAGCGTCTTTTCTGCTTCGTGAAAAAAGCAGATCATTGGCAATTATCCAAGAAAGATTTCACTCCATTTTCTCTAGTTATGCCTTTTTAATGACTATTTCTGTTTTTTATTTTGTAATAAATTCAAATCTTGCTTCGAATTAATCATGCCAAAAATGGAATGTGGGGGTACATTGAACCCCATAGGGAAGCCCAAAAAAGAATGTTTGGGACCAGGAATGAAGCGAGGGGATAGGATGAGAGACGCAATAAAAAAACCGGCCCAATCAGGAGGGTTCTCCTTGGCGGGTTTGCTTGCCTGTGTGCTCGTTTCCACCGCCGGTTCCCAGGAACATAACAAACTGAGTGAGACCGAAGCCCAGGCCCGCTATGACTTGTTGTTCAACGGCCAGGATCTGAAAAATTGGCATGCCTACCGGACCGACGTGGTCACCGATGCCTGGACCGTTAAGGCGAATGCGCCCCTGGGCCCGCGCATTGAAAACGGAAACGGAAACAAGCTCCCCATCCTGAACAACAAAAAGTACAAGAACTTCGATGTGAAGATCGACGTCCAGACTCCGGCCGGCGGCAACAGCGGAATCTTCACGCGCTACGAAGAGACCGCCACGGATCCCGGCAACGCCCGCTCGGGACCGGAACTCCAGGTTTGCGGACCAAGCCACAGCGATTGCATCGGCGCAACCAAGCATTACGGATCCAGTTACGATATGTACGGGGTCAAGGAATCCATCCGCGACACCTGGTACAACCCGCCCGGGTCCTGGAACCAACTCCGGATCATCGTCTTCGACAGCAATTACGTCCATTATGGGAACGGCAAAAAGCTGCTTGAGTACAAAATCGGGACGGCTGAATACCTTAAGGCCTACAATGAGAGCAAGTATGTTTCCGATGGAAACAACGGCAGGTACTACCATATCCATACCGGCGGAATCCTGCTGCAACATCACGGTGAGACGGGAATCACCTTCAGGAACATCAAGGCGAAGGAATTGGCGGTCCACCCCTTCCTAAAGGATTTCAAGCAAACGGGCAAATGGCCGGAGGAATTGTCGCAAGAAGCCGTGTTGTGGGACACCGTGGCTTCGGTCGGGATTGCAGCCGCGGAACGGTCCTTCCCGATGGAAGTCTCGTCCGGTTCCGACGCTTCCGGATCCGCCTGGGTCAAGGTCGCCGCCCAGCACGTGGACTTTACGGCTACGGGAATCGACGGGCGCGCCGTCCCCTTCCGGAAAACCACCGAAGGCGCCTATGCGCGCTTCTTGATCAGCAGCCCGGATCGCGTTCCGAGCATCGTCATCGTGCGGATCCGAGCGGATGGGCAATCCCTGATGCGCATCGTGACCATGCAATAAAGTTTCGTCCGGACGGAACCGTCCGGGCCGCTTTCGGATATCCAGCAGCATCGAATCGTTTCCCCCCAAAATTTCCATAGGAGGTTTCATGCAGAAAATCGCGTACTCCATTTCACTGGCCGCCTTACTGTATGCCGCGCCGGCAACGGCGCAAGAGCCCCCCAAGATCCATTTCAAGGGCGCTCAGGTCTTTTACGAATTTGGGAACATCGTCAACGGCGTGGAATTGGCGCTGGACACCCTGGACAATATGTGGACGCAACGCTTCGGTGGGACCTTCGATCTCGAAGCCAGTCGCGGGGAGCATCTCAAACTGTATCTCGGGGCCGGAAGCATTTTCTGGCATGCCATTCCGGCGATAGCCAACCAAAGCGCAAGCAAGGTTTTCTACGGAGACGCCATTTTGACCAAGGCCTTTGCGCAGTTCAACGTCGGCGATCCCGAGCATCCCGGCCTCGTAGGCAAGCTGGGGTTTTTTCCGGTCAAATACGGCTACTCGAAGAACCTGGGCGAATATCTGTTCCGGACAGGAACTTATCCCGACTTCATCGTCACGGGAAACGGCTACACGGCGGTGAATACTTCATCGGCCAGCGTTTTAGGCACCCAATGGACCCACCCTATTTCGGAAAAGTTCAGCCACGATCTTTTTTTCACCAGCGAGCGGCTATCCTATCCTTTGCACGATTTTTCCCTGACCTACCTGGCGAAATTCCACACCGGCTTCGTCAAACTAGGGTTGGGATTGCAAATGGATCGCCTCATTCCAGTCACCCCCAGCCTCACCACGCCCAACGATCCGAAAAACACCTATTTCAAATACAAGGGCATCACCTATGCCAACAATCCGGAATACTACTCCGATCGCGCCAAGGCCGCCACCTTGGATGGGAATTCGGCGGAAGCGGCGCAATGGACCGCAATCGGGACCCTGGTGGACAGCCTGCGCACGGCTTGGGAGACCGATCCCGCCTCCCAGCCGAAACTTGAGAAATACAGCTTCAAAGGCATCAAGCCCCTGGCCCTGCTCGCCCTCGATTTCAAAACCCTGTTCGGCGGCGATCTGTTCCGGGGAGATGAAATGGTGCTTTATTCCGAAGCCGTGCTGATGGGATTCGAGAACAGGCCGATCTATTATGAGGACAGGATGGACAGGCTGGCCGTAATGGTGGGCTTGAATATCCCCACCTTCGGTCTGCTCGACAACCTCAATATCGAAGTGGAGCGACTGACCGCCAAGCACATCAACGGCTACCGGACCGCGCGCGAAGGGGCCTTGCCCTTGCCCGATTACCATTATGACCAGACGAAAGGCTACGACCCCGACGACTGGTTCAGCGACAACCTCAAATGGTCGGTATTCCTGAATAAAAAAATCATCGAGGGATTCCACCTTCAGACCCAGGTCGCCAGCGATCACCTCCGGGGAAGGAGATTCACCCGCGTGGTTTCTGAAAATTCCCTCCTGGTGGATGATTCTCATTGGTATTACATGGTCAAGCTCCAGGCATCCCTTTAAAATCCTGCTGAATAGCGTTCAAATCCCCTAGGTCCCCTACCCTCTCCCTTCCAGCCTCAGTATTGAGAAAACGCTTAAAAACTCAAGCAGGGGCCATTTTATGGGTAATTTCGCCCCTTTTGGTCTCAAAATTAAATATCAATAAATCGCGATAAACCGATGTACTCAACTCTGAAAAATTGTACTATAAGGGTATGGCCTCGCTGGGCCCATCCGACCAGGAGTCGGTTTAGAAACACCATCAGGAGTTCTCAATGTCCAGACACCTCTTCACTTCCGAATCCGTCTCCATGGGCCATCCCGACAAGATGGCCGATCAAATCTCCGACTCCATCCTCGATGCGATGCTGGAGCAGGATCCCAAGAGCCGCGTGGCTTGCGAAACCCTCATCACCACCGGCATGGTGGTGATAGCCGGTGAAATCACCACCAAGGCGAACATCGACTTCCAGAAAGTCGTGCGCGAAGCCATCGCCCGCACCGGTTATAGCGATGCCGCCTTCGGCTTTGATTCCAAGACCTGCAGCGTACTCGTCGCGCTCGATAAGCAGAGCCCCGACATCTCCCAAGGCGTTTCCGAAGGCGAAGGCCTTTTCAAGGAACAGGGCGCCGGAGACCAGGGCATGATGTTCGGCTACGCTTGCGATGAGACCGAAGACCTGATGCCGATGCCCATCCACTACTCCCACCGCCTGATGGAAAAACTGGCCGAGCTCCGCCAGAACGGCACCCTCCCCTGGCTGCGCCCGGACTCCAAGTCCCAGGTCACGGTCGAATACGTGGACGGCAAGCCCAAGCATATCGAAACCATCGTGCTTTCCACCCAACATGACGAGAAGGTCTCCCACGAGACTATCGTCAAGGAAGTCATCGAGAAGTGCATCAAGGTCGTCATCCCGGCCAACCTGCTCAACGATCAGACCCGTTACCTCATCAACCCCACCGGCCGTTTCGTCATCGGCGGACCCATGGGTGATTGCGGCCTGACGGGCCGTAAGATTATCGTCGACACCTACGGCGGCATGGGCCGTCACGGCGGCGGCGCGTTCTCGGGCAAGGACCCCTCCAAGGTCGATCGTTCAGCAGCGTATGCCGCGCGTTACGTGGCCAAGAACATCGTGGCCGCCGGCCTCGCTACCCGTTGCGAAGTCCAGGTCGCCTACGCCATCGGCTATCCCAAACCCGTTTCCGTGTATGTCGAGACATTCGGCACCGGCAAGCTGGCCCCGGAATCCCTGGAACTGCTTGTGAACGAACACTTCGACCTAACCCCAGGCGGCATCATCCGCACCCTGGATCTGCTGAAGCCCCGCTACAAGGCAACCTCCGTCCACGGCCACTTCGGCCGCAAGGGCGACGCCTTCACCTGGGAAAAGACCGACAAGGCCGAAGCCCTGCGCGAAGCCGCCAAATCGTTCACCGGCAAACTCGAAAAGGTCACGGCCTAATCCATCCATCGGCCCGCCCTCCGCAACCCGGAGCGCGGGCTTTTCCCTTACCGGAAAACTTTTCAGAAAACGCTTTTCGCAAACGAACCACAAGGAAATCCTAAAATGTCGACCATGACTCAGGAAGCGCCCAACAAGGCCATCAAGTCCACCAACTACAACGCCCCCACCTGGGGTAATTTCCAGGTAGCCGATATCAGCCTCGCTGAATTCGGCCGCAAGGAACTCGATGTCGCCGAGAAGGAAATGCCCGGCTTGATGTCCACCCGTGAGAAATACGGCAAGACCAAGCCTCTGAAAGGAGCTCGCATCATGGGCTCCCTACACATGACCATTCAGACCGGCGTACTCATCGAGACCCTCCAGGAACTCGGAGCCGACGTGCGCTGGGCCTCCTGCAACATCTTTTCCACCCAAGACCACGCCGCCGCCGCCATCGCCAAGGCAGGCACCCCCGTCTTCGCCTGGAAGGGCGAGACCCTGGAAGAGTACTGGGAATGCACCCTCGCCGCCCTCAGCTTCCCCGGCCCCAACGGCCAGTTGATTGGTCCCGAACTCATCGTCGACGACGGCGGTGACGCCACCCTGCTCCTGCACTGGGGCGTCAAGGCTGAGAAAGACCCGTCTTTCCTCGACCGCAAGGCCGGCAGCGAAGAGGAAGCCGTCATCCTGAAGCTCCTGAAGCGTACGTTGAAAGAGAATCCGGGCATGTGGGCGCGCTTCGTTAAGGACTGGAAAGGCGTCTCGGAAGAGACCACCACGGGCGTACACCGCCTGTACCAGATGTTCGACAAAAAGGAACTGCTGGTTCCCGCCATCAATGTGAACGACTCCGTGACCAAGTCCAAGTTCGACAACCTGTACGGTTGCCGCGAATCCCTGGC
The DNA here is from genome assembly GCA_030854955.1 of Fibrobacterota bacterium. Classification (GTDB taxonomy): domain Bacteria; phylum Fibrobacterota; class Fibrobacteria; order UBA11236; family UBA11236; genus Chersky-265. Next base: position 14,995 of record JALYSE010000016.1, on the reverse strand, counting down.
CGACGGTATCAAGCGCGCCACCGACGTAATGGTGGCCGGCAAGGTCGCCGTGGTCTGCGGCTACGGTGATGTGGGTAAGGGCTGCGCCCAGTCCATGCGCGGCTTCGGCGCCCGCACCATCGTCACCGAGATCGATCCCATCTGCGCCCTCCAGGCCGCAATGGAAGGCTACAAGGTCACGACCCTAGAGGACGCGCTCCCCGAAGGGAATATCTACGTGACCACCACCGGCAACGTGGACATCATCACCGCCGAGCATATGAGCAAGATGAAGGATCAGTCCATCGTCTGCAATATCGGCCATTTCGACAGCGAAGTGGACATCACCGGCCTCCGCAGCTGGCCCGGAATCAAGCACACCAACATCAAGCCTCAGGTGGACAAGTACGAATTCCCTAACGGCAACAGCATCTACCTGCTCGCCGAAGGCCGCTTGGTGAACCTCGGCTGCGCCACCGGCCATCCGAGCTTCGTGATGTCGACCTCGTTCACCAACCAGACCCTGGCCCAAATCGAACTCTGGACCAAGAACCTGGAAGTGGGCGTGTATACCCTTCCCAAGCACTTGGACGAAGAAGTCGCGCGTTTGCATCTGGAGAAGCTGGGCGTAAAGCTCACCAAGCTGAACCAGAAGCAGTCCGACTATATCAACGTGCCGGTGAACGGGCCCTTCAAGGCCAATCATTATCGTTACTAGCCCCGGATATGCCCACCCGCCTGCATAGGGCGGGGATCGAGCAGCCCAGTGGGCTGCGAGACGGGAGCGAGGCCGTTGCCGAGCAGTAACGCCGCACAGAACGGGCGGCCTTGCCGACGGCAGGGCTTTCACAGGCCGCTTCCAAGCGGTCGATGAAATAGAGAAGGCCTCCGGGGAAACCCGGGGGCCTGAACCAATTCCGGGCGCCCGTTGATGAGGCTTACGATATCTTCCAAATCCGAACCCGCCCCTGGATCATTCCGGCCTCTACCCGAAAACGCGGAGCATTTCGGGGCTGGCGCAAACGGAGGCGAGAGCACGCGCCATGTGCAGCGCCAAGTGCTATCGCAACCGCTTCAATGTCCTTTCTATTTGGTGCCATGGATCCTGCGCTTTAATGCATCAACCGCCCAGGCCCTTTCCCGGGTCCTGCCGGCGCACAATAGGTCCAGGCACACCCTTCGTATACAGTCGGATCGAAGAGGATGGAATTCCTTATTCCCGGCGCAAACCGCACCTGGCAAGCGTGGACGGGCTCCAACCTGCCCGGTTTCATTCGATAGGATTTTAAAGGTCCAGGCCTGGCCAGGCCAGATGCGAAACGATCAATAATCCCATTGCTCAAATGCGAGGGGCGCTCGATTCAACTCCCGGCGGTAATGCCTCCAGTGGGGCATGAACCTATTCATCATGGATATGAATCGCGGGTTATGCGTGGGCTCCAACAGATGGATCAGCTCATGCACGAGGATATATTCCAGGCATTCCGCCGGCTTCTTGGACAATTCGGAATTAAACCGGATGCCCTTGGTGGCGGGGTTGCAACTTCCCCATCGGGTCCGCATACGCTGGACGAATATCCGTCCCGCCTTCACTCCGAGAACCTTCTCCCATTTTCCGAGCAGCGGCTCAACGGCGGCGCGTATTTGGTCGCGATACCATTTTTCCAGAATGGCCTGTTTGACGGGTTTGCCTGAGCCCGGACGGACCGACAGAATCAAGGCCCTGGGCCTGATTTCGATGGCAGGCGCAGCATCCTTCTCGACGACCTTTAGCAGATACCTTCTGCCCCAAAGGTAGTGGCTTTCCCGTGTCGAGAATTCGCGCTCCGATTCCCTCTCCTGGGCGCGAAACTTCCGTTGCTGCTCCTTGATCCAACCCAGCCGGGATACCACATAGACTCGAAGCGTTTCCATCCGGATATGGTGGGGCGCCGCCACGCGGACCTTGCCTTCCGGGGGGTGGACGCTTAGGTGGACATTCTTGATGTCCTTCTTGGATACCTCGATGGTCAGGTTCCCAAGGGTCATGCGTTCAGGCATCAATATTCCTCGAGATGCTGCCTGATAATCTGGAAGAGTCGCTCCACTTCCTGTTCATCCTGAAGCACCGTATACATGGCGCCCTTGATGATCCGTTCCTTGGGTTCATGCCCGCGCCAGGCATCCGGACGCGATTGCTTCACCGCCGCATCGATGCGTTGGGCCAAATCCAAGGCGGTTTGATCCGTGGATTTTTCCGACACGGAATCCGTTAACGCTCCAACCTTGAGAAGGTTATTGTAAAGCGCCCGCAGGCCACGGCTTCTCTTGAGCGGCTCGGGAATATCGGCCGCTTGCCCCGTAGTGACCTGACGCGCCAATGCGGCGATGCGGCGGAGGAATTCCTCGTATTCGATCGCCTTGGCTCGCCGCGAAACGATGATTTCGTCCAACAAGGCGGACATGCGTTCGTAATAGGCCGGATCGTTCAGATGTTCCTTGAGAATCGTCCGGCGGACGTTATTCTCGATCGTTTCCGCGACCGCGTCCCTGTCCCTCAGCCCGCCCAGGCGCGTTCGGATGGCGTTTTCAATGCCCGCGCTTTCCATCAATTCCAACAGGCCCATATCGTCGAACGGGGAGATCAACCTCGGCGCATCGGCATCGATATAGGTGTCTATGAGGTGCCGCATATCGGCTTCAAAGGGTTTCAAATCGAGGAACTCCTGGCTGGCATTGCGGATGGTATCACGGAGGTCCAGGTAATGCTTGAGCAGGCGCTTGATCTCGGCGGTTCCCGCCGCGTCATAGCCGGCAAGGTCCATTTCATCCGCTAGGTTGGCATAGGCGCGCACCAGCGCCACGACGCCCCGATAGAGCGCCATCCGCTGCGGTTCATGCTCCATCAGGTCTGACGCGACCTCGGTATTGCCGCAAAAGTTGTGGATATACTGCAATTCGCCCTTGGGGGGCTCGACCTGTTCACATAAGAGGGCCAGGGCCTCCAAGCCATTTTCCAATTGCTCTTTGCCTTTTTTCAGGCGGTCCTGCATCAGCACCGTCGGATCACAACCGGGAGCGGTCGTATCGAGCTCGGAGGTATAGACCTGCATGGCCCCGGTGCCCTTGTCGTTCACCAGGTTCTTGAACAGGTCTTTGTAATCCACGATATAGCCGAATTCCTTATCCTCGCTGTCCAACCTATTGGTGCGGCAAATGGCTTGGAACAAAGCATGATCGCGCATCGATTTGTCGATATACAAGTAGGTACAGGTGGGCGCGTCGAATCCCGTCAGCAGCTTATCGACCACCACCAAGAGCTTCATTTGGGCTGGCTGGTCCTTGAATTGATCCTTGGCCCAATCCTCGTACGTTTCGGTTTTGGTCTGGCCCGGTTTGGCCTGAACCCTGTCCAGCAATTCGGTATAGGCATGGAAGATGAATTGCTTGTCGGTTTCGGTGTTGGCTCCGGTTTCCTCGAGAGTCACGTCCTTGGCCTGGGGATTGTAGGAGGTGACCACGGCGCATTTACCGCGGAAATTCGTGGCTTGAAACAAGGTGTAGTACTTGGTGGCTTCGAAGATGCTGGAAGCCACCAGAATGGCATTTCCTCGCGACTGGGAGATGCGCGGCTTAACGGCGAAGTCGTGGATGATATCCTTCACGACGCGTTCCATGCGCGATTTGGAGCTGAGGACGTTCTGCAGGGTGCCCCAATGCCTTTTCAACTCCTCTTTCCGCCAATTGTTGAGCCCCCGCGTCTTGGCCTCGAACCATTCATCGATTTTATCCGTGGCCCCCAGGCGCTGATCGATGTCCCGGGCCTCGTAGCGGATTTCCAGGACAACCTTGTCCTCGACGGCTTCGGAGTACTTATACGTATGGATGTACCCGCCGAAAACCTCTTGGCTGGTGGCCTTGTCTTCCTTGAGGAGCGGCGTGCCGGTAAAGCCGATGAAAACCGCATTGGGCAGGTAGGCTTTCATGGCACGGTTGAGCCGGCCGCTCTGCGTACGGTGGCACTCGTCCACGAAGACGTAGACATCGCCCACGGTACGGCTGGGATTGGCTTCGAGCTCCTTGATGAACGCCTCGAAATCCTGCCCCGCGGACACGCCGAACTTATGCACCAGGGAGCAGAGCAGACGCGGCGTGGAAGCGGCCAATTGCTTCAGCAAATCACGGCTGCTGCGGGTACGGTAGATGGCCTCGCCGGCTGCCGCGAATACCCCCTTGATTTGCTTGTCCAATTCATCGCGATCCGTGATGATGGCTACCCGGGCATTGGGGTTATTCTCGAGAATCCATTTGGCCAGGAGTACCATCACCAGGCTTTTCCCGCTCCCCTGGGTATGCCAGATGATGCCGCCCTGGCGACCCACCACATGGGCCTGCGCCGCCTTGACGCCGAAGTACTGGTGCACGCGCGGCAATTTCTTGACGCCCCCGTCAAACAGCACGAAATCGTAAATCAGTTCCAGGAAACGTTCCTTGGCGCACATCTTGGCCAGATACTTGTCCACCTTGTAGCCCGTATTGTCGGCCTCGTCCTCTTTCCAGGAGAGGAAGAATTTATCTTGGGTCTCGATGGTTCCAAACTTGAGGCCCTCGGAATCATTTCCCGCGAAGACCATTTGCACCGTACTGAAGAACCACGCGTTGAATTCCTCTGATTGGTTCGACAGGTTCTGGCGGATGCCGTTCCCCAATCCGGAAACGCTGCTTTTCAATTCCACCACGCCCAGGGCGATCCCATTCACGTACAGCACCAGATCCGGTCGCCGCTCCCGGACACCGCGCAAGGTCACCTCTTCAGCAATCCCGAACTTATTCTTTTCGGGATGCTTCCAATCGATGAAATGCACCGGATCGGTTATTTTGCCAACCTCCTCCTTGACCCCATCCCCATAGCGCAATTTTTCATACACGGCCTGATTATTCCGGTATAGGCCGCGGTAGGCATCGTCAGCCTCGTTCCGCAACCGATGAATCGCCTTGCGTATCGAGGCCGGCCCATACCCCGCGCGGGTCAGGTACGCGGTCAGTTCCGCTTCCTCGATATTGCTGTTCCCTTGACGCTCCGACCAATCGCCGAGGTATTTATACCCCAACTGATTGACGAACAGGGCAACGATGCGATTCTGCGTGACCCGTTCGGGTTTTCCGATATGGTTCATGGCACCATTTCCCTTTCGAACAATGCGATGTACCTCTGGAAGGCGAAAATACGGTTGCGCTTGAAGCCGGTGGTCTCCTGCAGGATTTCGAGCCGGATCAAATCCTCGATCAGGCGCAGGGCCGTGGATAGGTTGATGGAAAAGGCCGCGACGAAGTCCTGCCCGTCTACGATGGGAGTACGGAACAACAGGTGCAAGGCATTCCTCGCCAAGGGCGTCTTCTTTCCCAGGGTCAGGATTTTACGCTCGCACTCCTCGCGCAAGGCGATGATGGAGCGGAAGGTCTGGATCGCATTTTCGGCGGTCTGCCGGATGCCCTCCAGGAAGAAGCGGAGCCATTGGCGTAAATCGCCATGCGTTCTCACGCGCATCAGATTGTCGTAGTACAAGGTCTTATGCTGTTCGAAAAACGCGGACAGGTACAGGGACGGCTTGACCAGCAGGCCGCGCTCCACCAGGTACAAGGGAATCATCAAGCGCCCGATACGCCCGTTGCCGTCCAGGAAGGGATGGATGGTCTCGAACTGGTAATGCGCGATGCCGATCTTGATCAGGTCGGGTACCGGATGATCGTGCTCATTCAGGAACCGTTCCAGATCGGACATCAATTCGGGCACATCCCGCTGATGCGGCGGAATGAATACCGTATCTTTGAGGGACGCGCCGCCGATCCAATTCTGGCTGCTGCGGTATTCCCCCGGCAGTTTCTTTTCGCCGCGCACGCCTTGCATCAGAATGCGATGGGTCTCGCGCAGCAACCGGCCCGACAGGGGCAAGGTACCCAGCGATCCTATGGCCTGGTTCATGGCATGGATGTAATTGCGGACCTCTTCCCAATCGCTGCGCTTCTCGGGATCGATGTTCTCGATCTTTTGCAGCACATCCTCGATATTGGTTTGCGTGCCTTCGATGCGGCTGCTGGTGGTGGCTTCCTTGTTCACATGCATGCGGATGAAGAAATCCACATCGGGCACCAGTTGGGAGAAGGCGTTCAGCTCGCCCAGTTTGCGGTCGGCCTGGCTGAGCAAGGTCCCCAGCTCGGCATCGTTCAAGGTCCAAGCATGGTTGACCCAGGACGGCTGGAAGGTCCGATATTGAAATTCTTCCCGGAAGCTCCCGGAACTGAAATGCTGGATCTCCATGGCTCATGCACCTCGATGATTGCTGCCTGTAAAATCTATCTTAATTGCAGATAGTTTGTTTGGTGCAATTAAGAAAACCCTAACTTGCGGATGACCGCGGCCCGCTCAAATTCAAAATCCATGAAGATATTTTACAACTGGCTGACCGCTCCTCCCGCGCCCAGAGCCGTGCTCCTGGCCGGGGCGCGACAAATCGGCAAGACCACCCTTATGTTGCAGGCTATCGATTCGTTGCTGCGCGCCGGGGTGCCGCCCGCCAATATCCTGTATGCCACGTTCGACCACCCGCTCCTGAAATTGGCGGGCATCGATGCGGTGCTCGAGGCCTGGAGGCAGCGGGAGCCTAAAGCCGCCGGCTGCGAATACTTGTTGCTGGATGAGGCCCAATTCATCCGCAATTGGGGGACATGGATCAAGCATCAGGTCGATTTCAACAAAGAGCGGAGGGTGGCCTTCACCGGCTCGGCCATGCCGCTGGTGGAAGCGGGCCAGGAGTCGGGAGTCGGCCGCTGGCATACCCTACGTCTCACGACGTTGTCTTTCTACGAATACCTACAGATCAAGAATCTGGCTTTGCCGCCGCTGCCTCCGCTGAAATCGTTGCGCGACCTGTTCGACTGGACCCCAGCCGACTTCTATCGCACGTCGGAAGCCGCGAGCGCGTATGTGGGCCACTTCCACGAATACCTGGTACGCGGAGGCTTTCCCCAAACCGCCCAGGTGGAGAGCATCACCCAGGCGCAACGGATGCTGCGGGAAGACATCCTCGACAAGGTGCTCAAGCGCGATATGACGGCTTTGTTCGGAGTGCGCCGAGTGCTCGATTTGGAGCACACCTTTCTGTACCTGTGCCTGCACGAAGGCGGGCTGCTGGACATGGTCCAGTTGTGCGGAAACCTGGAAGTCAAACGGCCTACCGCGCAAAACTTTATCGAGTTGCTGGAATCGACCCATTTGATTTATCGCCTGCCTCCGCTTGGCTACGGCAAGGAGGTTTTGCGCGGCCGGTTCAAGATTTACCTGGCCGACGCCGCCATTGCGCCCGCCGTATTGCTGAAAGGCAAGGCCATTCTGGAAGATGCCGCGGCGCTAGGCTTGGCTACGGAAACGGCCGTGTTCAAACATTTGTTCGCGCGCTACTATGCGCACAATGTACGGTTCAGCTATTGGCGCGGCAAAAAGGATCATGAGGTGGATCTGGTCGCCGAGATCGAAGGCGAACTCATTCCCTTCGAAGTGAAATACCGCACCCAACACACCGGCGTTCGGGAATTGAAGGGCTTGCTGGAGCTGTGTGACACCAAGCGCATCACGCGCGGCTATGTGGTCACGAAATCGCTTGCGGATTTTGGACCGCTTGGAGGCCTGCCGCGCTCCCCGGGCAAGGATGCAAAAGCCGTCCCCCACATCATGCGCATCCCGGCGGCGCTGCTGTGTTATTGGATGGGTGCGACCGAACACATGGAAACGTCCGGCTGAACCTACCCGACCGCGAGGCGCCGACCGTTTGGCTCCACCTGAAGATCTGAAACAGTATGGGATGGGGTCGGGTCGACCAAGCGGATGCGGCCGGTGAGGAGTTCTTGCATCATGCCTTGTTTGAGGAGGCGGGTCTTATCGCGGCGGTGTTCGAGGGCGGCGAGTTCGGAGTCCATGTCGGAGAGGATTGTGGCGATGGCGGTTTGTTCCTGGATAGTGGGCAGGGGTATTGGCAGTTGAGCGAATTCATTTCCATTGACACCTGGCTGCCCGCTTCGCATGGACATTAGCTTGATCCACTTCCAGTAGGCTTCTGTCTTCACATATTCAGACAAAAAATAGGGAGACAATACTTTCGGATTCGGATGTGCTCGAATTAAAAATCCCGCAAAGACTAACTTTCCATCTTGGACACGATAGCGGTATGACTTCCCTACACTTGCCCCGGTCCTGGCGAAGACAATGTCACCGTCTTGAAGATAGTATTGACCGGATCGGGAAGAATCGACAGACACCAATGTCTCAGGTTGAAACCGTCCGTCCACGGATATATCCGTTATACGTATGTAAGCAGGTTTACGATCCGAATACGGGACAGCCGCGGCGTTGATTCCATAACTCGGAAAGGACATCAAGCAGTCTCCGAGTTTTTTTGTTTCCCAATCCCCCTGAAACCCCGGCAACCTTTTCTGCCCCGTGAGCAATTGCTGCATGGCGGCCTGTTTGATGGCGCGTTTCTTGGCGATGAGTTGGTCCAGACCGGCGATCAGGGCGTCGATATCGGAGAGGGCGGTGGCGATGGCGCGTTGTTCGGGTAGTTTAGGCAAGGCCACAATGAGGTTTTTCATGTCGCCAACATTAAAATGCTGTTGGGCGAGACCTCCTTGATTCATTAAGACCTGGTCTTTTCCGAAAGTCGAGTTCACCCATATCGACAAATATTCAGGAGATACTCTCCTTGAAGGGCGAGTAATTAGAATGTCAATGCAATTGCATCCTGCATGGTCGGAGCGAACTACAGCGCTTGTCCCAGGGTAACCGGTTCGAACTGTGAGAACATCTCCTTCGCGCGTCTGGCTCTTTGCCAGAAGATCATTTGATTTCTCGCTTATGAATACAAGATCGGAATTATTGATTCCGCTCTCACGAATGTTTGCCGAACGAAACGCTGGGATTCCGGATTTGACATAATACTGAGATGGCCGAATGACTATTCCGACCATGATTCTTTCACTTAGGGCCGAACAGAATTGGATGTCCCAATCCTTCGGGAAAACGCCTACTTCCGTTTTTTTAAAACCCTCGGGAATAACCTCTTCAGCCATGATACCCCCCGAGTTTCCCCGGCTTTCGCATTCGCGCAAGGGATGCGCAGGGCTGCGGGCGCCAGCCCGCAGGTCCCGCAGGGACCGAAGCGAGAGCGGAGCCCGGAGCAGCCCGACCCGAAGGGGTGCGCCCAAAATGAGATTGTGATTTCGAGACGAAATCATTCGCACAAAAGCCAATCGGACTACCCATTCCTGGCCTCCAGTTCCGCCTCAATGTTTTCCAACTTGCGTTTCAACTCTTCCTTGGACGGCAAATACAACTGATACTTTGAGGCGAAGATATTGGCGTTCTTAGGCAGGGTAAGTTCAACCACGGCATCATTCTTGCGATGGCAAAGCACAATCCCGATTGTGGGAAGTTCCTTCTCGGTTTTCACGTGACGATCGAAGTAATTGACATACATCTGCATCTGTCCCAAGTCCTGATGGGTGAGCTTTTCGCGCTTCAAGTCAATGAGTACGTAACACTGAAGTAACCTATTGTAAAAGACCAGATCTACGTAGAAGTGATCGTTGTCGAAAGTAAAGCGCCTTTGGCGGGCCTCGAATAAGAAGCCCTTGCCCAGCTCCAGTAGAAAGGTTTCCAATTTTTCGATAATCGCCGACTCCAGTTCGTTTTCGGAATAGGTCGACTTCTCTTCCAATCCCAAAAACTCCAACACGAGAGGATTCTTGATGATGTCGGCCGCTTTCTCGACCACCAAACCTTGTTCGGCGAGCCTGCGGATCTCCTCCTTGTCGCGGCTTAGTGACAGCCTTTCATAGAGAGAACTTGCAACTTGCCGTTCAAGCTCACGTACACTCCAACTATTGGCGGCCGCTTCGATTTCATAAAACCTGCGCTCATCGCCATTGTCCAAGGTCAACAGGATGACGTAATGCGACCAGCCTAGGGAAACCTGCTTGAGGAGGGTTTCCGAGAAGGCGCTGATTTCTCTCCTGTTTTGGCTTATGAAAGGGGCCAAAGAAAGGTCAGACACTGTCTGACCTTTTTGACCTTGTGGATCGATTGGTAAGAAAAGGCCGGACACCGTCTGACCCATACCCTTGTAGGCTAGGTAAAAAGACCGAAATTGTTTCAAACTGGTCGAGGAGGTGCCTTTGAGACTCTTGGTCTTAAGCGCTTTCGCCAGGTTGCCTATCAGGTTATTACCGTATTGAGCGCGGTCCTCGCCCCTTTGCTCGAATTCGACAATATAATATCCGATAAGCCAATTACGGATTACCAGATAGGTATCCACGGTACGGATGGCCCTGCTTTGTAATTCCTGATGCGCCTGAGCGCACAAATCCACCAACTTTTGGAATTCGAACCCCTCGCTCATACCGTAAATCCCATCTTCTCCAGATGCCCGGCCACCATCTTTTCCAACACTGCCAGCTCCACCTCGATTTGGGGCAAGGGCGTTCCGTAGCGCTCGGCCAATTCGCGCATGCGGCTGGTAAGGGTTTGCGAGACGCGATCAAGTTCAGCCTGCACCAAGGCCGATAGGGTGGCGAGCCATTTGTCCTCGACCACCAGCGATTTCACTTCGACTTCTTTCAATTTGCCGTATTGGGCCGCGACCTTGGCCTCCAGGGCGTTGCGGGCAGCCTTGAGTTCCTTGTTGAGTTCGCCCAGTTGCCCGGAGAGTTCCAGGTAGAGTTCCCATACCTTGCGCTCAACGCTGGCGTCCACCAAGGGTTTGGATTTCTTCAAGAGGGCCGCGACCGCGCCTTTGGGGATTTTCCCCTCTTCGAGAGCTTCGGCCAGGGCGCCGTCTTCGCCTGTGTGTTCTTCGGTCAGCTCTTCCAGATTTTGTTCCAGGCCCGCCACTTCGGCTTCGAGCCCTTCGATGGCGGCGGCTTCAGCGGAAAAATATTTGGCGACGATGAGCGGAACGGGAATTAATTCGGCCTTATACTTGAGCTTGCCGACGGAAAAATCCGGGCTCTGCTTGGTTTTGTTGGCCTTGTCTTCTTCGATCAGGCGGGGCTTGGCCGCTTCCATCCAGCCATCGGAGACGATGAGGTAAACATCATCCTGCATGGACTCGGACCACAAGTCCATGATGTGCTGGTATAAATCATAGGCGTCCAGCAGCGGAGCCGGGCGGAATGTCTCTAGCAAGGATTCGGAGAGATCTTCGATCAGGGCCTTGGGCTTATCGCCGATGCGAAGGCCTTTCAGCTTGGGCAGGTACTTGTCCCGCCATGCATGGAACAACGCGGTGACGCTGCGATTGAAGGCCTGGAATTCCTCGTGACCCAGGATGGCGGCCTTGACCTCACCGATCGGGAGCTTGAGCTGAGCGTAGTCAGGACGGTCGGCTTTCTTCAATAGGGTAGCGCGCACTCCGGGAAAGACCTTCCAGAAGCGGCCCAGCCCATCGATGTCGCGTCTGGGGATGCCGCCGCGCAGATGGGCTTCGATGTCCTGGATGTCTTCGGGCTCGGTGCTGTCGATATAGCGGGGCAGGTTGAGGTTGAAGTCGTTGGCTTCGATATCGGAAAGCGGCACCAGGCGCGAGTAGCGCGGGATTTCCAGACGGCGGGTGAAGGCATCGACGATTTTGTGGATGTCCTGATCGCGCAGACGGTTCTTGGGGCCGTCCTTGAGGAAGCCGGATCCGGCGTCCATCATGTAGATGCCTTTGCGGGCCTGGGCGTCCTGCTTGTCGAGGACGATGATGCAGGCAGGGATACCGGTGCCGTAGAAGAGGTTGGCGGGCAGACCGATGATGCCTTGGATGAGCCCCTTGCGGACCAGCTTCTTGCGGATTTCGCCTTCGGCATTGCCCCGGAAGAGAACGCCATGGGGCAGGATGCAGGCCCCTTTGCCTTTGCTTTTGAGGGATTTCACGATATGCAGCAGGTAGGCGAAGTCGCCTTGTTTGGCCGGTGGCGTGCCGAATTCGGTGAAGCGGCCGAAATCCTGGGTGGTTTGCCCGGCGTCCTCGGATTCGGTGCCGCCTTCCTTTGGATGCAGGCCGCTGCTCCAACGCTTGTCGCTGAAGGGGGGATTGGCGACCACGTAGTCGAAGGTCTTGAGTTCTCCGCCTTCGGTCAGGAACTTGGGGCCCGCGAGGGTGTTGCCTTGCTCGATAAGGGCGCCGGGATTGTCGTGCAGGATCATGTTCATGCGCGCCAAACCGCTGGTGGCCGAATCCTTTTCCTGTCCGTAAAGGCTCACCTTGGTGGGGGCGGCGTCCCCGACTTTGAGGAGCAGGGATCCCGATCCGCAGGTCGGGTCATATACGGTGGTGTCGTTGCTGGTTTTGGCTTCGTGGATGCCGAGCACTTGGGCCATGATGCGGCTGACTTCCGAGGGCGTGTAGAATTGCCCTTTGCTCTTGCCGCTTTCGGTGGCGAAGTGGCGCATGAGGTATTCGTACCCGTCGCCGAGGATATCGTCGCCGTCGGCGCGGTTCTTGGAAAAGTCGAGAGCCTGGTTCTGGAAGATGGCGATGAGGTTGGTGAGGCGATCGACCTTTTCCTTGCCGGTGCCGAGCTTGGCGCCGTCGTCGAAGTCGGGGAGGTCGGAGCGGGAGAGGGATTTGTTGTTGTCGACCAGGGGCTGGATGATTTGCTTGTTGATGCGCTCGCCGATGTCGGGCTTGCCCTTGAGGGCGACCATGTCGGCGAAGCTGGAGCCTGCGGGAATCTTGATAGGCGCGAAAGGTTGGCCCGCGTACTTGTCGCTGATGTACTTGAGGAAGAGGAGGACGAGGACCTAGTCCTTGTACTGGCTGGCGTCCATGCCGCCGCGCAGTTCGTCGCAGCCGGCCCAAAGGGAAGAATAGAGTTCGGATTTCTTGATGGCCATGTTCCGGCTTCTGCTAAGGGGAAAGTCGCGGGAAAAGTAGCAATGAAAGGGGATATGAAGGCCGTTCCGATTGCCCGGATATCCAGGCGCCCGTAAGGGCATCCAGCTCGGAGATGTAACGCTGGTCGTGGGGCTGGGGACCGCTCCGGAATTCCCGCATCATGGCCGTACTCCCCATCCATGCTCGAGGTCCCACTTGGCGCGTGGAGATAATCGCTATCGCTGAGAAAGTCGTTGGAATCCCGGGCCACGTCCAGATGCCTGAGGATGTGAGCCGGTAAGCCGATCCGGGCCAAGCCGCAATTCACCATTTTTCGGCAGAATTGACCGGAAATCCGCCTCCGTCAATCGCCCACTACCAGATACACGGGCTTACCCCCCTCAACCCCATTCCATTAATTGACATTAATTCGTTAAACGGCCCAGAAAGAGCAGGTAGACTAACAATTCACAACAATTAACTTTATTCGGTCCAAAATAATGTCCATTCGCCCGCAATCTCGGGGGCGGATGTCAATTCATCGCTGGAAGGATATCGTGAAGAAAATCGAAGCCATCATCAGACCCCATAAACTGGACGATGTCCGAACCGCCTTGGGCGACAAAATCCACGGTATGTCCGTCATGGAAATGCGTGGCTTCGGCCGGCAACGCGGTCACTCGGAGGTCTACCGGGGCGCGGAATACAAAATCGATTTCGTCCCCAAGATCCGCATCGTGATCGTCTGCAGGGACGAGGATGCCGAAAACCTGATTGGCATCATTTGCGACAGCGCCCGCACGGGCAAAATCGGAGACGGCAAGATCTTCGTTTCCGACATCGCCGACATCATCCGCATCCGCACGGGAGAGCGGGGAGAGGCGGTAGTCTGATGGAAACCGCCGTTGCAACTCTCGACACGGGCGATACCGCCTGGATGCTCATCTCCACAGCCATGGTCCTGTTCATGATCCCGGGCCTGGCGCTTTTCTATGGAGGCCTGACCCGCTCCAAGAACATGCTCGGCACCATGATGCATTCCTTCATCACCATGGGGGCAATTACCCTGCAATGGATGGTGGTGGGCTACTCCCTGGCCTTCGGCGAAGGCAATGGTTTCATCGGCAGCCTGGACCTGGCCTTCCTGCGGGGCATCCGGCCGGGAGATCTGCATGGGACCATTCCGGTCTTCCTGTGGATCGCCTTCCAAGGCACCTTCGCCTGCATCACTCCCGCCCTCATCTCCGGCGCCATCGCCGAGCGCATCAAGTTCGGCCCCTACATCGTCTTCATCCTGCTCTGGTCCACCCTCGTATACGATCCCGTCTGCCATTGGGTCTGGCACCCGGATGGGTTCCTGGCCAAGGCCGGGACCATCGACTTTGCCGGAGGCCTGGTCGTCCATCTGACCTCCGGAATCGCCGGCCTCGTGGCGTGCATCATCCTGGGCAAGCGCCATGGTCTGGAGCGGGGAATCCTCCCCCACAATATGGTGCATGTGGTTTTGGGCACCGGCATCTTGTGGTTCGGCTGGTTCGGGTTCAACGCCGGATCCGCCGTGGGGGCGAACGGTACGGCCTCCCTGGCATTTCTGAACACCTTCGTGGGACCGGCTGCGGGAATCTGCACCTGGCTGTTGATCGAGAAACTACATCTCAAGAAAAGCAGCGCCCTGGGCGGAGCCACCGGCGCTATCGCCGGACTGGCCGCAGTTACGCCGGCCGCCGGTTCCGTCCTGCCTTTTGCCGCCATGGGCCTGGCGGCCGTAACCGCCGCAGTGTGTTATCTGTTCGTCGCCAAAAAGCAGGCCATGGGCTATGACGACGCCCTGGACGCCTTCGGAGTGCACGGGATCGCGGGCATCTTGGGGCCCTTGGCCATCGGGGTCATCGCGTCGCAAGGGACGAATTCCCTCCTATTTCACAGCGCCGAGTTCGCGCGCAGTGGGGTCGATCAGTTTCTGGTCCAGCTCAAGGCCCTATTGGCCGTAGGCGGCTATTCCCTTGTCGTCACGGGGATCCTGGTCGTGGTCATCGAGAAGACCATGGGTTTTCGGGTGGACAAGGATATCGAAGAGCAGGGTCTCGACCTTTCCCTACACGGAGAGCGGGCTTACAACCACTGAG
>JALYSE010000206.1 GCA_030854955.1 Fibrobacterota bacterium | reverse complement strand
GGAAATCCCCATGCCTAACGGGGAAAAGCGGTACTACCACTTCCGCAGCACCCTAATCAACGGTACGCGGCTGATTATCATCCATGAAGTGACGGACCTGCGCCTTTCCGAGAGCCGGGTCAAGGCCATCATCGGATCCTCCAAGGACGGCATCGCCCTGGTGGACGAGGGATCCATCATCCGGTCCACCAACGCCCGTTTCGGAAAGCTGTTCGGCCTCAACTGGCGGCAATTCGCAGGCATGCAGTTCGACATTGCCGCAGAATTGCTGCAATACCATTTCACCGAATCCCATGAATTCATGGCCTTCTACGGGGCCATCCAGAAGGAACCCCAGCTCCACTCCGAGCAGATCTTCGAAATGGTGTTGCCCCTTCCGGCCACTTACCAGGTCTACACCCGCCCCATCGTGGACGAGCAGAGTCGCCTAATCGGCCGCGTCTGGTTCGTCACGGACGTTTCCCAATTCAAGGAAATGGAAAAGAAGCTCGTCGCCAACGCCGCAGACCTCGAGGTCAAGGTCAAAGCGCGCACCGAGGAGCTATACGTCCAGAACCAGGAACTGGTCCGGGTGCGCCAGGAGACGGAGATGGAGCTGGATATGGCTAAGCAGGTGCAGCAGGGAATGCTGCCCAAGACCCTGCCGCGCCTGGATGGCTACGAAGTCGCGGCGGCCTACGCTCCCACCGGCAAAGTGAGCGGGGACTTCTACGATTTCATCCGCCTGGACGAAGACCGCATCTTCATGCTGATGAC
The DNA here is from genome assembly GCA_030854955.1 of Fibrobacterota bacterium. GTDB lineage: Bacteria > Fibrobacterota > Fibrobacteria > UBA11236 > UBA11236 > Chersky-265. The sequence goes on along the minus strand of JALYSE010000206.1, from coordinate 7,727 downwards.
GGACGTATCCGGACATGGCGTGCCCGCCGCCTTGGTCACGGCCATGGCCAAGATGTCCTTCGACCGCCATGTAAAATCCGGCCTTTCGGTAGCCCAGATCCTGACTAACGTTAACGTGGATCTGTGCGCCGCCATCAATACCGATCATTACCTGACGGCCTTCGCGGGCATCCTTGATCTCCGCACTGGCCGCCTCATCTACAGCCGCGTTTGCCACCCCTATCCGGTCATCTACCGCTACGCGGACAAGAGCCTGGAGCATCTCCAGATGCGGGGTGGATTCTTCCTGGGAATGTTCGAGGACAACAGCTACACGGAGCAGGAAACCCAGCTCCATCCCGGCGATCTCCTGTTCGTCTACACGGACGGCATCAACGAGAGTTTCAACACCAAGGACGAGCTGTACGGGCGGAAGCGCCTGGACGCGGTCATCAAGAAGTTCTCTCCCATGGGTTCCTCGGAAACCATCGCCCAGGCCCAGATGGACAAGGAACGCTTCTCGGAAGGTCGCCAGAGCCTGGACGATATTTCCATTTTCGCCATCAAGCGCCGCGAACCCCGTTCCTGACGGGGCGAACCCCGTTCCTGACGGAACAAACCCCACCAATTCCCGGGATATCGGGTAAAACCGTTCCCGGCGGCCCCCGCCGATATTTATCTTGATCCCATCATATCCAGGAGGCAATTTCCGTGAAAGTTCTCGTTGTCGGCGGCGCCGGATACATCGGTTCACACGTGGTCAAAGCCCTGCTGCGCGAAGGTGCGGAGGTTACGGTATTCGATAATCTTTCCTCGGGTTTGCGGGGCAATCTTCGCCCGGGCGCGCATTTCCGCCATGGTGATATCCTCGATCCCCGGGCCCTGGACGAAACATGCGGCGAGAGGAGATACGATGGGGTGATCCATCTGGCCGCGCTCAAGGCTGCGGGTGAATCCATGACCGCGCCCGAGCGCTATTCTGTCCACAACATCACCGGAACCCTGAACCTTCTCAACGCGGTATCAAAACACGGAATCAAACGATTCGTCTTCTCGTCCTCGGCCGCCGTGTACGGTGATCCCCATTACCTTCCTATGGACGAAAGCCATCCCACCATTCCGGCCAACTACTACGGGTACACCAAGCTCGCCATCGAGGGGTTCCTCGAATGGTACGGTCGGTTGAAAGGAATCCGTTACGCGGCCCTCCGCTATTTCAACGCGGCGGGCTACGACGTGGACGGGGATCTTTGCGGCCTGGAGCAAAATCCGGCCAATCTGGTCCCGATCATCATGGAAGCGGCCATGGGATGGCGCAAGCATGTCCAGATTTTCGGCGACGATTACGATACCCCCGACGGGACCGGGGTCCGCGATTATATCCACGTAACTGATTTGGCCCGGGCCCATACCATGGCTCTCGCGAAGCTGGAGGAGGGGACCAATCGGGTGATCGTCAACCTGGGGACGGGCAAAGGCATTTCGGTCATGGAAATGGTCAAGATAACCTCGGAGATCAGCGGAAGCCAGGTTCCATTCCAGATCGTGGGGCGCAGGGCAGGGGATCCTCCCATCGTAGTTGCCTCGGCGGGGTTGGCCAAGACCATGCTTGACTGGGAGGCCAAGCACAGCGATGTTGGTACATTGCTTAAAACCACCTGGAATGCCTACCAGGCGAACTCCAAGGAAAAAAAGCAGTGAAGGAAACCCCAACCACCCTGGGCGCGCTCAAGCGCTCCGGCTATCGCAGCAAACCGGTCAAGGATGAGCTGCGCGACAACCTGCTGGCCCGCATCCGGGGCGGCGGGCCCTTGATGCCCGGCGTCGTCGGGTACGAGGAGACCGTGCTCAAGCAGTTGACCCACGCCATCCTGTCCAAGCATGACATCTTGTTGCTGGGATTACGAGGCCAGGGCAAGACCCGTATCCTGCGCAAACTGGCGGACTTCCTGGACGATCGCATACCCATCGTGGCGGGCAGCGAAGTCAATGACGATCCCTACGCGCCCATCTCGCGCTTCGCCAAGGAACTGCTCGCGGAACGGGGCGAAGAAACACCCATCGAATGGATCGGCCGGGAGAACCGCTACGGCGAAAAACTGGCCACTCCCGACGTCTCGATGGCGGACCTCATCGGAGACATCGATCCCGTGAAGGCCTTCCACCAGAAGATAGGGTACGGGCACGAAGGTGCCATTCAGTTCGGAATCATCCCCAGGACCAATCGGGGAATCTTCGTCATCAACGAATTGCCTGATCTGCAGGCGCGAATCCAGGTCGGCCTGTTGAACATCATGGAAGAGCGCGACATCCAGATCCGCAGCTTCCGCGTGCGCATCCCCCTGGACATCCTGATGGCTTTCTCCGCCAATCCCGAGGATTACACCAATCGCGGCAACATCATCACCCCACTGAAGGATCGCATCGATTCCCAAATCATCACCCACTATCCCCGCAGCGCGGTAGCGGCCGTGGAAATCACGCGCCAGGAAGCGTGGCTGGACAGGGACGCGGCGATCAAAGCGAATATCCCCGAGACCATCCGGCTGATAGTGGAGCAAATCGCTTTCGAAGCGCGGGAGGATAAGGATTACGTCGATCAGAAATCCGGCGTTTCCGCGCGGTTGCCCATCGCGGCCATGGAACTCCTGGCCAGCGCGGTGGAATTGCGTGGGGCTTTGACGGGCGAGTCCGCTCCCCGGGCGCGCCTTTCCGATCTGGAAAGCGTGGTTCCGGCTATCACGGGAAAGCTCGAACTGGTATACGCTGGAGAACAGGAGGGCCCGGCCAACATCGCAAGGGCCATGGTGGGCAAGGCCGTGCGGACCGTGTTCCACAGGCATTTCCAGGATCCCTACAACAAAAAGGAAAAAGTTCCGGAGGAAAACCCATACCATCCCGTGATCTCCTGGTTCGAAAAGGGCAACACCCTGACCCTGGGTGATCGCATGACCGATTCGGAATACCGCAAGGCGCTGGAATCCGTACCCGGCCTCCGCAAAGTGCTAGGGCGCGCGGCGCTGGACCCCCAGGCCCTGGAAAAGGACAAGCTGGACGACGTCCTCCATCTTGAGATCGTCTTGGAGGGGCTGCATCTGCATTCCCGACTCAGCAAAGCGAATCTGACCGAAGGCTTCGTGTATGGCGACATGATGTCGGACATTCTGAAAGGCTGAAGGAACCGGCATGGAAATCCAATACGGCATGCCGCTTCCGGAACCGGAAGACGGCAACGGTGAAGGAAACGTCGACCTGGTCGATCTTTTCTCCCAGCTGTTTTTGCGTAGCAACGGCGATGTGGGCCAGGCCCTGGAATGGCTGCGCCTTGTTGCCGAACGCCAAGGCTGGTTCGATCGGGACCGCACCTTTGAGGACATGCTGGACGAACTCGAGGATAAAGGCGTCCTTAAACGGGACCAGGTTGGATTCGAAATCACACCTGCGGGCGACAAGGCCGTAAGGGAATCCGTCTTCGAGCGCGTCTTTAAGGGCATGGGCAAGAGCTTGCGCGGCAACCACAATACCGGCAAGCCCGGCCGGGGCGGCGAACGCCAGGCGGAAGCCCGGCCCTTCTCTTTTGGCGACGACTTGGCCGACCTGGACTTCAATGCCACAATGCGGAACAGCCTGCAGCGGGGCGGTGAGGAGGCTGCTTCCGGACTCGGTACGGACTGGCAAGGCCTTCCGGAGGACGGCCTTTCGGAAGAGGACTTCGAGGTGCATGAACGGGAACAGCTGGCCAGCTGTTCCACCGTGCTCATGCTCGACATCAGCCACAGCATGATCCTCTACGGCGAGGACCGGATCACTCCGGCGAAAATGGTGGCCATGTCTCTGGTGGAGTTCGTGAAACGGCACTATCCGCGCGATACCCTCGACGTGATTACCTTCGGAGATGAGGCCAAGGAGATTCCGGCTGACCGGATCGCCCACGTGTCCGTGGGACCCTTCCATACCAATACCTGCGACGGCCTGAGGCTGGCCCAGAACCTGCTTCGCAAACGCAAGAACACCAACAAGCAGATTTTCATGGTGACGGACGGCAAGCCATCCGCCGTTTTCGACCGAGGCCGCCTGTACCGCAACTCCTTCGGGCTGGACCCCCTGGTGCTCCAGAAAACCTTCGCTGAGGGACGGGCCTGCCGCAAGAACAGGATCCGCGTCTGCACCTTCATGATCGCCAAGGATCCTTACCTCATCGAGTTCGTAGAGGAATTCAGCAAGGTGTCGGCCGGAAAGGCCTTCTATACCGGGTTGGACGGCCTGGGTGAATTCATTTTCGTCGACTACGCCGCCCACCGCAGAAGCAAGGTACGTTAGGCATTGCGGTGGGGCGCGCCCACCGCAGAAGCAAGGTACGTTAGGCATTGCGGTGGGGCGCGCCCACCGCAGAAGGACGTTTTGGCCACGCTATTTTTCCGACCCTATCGCTATCGGGTTGGGTTCACTTTTCCAGCTTGTAACCGATAGAATCCCCGCCCAGGCATTTGGCCGAATACATGGCTTCGTCCGCCCGCTGGATGAACTCCTTGACGGCGTGGGGAACTTCCTTGTTCTCATCGGACGGCAGGTATTGGGCGATGCCGATGGACAGGGAGGTGGGCTCAACCCGGAGCTTGCGGAAGGTGGACAGGATGCGCTCGCAGATGATCTTGGCACCGTCCACCTTGGTATCGGGAAGCAGCAGCACGAATTCATCGCCTCCGTAGCGGTATGCCGAATCCATCTCCTGGCGGATCTCGTTCAGGAACACATTTCCTAGCATGACGAGCAGATGGTCCCCCGCCTGATGGCCTTTGGTATCGTTGTAGATCTTGAACTTGTCCACGTCGATGAGGGCGATGGAAACCGGACGGTTGGGAAACCGCTTCTGGGCGCGGATGAGTCGCCCCAGCTCGGCATTGAGATGACGCACGTTGTAAAGGCCGGTAAGGCTGTCGGTGATGACGAGGCGCAGCAACTGTTCGTTCTTCTCCTGGAGCTGGCCCTCCAGGTGTTTGCGCTTCGAGATGTTGCTGCAGTTGAACACCTCCCCGATCACTTCCTTGTCCCGGTTGGTCATGCGGGCCACGCTCATGGAAATCCAGATGTCTTCGCCGGAATCGGCGTGCTTGATGAGCAGTTCCGGAGCTTCGGCGGAACCGTGCTCGTCGACGCGGGCCAATAGGGCGGAAATCTCCACCGGGCTGGCGAACAGGGAGTGGACCTCTTTGCCCAATACGTCCGTCTGGGACATGGCGAAGGCTCGTTCCGAGCCCCGGTTGAACTTGAGGATGCGATGTTCCACGTCCGTGGTGAATATGATATTCCCGGAATTAGTGATGACGGATTCGAAATACCAGGCTTTGGCTTCCAGGCGCTTCTGCTTCAGGGACAAGACCTGTAGATCTTCCAGAAAGGTACCGGCCTGCTTGTGGAGCCAAATCGACAGGGCCGCCAAGCCGGCACCTGAGAAGTAGGCCAGCCATGGGTGGAAACGATGGGCGAGATAGACTCCGCCCACTCCGACCGCCACAACCGCAGCATAGGTCAGGGATGTCTTCCATCCCCGTTTTCCGATTAACATGTCGATAGTGAGATTTTACCTTTCCCCGATGTTTTATGCAACCGAGGAAAGCGCCTCTTCCCGGAGGGAGAGTTCGAATCGAGCCAGGCGCTGGGCCAGATGAAGCCGTAAATCCCGGATCGACAAGCCGTTGACGGCAATGCGGTAGGCTTCCCAGACTAGGCTTGCAGGGGTTTCCACCGCCAGTTCATTTTCCGCCGCTTCCAGGGTCGCCAGATTCCCCGCACAAGGATCCGCGACGCTGGCCTCCAAGGCGCGGCGCAGGGTTTCCCGGACCTCGTCCCGCCCCGGCAAAGGCGGGACGGAAATGGGGGCGGTCCGGTCCGCTTCCAGGTCCAGCACCTGCATCAATTTCGAAGCGCGCTCCAGCCCCGGGTGAGGACGGTTGCGATAGTCGCGGAGAGTTTGCATGCTGCGACCTTTGTCCCACCCGGTTTCCCAGGTCGTAAACCCGGGCGGCGGAATTCCTTCAAGCAGGTATCCGGCCACTTCTTCCGGCGACAGGTGCGCCAGCCCTTGATGTTCCGTCTCCAAAGCCAAATCCGGAAGGGGATTGGCATCGGTCTGGATGATGACGTGGCCTTTTCCGTATGGGCCGGTCTCCACCGGGTTCGAGGCGCCGAAAAGGCTTAAAGTCTGCACGCCGCTTGCCGCGGCCAGATGCATGGCGACCGTGTCGCCGGTGATGGTCATGCGCGCATGGCCGAGTATCCACGCCGCGCCAGAAAGGTCGGTGGCCCCGATGCAATCAACCATGGACTGACGCGGCTCCGGCCCGATTCCTGCCAGGATGCGGTCCATCACGGGCCTTTCCTCGGGCGCGCCCGTGAAGACGATGACGAAGCCGGCCTTGGCGCAGAGGGATGCCAAGGCTGCCCAATGGGCTTCCGGCCAACGCTTGCCGGCCCAAGCCGAGCCGGGGTGAAAGGCGAGGTAGGATCCGGGAACGAGGGATCGGCACGCATCCGGGCGGATCAAAGGGGGCAGGAGCGAAGCGGCGTTTTCCGCCCGGCGCGCGGGCTTTCCGCTTCCGGCCCGGGATTCCGGGGATCCGGCCCAGGAAGCCGTCTCGAGAGCCCGGGATATGGCCCGGACGTAGATATCGACCACATGCCATCCGTTTCCGCCCCGGTCGGCCGGGATGGCGAAGAGATGCTCCAGAAAGCGCGATTTAACCTGGAAGTTACCTCCGTCGGAAAGTTCCAGGCCGATCTTGACGTCGGCGGACACGAAGCCCTGTATCAGGCTTCCGGAACGTTCCTGAAAAAGATTGGCGGAAAGGGCGTACCGGGCGGACGTAAGTTCGCCCAGAAACGATTCCAGATGCTTATTCAGCCCGGCGGAGTCTCCGGAGTTCCAGGATTCCCTAAGCGCGCGTTTGGGGAGGGTCATCACCTTCCGGAGCAGGGGATTTCCCTGGACCAGTTCCCGGCATTCCTCGCCCACCAGATAATCGACTTCCAATCCCGGGCGGTCCGCCTTGAGGCGGCGGATGGCTTGCAGCGCCATGACTACGTCGCCGGGATTGTGGGGAAGAATGATCAGGAGCGGAGTGGTCAAACCTGCCCGTACCTTCGCTCTTTGCGCGTTTCCTGGCCTGCGATCAGCTTCGCCAGCAGGGCTAACCGCTCATTACGGGAGAGTTCCGCGCCCTTGGCCAGTTTCGACTCGGCTTCCCGCGCAAGCCGGGCCGTTTCGGCAGGTTCCATGGTTCCAAGCATGGCATTTTACTTCACCTGAAAACAAGCCGGTACCTGCCGAATTTGCTGAAAAGAGGGGGATTTCCTTGGAAAGAGACGGCATTGTTCTAATTTTCTCGGTATGCCCAGATATTCCATCGCCTTCATTACGTCCAAGCCTTCATTGATTCACCAGGTGGTGGAAATGGACTCGCGGGACTCCGCGCTGCGGTTCTTTTTCAATCAGTTCGTCAACCATGGATACTCACAGGACTCAGAGGGATTCAGCTATTTCAAGGAGGATTTTTCCGACTCGGAAAATCCCCTGGGAAGCATCCTCGAGGTTTAACGCCAACGGCGCGACCCTGACCACACGATAAAACCCTAACGCTCGGAAAACCCAAGTTGGAAACCAAATTGGAAATCAAACTGAACGATAGGCCAGCGAAGAAAAAGGTCGGCGTCCTGATGGGGGGAATCTCCTCCGAACATTCCGTCTCCCT
>JALYSE010000382.1 GCA_030854955.1 Fibrobacterota bacterium | reverse complement strand
CCAACACATCGCAGCCCTGGATTGTCGCTACAGAAGAACCATATGCGAATTGCCCACCGAAGCTACGGTAGCGGCTGCGCTCCAAAGCTCAGCTTCGATTTTCGATGGAATGCAGGATGACCCTGAACAATGCGCAAATCAAATGCTGAATGCAATGACGCTGTCCGAGCAGATGGACATTGAATCCGCTGACTTGGGGGCCTTAACGGGAACCTGAAAACGACCGACTCTCAAGTCATAAAAAAGACCTCCCTATTGGAAGGCCTTCACCCGCTAACCGCGCCCTGACCTTGACCTCACCTGATACGTGGGAACAGCATGGTCCCGGCCTTGACCCCTGAACCCGCCTTTTTTCCGTCAATCCCGTATCCGGCCTCACCGTTCAGATCGTTGATCCGAATCGAGCGATTCAGAGAAATCCGACGTATCGACACGGGTTCGTGAATCGAATCGACGATTTCCAGGTCATCGATATAGATCGTACCGCTCCAAGGACCTCCCCAGGTGAATAGCTGGATACCGATCGATCGCAGGTTTGTCGCATGCTTGATTCCCGGAATGGTCTGTCCCGAATAGAAATTTTCTACCGGGCTTTCGATCAAGGTCCAACTATCGTCGTAGATGATTGTCATGCCGGTATTTCCGTCCAGATCCTCGGTGGTATGCCAAAGCCAATTCGGCCCGGTTTTGAGGAAGATCCGGGCCTGCAGGGTCCCCGATTGATAAGGCGCTCTTTGCGTCGCACTCAGGGAAACGCGGATCGCCTTCGCCTTGGAAATGTCCACGCATTCGAGCGGAATGGACAAGGTCTGCACGCCCGCTTGGCGCGGCCAGATCTTGGTCACGGTATCTTGCGCCCCGTCCAGGCTGTCCAGGGTGATTTCGACGGAATGCGCCCCGGATTGGAATCGGGTCGTTGCGATCTTGATTTTCTGAACCACGGTAGGCTGCCCCAGTTTCCCGTCCTCCCAGGCCAAGGTCTTCTCGCCCCCATCCACCACGCGTTCATCGGCGGAGTAGGCCGGCGACAGGATTGTCAGGGCCACTATGCCGATGCCAATCAGAAATTTCTTTTCCACGGAATCTTCCCCCATTATGCGGCCCAACATGGACGTAACCTATTGAGTCGCAAGAAAGGTTCGGAAGGTTTAAGATTTGGAAGGTTTACCGTTAAAAACGGCATCTCTCCGTTCTCAGGTTAAAAACAGCGAACTCAAAGAAACCGGACTTTATATTTGCGGCCTTTGATCTTGTGGTCGCTCAGGCGGGTGAACGCCCTTTTGGCGGACTGCCGATCCACGGTCACATAAGAATCGTAATCCATCACGTCGATCTTCCCGACCGCCTTGCCCTCTATCCCCTTTTCCCCGGTCAGGGCCCCGAGGATGTCCCCGGCCCTGATCTTGTCCTTACGGCCTCCGGAGATGGACAGGGTGACTTTTTCCGAGACCAGCGGACTTCCGTTCTTGCCGGCCATGGCGGCGATGGCTTCGATGGGTACTTCCAGGCCCAGGGCGTGCCGGATGGTATCGAGCCTGAATTTCTCGGCGGGGCTGAACAAGGTAAAGGCTTGGCCGGTCCGACCGGCGCGCCCGGTGCGGCCGATGCGATGCACGTAGGCTTCCTGGTCATGGGGCGATTCGAAATTGATGACCGCAGATAGGTCCTCGATGTCCAATCCCCTGGCGGCGACATCCGTGGCCACCAGCACCCGGCACCCCTGGTGCCTGAACAGCATGAGGACCTGCTCCCGGTCCCTTTGCTCCAGGTCGCCGTGCAAGGTGGCGACGCTGAAACCCTTCTCGAGCAGGTATTCGAATACCTCTTTGGCTGCGATCTTGGTGTTGCAGAAAATGAGGGTCGACTGGGGACGGATCCGGGTCAGTAAGGTGACCACGGCCTCGAGCTTTCCCGTCGCGCCGCAGGCATAATGGATCTGTTCGATTTCCGAATGGCCCGCCGCCACGGAAGGTATTGCCGGTCCCCCATTTCCGGTATCGCCCCATTCGCCGGCCTTCTGCGCTTCGACATCGACGCGGGAAGGAGTCTTTTGGAATCGCGCGCTCAGGGATTGGATATTCTCGGGAAAGGTGGCGGAGAACAGCAAGGTCTGCCGGGTGTTGGGGGTCGCGGCGATGATGTCGATGACATCGTCCATGAATCCCATCTCCAGCATCCTGTCCGCCTCATCGAGCACCAAGGTGGTGAGACTCTTCAGCGAGAGGATTTCCCGTTCAATTAGCGCCTTAATACGGCCGGGCGTCCCGACGATGATATGGGCTCCGAGTTTGAGCGACGCTTTCTGCAAGCCCATGGCTTGGCCGCCGTACAAGGTCACGACTTTGACGTTGTTGCGATAACGGGCCAGCAGCCGGATTTCATTGGAGACTTGGATGCTCAATTCCCGCGTGGGGCAGATGATCAGGGCCTGGGTGTCATTACTCTTGAGATCGATCTTGTGCAGCAGGGGGATTCCGAAGGCAGCCGTTTTCCCGCTCCCGGTCTTGGCCTGGGCGATCAGATCGTTTCCTTTGAGAGCCAACGGCAGGGCTTGCGCCTGA
>JALYSE010000205.1:2606-8542 GCA_030854955.1 Fibrobacterota bacterium | reverse complement strand
CCGGCCGCGCGCACCGCGATTTTTCCTTCGACCGATCCGTGTAGGAGGTGCCTTTTCCCTGGCCCTGAATTCGTCCCATCTCACCTCGATGGGGGGAGTTGAGGAAGGTGGAGTTCGTCCCCGCGCAGACCGATACTCCCCACTCATCCTGAGTGAACGTCCTTACGCACCGGGTCCACTTCGAGCATATTGAGCAAGGCAACCAACCCGGTCGGCAAACCAACCGGTACGGTCAAAAACTGTGGGTGCTCATCCCGGTTGGCGGCAGACTTTGACACGGCACATGGTCTTGATGCCTACCGTTGCTACTTTCGTCCTGGCGGGATTCAGCTCGCCACCATTGCGTGAGGTCTGAGCCTTCCAGGATGAGCAGTATAAATATACGTCTTCCGGACGGACTCACCAAGCCGGTAAACACGACCTGATCGGAATCACTCCCCTGAGTCGGCTGTTTTCGGCGGGCGTTTCCGCAAGTCCTGGAAAAAGGCCCGGAGCAAATCCAGGCACTCCTTTCCCAAGACGCCGCCGACCACCTCGATCTCACGGTTGAGCGGATTGCCGTTGAGGATATCGTAGACGGATCCCAAGGCGCCCAGGCGTTTGTCCTTGGATCCGTAGACGACCTTGGAAACGCGGCCGTTGAGAATGGCCCCTGCGCACATGGGGCACGGCTCCAGGGTCGCATACAAGGTGCAGCCGTCGAGCCTCCAATTGTCCAAAGCGCTGCTGGCAGCGCCCATCGCCAGAATCTCGGCATGTGCGGTCGGATCACGCAGGGTTTCCATATGGTTTCGTCCCCGCCCAAGGATCTTTCCCTCTTTGACGATGACGCAGCCGATGGGGACTTCCCCCTCTTCGTAGGCGGCTTGCGCCTCCCTCAGGGCCTGGCGCATGTAGTATTCGTCATTGGGCGGTTCGAGCATGTTCATGGGATCTTCGAGGGGCTGAGGGGTGGAATGCGACCTGGAGGCGATCAGTTGTAGAAGACCAAGCGGTTACGGCCGGTTTCCTTGGCCCGGTAGAGGGCCTTGTCTGCCTTTTCCAATATTTCCGTGCCATGGCGCGAATCCACGGGATAGATGGCGCCGCCTATGCTCATGGTAATTTGAAAGCGAGTGGAACCGGATTCAAAGACCTTCGCGGCGATGCTTTCGCGGATGCGTTCAGCGGTCTCCCCCGCCCTGAGGCGATCGGTATCGGCCAACATGCAGACAAACTCCTCCCCGCCGTAGCGAGCGAGGAGATCGGTGCCGGCGCGGATGTTTTGCGAGATGATCTTCGCTACTTCCTTGAGCACCAGGTCCCCGACCGGATGGCCGTAGGAATCGTTCACCTTCTTAAAGAAATCGAGGTCCATCATCAGCACGGCGAGTTGGTGATCATAGCGCTGAGCGCGCAGGATTTCATTGAGGAAACGCTCCTGGAAGGTACGGTGGTTTTCCACCCCGGTCAGGCCGTCCCGGCTCGCAAGCTGCTCCTTTTCCTGGTACAGGCGAGCCCGCGATAGCGCGAACCCCGCCGCGCGGGCGATGGTGGAAAGCATGTTCTGGTGGTGTTCGGAAAAACGGCGCGGCTTTACGGATTCCACCATCAGGACCATGTCTACCCCCTGGTCCGTGGGGACGGGGACGGCCAACAGGCTCGCCATGCGCCCATGGGCTTTTTCCTTAGGACTGAACCGGGGCACATGCGGGGTGGGTGGAAACGCGCGGTTGACTATCTGTTCCTTTTCGAAGACCAGGGACACCAGCCCCTTTTCCGAAAGCGAGAATTCGAATCCCTGGATTTCCTTTTCATCCCGCCCGATGCAGCTTACGATGCGGGCTTCATCTCCCCGCGAAACCATCCGTTCCATCACGAGAAATCGATCCCCCTCCAGGCATTCGGCCATATAATTCTGGACATGGGTGACGATGTTTTCGACGGACATATTTTCCAGGAACTTGCGTTGATAATTGGTCAGGGCCGCCAGTTGCTCCTTGTGATAGGAGTGTTCGAAGGCCATGTAAGCATGATAGGCCAGGTTCCCGACTAGGTTTGCCAGGTTGTCCAGCCTTTCGATGGTGTTGACATCGAAGGCATTTTCCTTCAGGCTGTCCACGATGACGGCCCCCCGGCGCACGCCTTTGATGAGGATGGGCACCCCGGCCAGGGAGCGTACGTTGTCGTGACCGGAGTAATAATGGAGTTGAGTGGAATCGGCGATGATGTCGCCTTCTAGCACGCGGCGGATTCCATCCTTGTTCAATTGCCCCACCAGGCCCTGGTTGCTGTTGATCACCGCGCCGGCGATGACCGATTCGCTTTCCGTGACCCAAGCCCTCAGGTAGAGGCCGTCCTGCTTCCCCGGAAAAAGCACGCCGTAGGTGTGCCCACCGGGAATGGCCTGCTTTAGCATGGCCAAACCGTCGAATATGGCTCTATCGATATTGTCTTCGAGTTCGCGCAATGCCAGTTTGCGGGCCTCACGGGCTTGGGCTTCACTACCCGCCATCGCCATATCGCCTTTGAGAAAGGCCCGGGTAGTGTCCTGTCGGCGCTCTTCCGTGGACGGCTCCTGCATCGAGGGCACCTGGGGCACCACGGTCGTCTTGCGGGTGGCGGAGCTGCCGGGCTTAGCGGTCCGGTTTTTACGAGCAGTCCAGGCCAGGATTAGGCATGCGGCGGACGGAATGAGCGCCAAGCGCCAGTTCCCCCCCAGGAATCCCACACCGGCGAAGAGCCCGGCAAGGAAGAACCAACCCCCGCTCACACGCGGGCCGCCTTCCAGAGCAGCAGGAATCCAAGCGGAGCGAAAATCAAATTGCCAAGCCAGGCACCGACCACGGGCGAAAGGCTGCCGTTCTGCCCCATCACCAGGCCAAGGCGAAGAGCCACATAGTAAAGGAAGGTGATGAGGAGGGCGATGCCGAAATTGCGGGCGAGTCCGGCCTTGATGGTATGCACCGACATGGCGGTTCCGATCAAGGCCATGAACAGATTCACGAGGCTGCTGGAAAAACGGAAATGTCTTTCCGTCTCCAGGATCCGCGAGGATTCGCCCGAACGCTTGAGGATGGCGATGCGGCGGTCAAGCTCCTTGATCGCCATTTCTTCCGGATAGGAGCGATCGTCCAACAGATCCTTGGGCTTGTCCTTGAATTCCGGAAAGGCCAACTCCTTGAACGGTTTGGCTTCCAGCGAGCCCTTGTTGAACATGCGCTTGGTGCCTTCCTTGAGCACCCATGCGTCCTTCTCCCATGCCAAGGTACGCGCGTCGATGCGCATTTCCATGGGGGCGTTTTTGGGCTGCGAAATGACGGTGACCCCCTGTCCCGTGGTGCGATGGCCCGAATAGAAATCAAAATAGAGGACCTTACCGTCCGAAGCCGTATAGAGGAAATTGAACTTTTCGAGGGGATCCCCGCCCGACTCCCCATCCTGGGATTTCGGTTCGTTGATCTGGTAGCGACGGTGGTTCGCATCCGGAAGCACGGCATTTTGAAACCAGAACATCAATCCGCTCATGAACACGCCGAAAATCAGGATAGGCGACAGTATGCGAATGATGGGAATGCCAGCGGCCCTCATGGCCACCAGTTCCAGGTGCCGGGACATGTTGCCGATGGAAAAGACCGAGGCCAGAAGCACCGCGATGGGAAGGATGAGGTAGATGATGTGCGGCAGGAAGTCCAGGTAATAACGGAAGACTTCCTTGGGTGTACGGGCCAACCAGGTCTTGCTGTTTCCGACGAAGTCGATGACGATGAAGATGACCACGATGGAACAGACCGTCAGCAGCAGAAGACCGAGAAAACCGAAGAGGACGTGGCGGGTATGGATTTTCATGCCGCCGGCCCGGTTTTGCGCCTGTGCCAGACCAGGCTCAGCAGTTTTTGGGGCAGGGAGATATTATTCAGGTAGTTTTCCCGCGCCATGCGGAACACCAGGAACAGGCCGCCCACCCCCACGATGATGTTGGGCGCCCACATGGCGACCCAAGGCTTGATGATAAGCCGATCCGCCATGACCTCTCCGCGAATCATGCAGATCCAATAGAGCAGATAGAAGGCCACACTATAAATGACTCCGGTGCCGATGCCCCCGCGCCTAGCCATGATGCCCAAGGGTACCCCGATGAAGACGAAAACCAGGCAGGCCACCGGGATTGAGAATTTCTTATGAATCTCCACCAGGAACTGGCTGATCTCCTTGCGCTCATTCTCTTCCCGTCGCTCATACCGTTCAATAAGATAGATCTTGTCCTTTTCCTGGCGCTTGACCTCCGCATAGGCGAGGGTGCCGATGGGATTGTCCTTCCACCATTTCCCCTGGAGGAGCCTGGGCGGCACGTCCTTGATGGTGTCCGCGGACAATACGATGTCCAAGGCCCGAAGTTCGTCGAAAATCTTTTCCCGGTATTCCTGGCGCAAGCTTTTAAGCCGGTTTTCGCTCGCCTTTACGATCCCCAGCATGTCCTGGATGGACATTTCCCGATCGGTCCGGTAAGAGCGCTGATGTCGTTCCAGGGTGGCGTCAACATTGTCGATGGCCACGTCCTGGGTGCGGAAGCGGACCCGCACGTAGTTTTCCGCTTCCTTGGGATCCACGAAGTGGTTTTCCCCGGTTTTGAGATGGATGAGTATGCTCTTGCCCCCGTTGGCATATTCCATCGATGCGGAATCCGCAAAGGTATACCGGATGGGCTTGCCCGCCTCGACATTATAGATGCGCACGCCGCCCAGCTGGCCGGTCGCTTGATCGAGACGCTCGATCCAGATCAAGTAGTTTTCGAAATCCCGGATCAAGGTCCTGGGAGTAATCATGGCCGTGGGTTTCTTGCGACCGATATCGTTGCGCAGGGCAGCGGCGCGGAAATTGGCTTCGGGAAGAATCTTGTTGTTGAAATAGACCAGTCCGCCGCCCAGAATGGCAGCGACGATTAGGACCGGTAGCATGGCCTTGAACGGAGAAATGCCCAGGGACTTCATGGCCGTGATTTCGTTGTCGGAAGAAAATCGGCCGAATGCCATCAAGGTCGCCACCAGCACCGCCATCGGGATGGAAAGCGCAAGCATCCAGGCCAGATTGAGAACCAGGATTTCCAGAACCACGCGCAAGCCGAGTCCTTTGGATAGCACGGACGAGAGGATGCGGATGAGGAAGTCGACGAGGAAGAGGAAGGTGATCACAAACAAGGCATAAAAGAAAGGGGCGATATGCTCCTTCAGGATATACTTTGCTAGTATCATTCCACTTGAATATACTACATCTTAAAGTAAGTGAACAGGAATGCGACATAACATGAGAAACGGGAACCGGATACCATTGGAAATGCACCAATCAGTGGGACTTATGCATCCCCGGCCCGCAGGTTCACTCCATTCATCCGCGGCTTACCGCCTGATTATCTTCGCCTCCGCCATCGGGTTATTGGCAGCCTGCGCTTCGGCGCCCAAAACCCAATCCGGAGACCCCTCCCTGCCGGAAATAGATGTGCTCCAGCTCAAGGAGAATTCCGACGAAGCCTTGAAGCTCGCCCAGGAAAATAAGCTGGATCTCCAAAGCTTAGAAACCAAGGTGCGCGAGCTTGAGAGCCGCATGTCCTCCCTTGGGGATGAACTCGCGAATCTGCCTGTTGCCAAGCTCGATGAACTCACCCAGCAGATGACCCTGATGACGGAACAATTGCGCAGCTTGGAAGACCGGCTCGCCAAGGGCGGAAGCGGCATCGGCGTGAAAAAGGACCTATCCACCTTTTCTCCCACCGCTCTCGATACCTCCGGGGCCAAAAAGTATCCTGTCAAAGGGGACTCCGCCGGCATAAAACCCGCAGCCGGCACAAAGGCCTCCCCAGCCCCCAAAACCGCTCCCCGCAAGGCTCCGGCTTCGGAAGCGGAAGCCCAATTGTACAAGAAGGCGTTCGATCTCTATTACGGGCGCGATTACGGCAAAGC
>JALYSE010000205.1:0-2596 GCA_030854955.1 Fibrobacterota bacterium | reverse complement strand
GCAAAGCAATCGGAAAGTTCGAGGAGCTATTGCAGAAATTCCCGGCCAGCACATATGCCGATAATTGCAATTACTGGATCGGTGAATGCCATTTCGCCATGGGGAATTTCGCCAAGGCCATCGCCGGTTTCAGGCAGGTCTTCACCTTTCCGGAAACCGAAAAAGCGGACGATGCCCAGCTCAAGCTGGGATATTGCCAACTGCGCCTGGGCGACAAGAAGCTGGCTGCCGAGGAATTCAAAAAAGTTGTATCTTTGTACCCCGATAGTGAATACACCGAACGGGCAAAGGAAGAATTGGCCAAATTGGAATGATTCAAGGCAATGTGCCTTGTATTTTGTCCCATAAGCGACGTCCAATCTTCCTGATGCGCGAACCCTAAAACCGGGGCCCAAATGTCCTTTTCCGAGACCTCATTCCTCCGCCGCTTAGGTCCGACCCTTGCCTTGGCCGCATTCGGCGCTATCGCCATGATCGGTTGCTCTTCGAGCAAGAAGCTGACCCAGGAGGAGTCCTGCCAGGAAAAATGGGACAAGGTCAGACCCAAATTCGAAAAAAAGAAATACGTCCAGGCCAAGGAGTCGCTCTCCGAACTGGTGTCGTCCTGCCCCGGTTCCGTCTTCACGGAAGATGCCTTGTTCAGTCTGGCCGAATCCCATTATCACCTGAAGGAATGGGAAGAAGCCGAATCCGAATACACGGCCTTCCTGAAGGATTTTCCTGTATCCAAAAAATATGGTGAACAGGCGCGTTACCGAATCGCCGAGTCCGCAGGCAAACAGGTGGAAACCCCTACCCGGGACCAGACCAAGACCCTTGAAGCCATCATCGCCTACGAGAACTTCCTGGACGAATATCCTGATGGCAAGCGCGCGGACAGTGCGAAAGCCGAAGTGGAAAAGCTGCGTGACCTGCTGGTCGAGAAACAGATGATGATCGCCAGACTATACCTGCGGATGGACGAGCCCCAGGCGGCCGCAATCTATTACAAGAACCTCATCAAGGAATACGGCAACCGGGTCAATCTCAGGGAAATCAACCTCAAACTGGCCGAATGCTATATCGAAATGAACCAGTTCGATGAAGCCGAATCCTACCTGTCCAAGTTCGACGGGATTGCCAAGGACGACCCGTTCAAGGCAAAGGTCAAGCACGCCTTTCAACTTCTGGAAAAGGCCCGCATGAAGATCGCCCAGGAAAAAAAGGAAGAACAGGAGCAAGGCAAGCGCCAGGAAGCGATGTGAAGTATTGCATTTTCGGCGGTTCATTCGATCCTCCCCATGAGGGCCATCGTAACCTCGCCCGATCCGCTTTCGTTTCCCTTGGACTCGATACGGTTTTCTGGGTCCCGTCCCAGGACCCGCCCCATAAAACCACTCCAAGTACCCCTTTCCGCCATCGCGTCAACCTGGTCCGGCTGGCCATCGCAGATATGCCGGGACAGGCCGTTTCGGATATCGAAGCGCGGCTTCCCGGTCCCTCTTATTCCCTCTATACCATCCAGGCTTTAAAGTCGGAGTTCGGCGCGAACCACCGATGGTACTTTCTCATCGGCGCCGACAATTGGACCCTGATTGAAACCTGGCACCGCTGGCCTGACGTCCTGAAGGAGGCCACCATGGTAATTTATCCGCGCCTTGGCCATTCCGTGAAGGACCTGCCCAAAGGCGTGGTGGGCCTCTCCATGCCCGAATTCCCGGGAGAATCACGCCTGATCCGGAAGGCATTGTCGACCGGATCCGACCTGGACGCGGCGCAGGTATTGCCGGAACTTCGCGATTATATCCGGTCGCAGGGATTGTATGGGATGGGCAAAGCCGATGCGCCGGGAATCCATTGAAATGAGGATCATGCGTCCCGCATCTCGATCCCGGGCCATGCCCGCCCCCATATTCGCCTTCATTTTGACCTTGGCGGTCTGGACCGGACTGTCCCATTCTCAATCCGCGGACTCCCTGCCTGTCTTCAAACCCGATTCCGCGGTTGCGGATCCCTTCCGAAAGGTCGAGGCCGGTCCCTCGCCCTGGTCCGCGAACCCCACCGCCTCGGTGCCGAAAACCAAGAGCGACAGCCTGGCGCGGACCGATACCGTAACGGACAAGTTGCGCCGGCGACACCCCGCCGTGTCCGCATACCTGGGAGTCGATTTCATCGACTTCGACGCCAAGTCGATCTTCAAGGCCTCCTTGGAGACGCGCAGGCTGCGGGACAGCCTTGGATTATTGCAGGATTACGAATCCGTGCACCTCGCCTTTCCCGTGGGCATCCAGGCCGTCATGCCGGTGAGCGGATATCTGGATCTGGTGGCCAAGACCCACTCCTATTGGTACAAACAGACCGCGATTCTGGGCGATAGGAATAAACGTCATGCAGGGGATGAATGGTTCGCCGTGCAGGCCAACCTAGGCGGCCTGGGACTCCGGTATTACGTCCCCCCCTCCTTGCTTTCGGTCACGGGTAGCTTGGGCCTCTTCGTTCAAGGCTTGCTCTATTGGAATCTGGGCAACTCCCAGATATATACCCCATATGGTAGCGCGGGTGCCCGGTTTGAACCTTTCGGATCAGGGTACGAGATCCAGTTCGGAATGTTGCAGGC
>JALYSE010000381.1 GCA_030854955.1 Fibrobacterota bacterium | reverse complement strand
GCCAATAGGCGTTCCACTCGCCTTCCTTAAGGTCGTTCTTGAACCGGCCTTTGGAAGAGACGGTGAACTCGTTATAATGGAAGACCCATTCGCCGTCCTTCTTGCCTTTCTTGTATTTGCCCTGGGATTTCTTCTGACCGTTGTGCCAGTAGTCCTCGAATAGTCCATGCAGCTGACCATCGCGGTAATACCCGTCCGATTCCTTGTTCCCGTTGAAAAAGAAGGTCTGTTGGCGCCGGAGGTTTTCCGGAGTCACCACGCTCAGGGGATTGTAGGTGCGGATGACTTTCGCCTTGCCGTCCGGATACTTGGCCTCGACCTTTTCCTTGGCGCAACCCATCAGAAAGATGGCGATGGGTAGGAGGGCCAGGATTGGGGGGGCGAAGTATTTCATCGAACAATAATATGCTTTTTTTCGGGCCGGGAGTGGCCGGAGCTTAACCCCGAAAGCGGTAATACGGGCTAGATTTGTGGGTTTGGAATCGTAGAATCACTCCCGCCCTCCAAATCAACAAATCTCAGGCCGCTACAATTTCGGCCACGATGCAATTCTCCAGTTCCCGGAAAAGGGCGGCCCATTCCCGCATCGACAAGGATGCAAACAGGCTCCCCTTTTCGGGAATCCGGTCCCGGTAATGGACATTCTCCGGTTACCTGAGGTCAATGGTTGACCGGTATTCCCGGATCCAATCCCGCTTTTTCATTTGAATCCCTACCTTTCCTTCTCTTTCTTTAGAAAGTCCCGTTTCAAGGCGCCTTGGCGCGAACCTTGCATTGTGTCCGCGCGGGCGGGTGTCGGAGGTGGCGCACTGCTCTCGTTATGAGAGCGGTTCTTTCCCTCCGGAACCGATCCGCGCATCCGCTGCGGGTTATTTTCTGCACAGCACCCAGCACAATTCACGGGGCCCGCGCGTCTTAAGAACAAAGAGGAGTATTCACCATGATGAAAACAATCCAGTCATTCGCATTCGCCTTGGCCGTAATCGGCCTTTCGGCGTGCAATCAACAAGAACGGATATCCGCACCCTCGGGCAAGACCGAAGGCTCGGGCGGGGCCCGCATCGCCTTGCCTGTGGTGCCGGGGAACTACCTCGCCAAATTGGGCGCGGGGGTGGTCGCCGATTTCGAGCTCACCATCACCGGAGACGGCATGGAGCCGATCCGCCGCCATTGGATCCTCTCCCCGGCCATGCGGGAATCCGTTTTCGTGGATGGGATACCCGTAGGCATGAAGGTTTTCCATGGCCGGTTGATGAAACGGGACACGGCCACCTTCGACTCCATTGTGACCCATGAGGGCCGCGACAGCGCCTGGATCGAAAAAGACAGGGTTACCGACGTGCGCCTCTACCTTCGGAAGGGCGGGGGTGGCTCGGCCCATATCTGCGTGGAAGTGGAAGGCTGGCCCCTTGACTCTTCGTGCATCAACCCTCCCAATCCCGTCTATCCCGACTTCTCCGGGTGCTGGAACGTGTCCATTACCAAGAATGTAGGCACCACCCCATACGATAGCCTCTTCACCGGCTACCTACGTATCAACCAGTCGGATTCCTCCCTGGCCGCGGTCATCACCTGGAAATCCGGTGCGGCGGATACCGCCTATGGCCATGTTCGTTCGAGCGACGGTACCGCCATCATCGGCTATTATCTCGAGTACGGGGACTTCGCCTTTAAGGGCGGCATGGACTCCTCCGGACAGACGATTTTCGGGTGGTTCACCGACAGCTCCCGCGGCATCTTCGGGAATCTGCAAGGTCAGCGCGGGTCATGCGACAGCGTCATCGTCGTTCCGCCTGTTGAGGACACGGTCGCCTGCTTCAGCGTCGCACAGGCCTTGAAAAATGGCAAAGGCGGAAGCGGCAAATTGGTCTTGCGCCAGAACATGGGGCACGTCTGGGGAACGTTTAATTGGATAGGCTTCCCAGCCATGTCGGTGATGCCCGGCACAATGAGCGGATCCATTTTGGATTCGGCGGTGGTGACGCTCCATGGCCGCGCGCCCAAGGGCATGTTCGATGTTTCAGGCAAGGTCGATTCCGTCGCCTACAAGGGTAGGATAATGCCGAATGGAATGATCATCGATGCTACGGTGTACCGGATTCTTCCCGGCGCCTGGAAAGCCCTGGGAGTTTGGAAGGGGTATCGGGAGGCATGTGCCTCGAAGGACAGTCTGCCCTGATTTCTGTCCCTGCACCATTCTTGTCGCCTCTCTGGTTTCCTCGTTTGTGCCTTTAGTGCGCTCCCACCCGGAGCTCCTATGTTCCGGGTGGAGAAGCTGAACGGCGATCACATTCTCCATCCGCGTCAACGTGGTCAATCCGAACGCCGTGCTGCGCCATCGACCTGGGCGCGGAGAGCGACCGTGTCATGCTTGGATCCCTGGCGGACGACATGCTCAATGTCGCCACCTGGAAGCTGCCGACGCCCAGATGGTGGTGAACTGCGACATGGGTTGTCTCATGCACATGCAGGGCGGGCCCCGCCGCCATCGGACCGTGAAAATGCTATTTCTTTCCCATGCCCCATCCAATGCCGATGACGCGTCGCATCTCACGCCCGATCGCCTTCCCGC
>JALYSE010000204.1 GCA_030854955.1 Fibrobacterota bacterium | reverse complement strand
CGCCCCCCCCTAACTCCCCCTCCCATTTGATTCAGTATGATTAGCGGAACGGTCCGATGGAACCGGTTTCCAAAAACCAGCTTGGCCTCGAAATTACCCTGTCACCACCGGCCCTAAATCGCGGGGGCGGGTCCCTCCCGAAACTTCATGACGGACGAATGCCTATCGTGCGTCTAATAAGTATTTTTCCCCAAGGCTGTATTCCGGTAGAAATATCTGGTTCAAATAGAGGGTCTTGCGCATCCAAACCATGGCTTCGGTCAATAACGATTTCAGATGGACGCTTTTCAGAAGGTTGCAAGGCCTGGTGGAGAGGTTCATCACCGTTTTTTCCGTGGGCCAGGATGGACCCGATCGATCCAGGCAGGATGTGCCGGAATCGGTCGGCGCGGTCGCGGGCGGGGATATGCCTTCCGATCAGCGTTCCGTGGGGGACCTGTACCGGAAATACGCCCCGTCCCTGTATTGGGTATGCATGAAGTATGTGAAGAACAAGGAAGATGCCGAGGATATGGTCAATCAGGTTTTCGTGAAAATCCAGAAGCATCTGGGCGGATTCAAGGGGCAAAGCGGCATCTATACCTGGATGTACCGTATTGCCGTGAATGAATGCATCCAGATGTTCCGCAAGCGGAAATTCGAAGTGGACGGAGCCTCCCTGACGGACCTGAACGACATGGTCCACTTCTCCCCGGAAAACCAGATGAACGCGAAACTGATCCTGGAGCGCATCACCAAGGATGCGGATGCGGAAACGGTGGAGATCCTTTTTCTGCTTTATCTGGAAGGCCTGACCCAGGAAGAGGTGGTGGAGAAGCTCGGCATTTCACGCACCACCGTCCATCGAAAGGTGAAGGCGTTCAAGATCCATGCGGAGAAGTTCCGGTGACGGCGGGCGGCTCCCCGGCCGGCAAGGAGGTCGGTATGCACGTCTCCCGCCTCGTCCTGGCGCAAATGCTCGCCGGCGATCTTGACTCGGAAGCCAAGTCCGCCCTCGAAAACCACCTGGCCGGTTGCTCCGAATGCGCGGGTAAATACCGGGAAGCGGTCCATGCCGCCGAAGGTTTCGCCGCGAAATACCCCACCCGGGAATATCTCGCCGCCACACGGCGTTCCAAGCGGAATCCCTCCGCTGCTCGGCCGACCCTTCTGGATCGATTGCTGGGGGGGGGTGCCGGCGCGCGCGGACTGCGGCCTGCCTTGGCCCTCATCCTGATTCTGGCGGGGGCGGGCGTCCTCTACCGCCTTGCACCCATGCCGTCCACGGACAACGAACTATCCACCAAGGGCGATGCCATCACGGCCTTTTACCTGTTCGTAAACGGAAAACGGATCCAGGGCGACACCGTGTATTGCAAGCCACGGGATACCTTACAGCTGGGCATTACCGGCGCCAAGCCGGTCCACTATGTGATTCTCTATCGGGATGACCGTGGACCGTTGCGCGCCTACATGAGCGCCAACGCCCAGAACGCCGCGCCTATAGGCGGCCCCAAAGGTCAGAACCTGCCAAACAGCCTGGTGCTCGACTCCGGTTGGACCCGTGAAACCATTTATTGCGTCTGGTCCCCTTCGCCCTTCGGGCTTGAGGCCGCAAAGGCCTTGGCTGAAGGTGCCCCCCCGGCGGCCGCAAGCTCTCTGCAGATACGATCCTACCTGTTGATCAATCAGATTCTCTGAAACTCGATCAAGTCCCTGACAATCAATCAGGTTCCTTGTGGAGCGGCGAACCGGTTGCCGCCGATTCGGAAGGCCGGTAACGGAAAGAAAAGTGTGGGTGATTGGGAAGCGAAGTTTGTGAAGGAGGATGGGAACCTGGACGATGCTGGACTCGAACCAGCGACCCCTACCATGTCAAGGTAATACTCTAACCAGCTGAGCTAATCGTCCAGATTTCACGAAACCCGGATGACAACTCCGGGCCCCGACAGGGTCGGGGCAGGAAAATTAAATCCGGCGACCTCATCTGTCAATCGCTTCGTATCCCCGTTCGGTCCCCGCGACGTTTGGACGGAAGCCGGCTGGCGTTTCGACAGGCGCCGGCTGGCGTTTCGACAGGCGCCGGCTGGCGTTTCGACAGGCGCCGGGCCTGCCGGATTTATAGATTTCCAGCTTCGCCGACCTGCAAGACCGGAAAAACCTTATGGGCAGGACTTTATTCATCACCGGAACGGGCACGGACGTGGGCAAAACCGCCCTCAGTCTGGCCGTCCTTTTCTGGGCCCGGAAGCGAGGCCTCAGCGCCGCGTACCATAAACCCATCCAATGCGGCACCTTCCGCTTCGGGGAGCCTCCCGTCGAAGGCGGCGACGCGGATTGGATCCGGGCCATGGCCGCCAGGCCGCCATCCTATGGGACTCCGTCCAGCCGGACAGGAGCAGGCAGGGAAGCCTCGGACGTCACCTACCGGTTACGCTTGGCGGCATCTCCTCACCTCGCGGCGGAAAAGGAAGACATCTCCATCGATTTGGGACGTATACGCCGCGACATAGAAGCCCTGGCCGACTGGCACGATCTTGTGATCGTGGAAGGCGCCGGGGGTCCGGCCGTTCCCGTGGACCGCAAGGGAGCCACCTTGGGAGCCCTCGCGGCGGAGATGAGTCTGCCCGCTCTCATCGCCTGCGCCCCCGGCCTGGGTACCCTGCACCATACCCTGTGCACCCTTGCCTATCTGAAATCCATCGGGGCCCCGGTCGCGGGCTTCGCGTTCTGTCATCGCGAAGCCCAAATCCCGGAACTCTGCCGGGACAATATCGACACCCTGGTCTCCCTCACAGGCCTACCCTTTTTTGGCGAGCTGGCTTTTTCCGGAAAATTGTACCGTAGCGAAACCCTGGGCCTGGACGAAGCCGACCTGTGGTCCGCTCCCCTGGCCGCGTCCCTGGAGGCATGGTGGAATCCGGAACGGAAGTGAACCATTTCCAACAGGCCCTGGACCGGCTCAAGGGCATGGATCAATTGCGTGCCCTGTCCGACCTGGAAGGGTTGCCGGGAAAATACGTGATGCGGGAAGGTCGGCGCTGCCTCAATTTGAGCTCCAACAATTACCTGGGCCTGGCCGGGCACCCCGCCGTGACAAAGGCAGGCGCGGACGCGGCGCTCAGCTTCGGCGCCGGCGCCGGGGGATCGAGGTTGCTGGGGGGAGACATGCCCCTGCACCGCGAACTGGAAGCGGCGGTGTCGGATATCAGGCCCCTGGGCAAGGCGCTCCTTTTCAATACCGGCTTCATGGCCAACCTCGGCGTGATCCAGGCCCTTGCGCCCGCGTTGGGACCCGTCTTCAGCGACAAGCTCAACCATGCTAGCGTGGCCGAGGGGCTTAGGTCGAATCCGGGGTCATTCCATCGTTACCGTCACAGGGACATGACCCACCTGGATTCCCTGCTCGCCGTCCACCAGGGGAATGCTCCCGGACTGGTCTGCAGCGAAACCCTGTTCAGCATGGAAGGGGATTTCGCTCCCATGGGGGATCTGCTCGCCCTGCAGGCCAAATACGGGTTCTTCCTGTACCTGGACGAGGCCCACTCGACGGGTTGTTATCCCGCCATAATCTCCGAAGCGCTTGTCGCGGGAACCAAGTCCGGCCGTATCCTGATGATGGGAACATTCGGAAAGGCTTACGGGGGATTCGGCGCTTACGTAGCCGGGCCTGCTGCCGCCATCGACTATCTGGTCAATTCGGCCCGTAGCTTCATCTTCAGCACGGCCCTCCCCCCTGCGGTGCTGGGCTCGGCGCTGGCCGCGCTCAAGATCGCGGACGCCGAGCCGTGGCGGCGGGAAAAGCTGGCGGAAACCTCCGCGTTCACCAGGAACCTGTTCCGGAAACGAGGCTTCAACATCGGTCTCAGCGACAGCCATATCGTACCCGTGCTGGCGGGATCCAACCGCGCGGCCGTGCGCCTGTCCACCTCCCTGTTCCACGCCGGATACCATGCCCCTCCGGTGCGCCATCCCACCGTCCCGGAAGGCCAAGCGCGCCTGCGCATCAACCTCACCTGCGACATCGGAACGGAAGACATCTCCTCCTTGGCCGACGAGCTTTCCAGCGCCCTCGACGAAAGCGCGAACGAGGCCGGCGATGGGTGATCCCGTCGTCTGGCTGGGAGGCTGGGCTTCCGGGCTCGGTTGCTGGCGGCTCGTCTTGGAAAGCCTGTATCCGCGCCGGGAGCATACCTTCCTGGATTCCCATGCCGTCCTGGAAGAGCCGGCATTGCTGGCCTTGGCCGTTTCAGGCCTACCCGCAAACGGAACCTTGGCGGCCTGGTCCATGGGCAGCCTCATCCTGCATCAGGCCCTCGCAGAGGGCGCCCTTGATCTGCGCTGCCGCATCCTTTCCATCTCACCCATCTTCGATTTCTGCCGGAAAGGCGGACCCTGGCCCAAGGCGGCCTTGATCCGCATGGCTCGCAGGCTTCCCAGGGATCGGGAGGCCGTGCTCGCCGAATTCTGGAACCTTTCGAAGGGAAACACCTCGGTTACCCATGCCCAGGAGGAGGCCTGGCTGCTCCAATCCCGGTCCTATTCCCTGTCGGCCTTGCTACAGGGCCTGGAATTCCTGGGCGGCACCGTAGTCGACCGCGACTCCGTTCCCATCAATCCCCGTCACCTGTTCCTGGCCAGCCCGCAGGATCCTCTCGCCCCCACCCCGCGCGGGGTGTTTCCGGGACGGGAATGGATCGGCTATTCCCGGGGACACATGCCTTTCATGGATTACCCCGCGCTGCTCGCGCCCCTCCTGAACGCGGGCCGGGCCGACCTTGCCGACGGCCCGCGGACGGGGAGCGCATGACTTTTCATTCCCGCCGATTCGATCGGGCCGCCGCCACTTACGGCGGACATGCGCAGATCCAGGAGCGGATGGCCGATGTCCTGATTGGTCTGCTGCCGGCCTCGGCGGCATTCACGGGTGCGCCCGCGGAAGCCGCAGGTGCGCCCGCGGAAGCCGCAGGACCGCCCCAAGCAATCGCCCGGATGCTCGGTGCGGATGAGGCGGGGCTCAACCCTTCGCCCGACGCGATCCTGGAAATGGGATGCGGCACCGGCATCTTCACGGAAAGACTGCGCGCAAGATTCCCTTCGGCCGCCATCGCCGTGACCGACGCCTCCCCGCGCATGCTCGAAGCCGCGCAAAGCAATCCCGGTCTAGCCGAGCTCCAGGCCCTGGCCGCATCCCGACCCGACTTGCGTTGGCATCTCTTTGACGCCTCGGGCGAGGCCGCCGTGCCCGAAACCCTCCGGATGGCGGGACCGTTCGATCTTGCGGCCAGCAGCGCCTTGGTCCAATGGTTTCCGGACCTGCGCCGCCATTTCTCCCAGGTGGCTTCCCTGTTGGCTCCTTCCGGCTCCTACCTGGTTTCCGGGTTTACCAGGGACAACTTTCCCGAACTCAACGCCATCCTCCGCGAACCGCCCTTTTCCTATGCGAGCTTTCCCGGTCATTTCCGTGGGGAGATCGAATCCGCCGCAGCCGCCGCAGGCCTTGATTGCGCTGACTTCCAGGACGAATCCGTCGCGTTCGTCCTGCCTTCGGCACGGGATTTCCTGGAGTCCATCCGCGGCCTGGGCTCCGCCCGGCGGCCGGACGAGGAAAAACCGCTGACGCGATCTCGTCTGCGGTACCTACTGGAGACGTATCAGGAACGCTACCCCGTCGAAGGTGGGGTACGGGCTACGTGGAAGCCCTGGTACGCTTGGCTCCGCAAACCGGGCTGAAAGACCTCCCACCTGCCATGTGGGCGGAACCGGATGGTCAATCCAGGGGAGGGCCGCCGTAACATTCGTTGAGAACGCGCCTGGATTTCCGACGCACCAGGTTGGATGCATCATCCAGGCTTTTCCGCGTGGCCAGGGCCTTGGCGGCGGGCCCCTTGATTTCCTGGAGGCATAGATGGGCGATTGCGGAAAAGCGGACCCATTCGTCGGGGTGGGTGTCCGCCACCCTGGCAAGTCCGGGAATCGCAGCCGGGCCGGTACGGGTCCACAATTGCAGAATCCCCTTGTTTTGGGAAAGGTCCACGGAGTTGAGACGCGACTCCAGGATCCCTCGGAACGATTCCTTGTCCAGATCGACGGAAAAGAGGGCGGCTAAAACCACTTCCTGGTGATGCTTCGCGGCAGGGCTTTTCAACAGCGCCAGTAGGGGTGCGGCGGCCACTTTCGCCTTGGGTCCCATCTTCTTGAGCTCATGCATTGCCGATTTTGTGATATCGGAATCGAAATAGCCAATATCATGGGCCAGTTTGGCAGCCTTGCTCGGATACTCGGAGGTATGACGGATCAGAATGTGGAGCACGAAACGTTGCTGCGCATGGTGGATGGCTTTGACATCCGGCGTGCCTAAGGAAGCAGTCCTCGAGTCCAAGGTGACGATGGCCGATTCCCCAACTTTGAGCCCATCAGCTGCGGAACCCTGCCGAGGAAGCAATTATCCCGCAAGCGTTCGAAAAGGGGAGGCGCGAACCACGAGCTCGCCTCGGTGGATTGCGCCAGGCCTGCGATCCCGATCAGGGCTGCGGACATGGGCGTGAAAAGGGGCGTGAAGACGCCCCGGAACCGCCTTAGGATGGAAGCTGGCATTGAAAAGGAATCAGCCCTCGGTCTGGCGGACATAATCCGCCATGTTTTCCCTGGAAGACAGCAGGGAATCGAAATAGGCGATGGTCTTTTCCAGCCCTTCCTTAAGCTCGACCTTAGGGGTCCATCCCAGTTCCTTTTTAGCAAGGGTGATGTCCGGTTGCCGCTGTTTGGGATCGTCACTCGGGAGGGGTTTGGCGATGATCTTGCTCTTGCTGCCCGTTTGGGCGATAACCTGTTCGGCCAGTTCCTTGATGGTGAACTCGTTGGGATTTCCGACGTTCACGGGCCCCACCATGGTCGGGTGCTCCATAAGCCGCACCATGCCGTCGATCAGATCCGAAACGTAGCAGAAGGATCGGGTCTGGGAACCGTCGCCGTAAATGGTGATGTCCTTGCCCTGCAGGGCTTGAACGATGAAGTTGGACACCACGCGCCCATCATGGGGATGCATCTTGGGCCCATAGGTATTGAAGATGCGCATGACCCGGATATCGACCTTGTTCTGGCGCTTGTAGTCGAAAAAGAGGGTCTCAGCGACGCGCTTGCCCTCATCATAGCAGGACCTGAATCCGATGGGATTCACATGCCCCCAGTAATCCTCTTTCTGGGGATGGATTTCCGGATCCCCGTACACCTCGCTGGTGGATGCTTGAAGAATCCGGGCCTTGACCCGCTTGGCCAGGCCCAGCATGTTGATGGCCCCCATTACGCTGGTCTTGATGGTCTTGACCGGATTGTATTGATAATGGATGGGCGATGCGGGACAGGCCAGGTTGTAAATCTGGTCCACTTCCAGAAAGATGGGCATGGTCACATCGTGCCGGATGAGTTCGAAATTGCCGCGGGCGCGGAGGTGTTCCACATTCCGTTTGGCGCCGGTGAAATAATTGTCCAAGCAGACCACGTCATTTCCCTGCTCCACGAGACGTTCGCATAGATGGGAGCCCAGGAAACCCGCCCCGCCCGTTACCATGATTCTCTTCATTTGCTTTTCTTTCCTTTTTCAGCCCTGCCGGTCAGCAGGTGATTGATTCCAATCAAAGTCAAATCCGGTTCCACCGCGTGGATGGCCTTGGAGCGCCCGCCCAGCAGGGGCGCCAACCCGCCCGTCGCGATCACGGAGGGGTTACGCATGCCCTTTTCGGCGAAAATGCCCTTGAGGAGATACTCCACCTGGCCCAAGGTACCCTGGAGCATTCCGATGCGCAAAGCGTCATCGGTGGTTTTACCGACAGCCTTGTCGATCCAACGCAACTCAACTTCCGAAAGTTTGGCCGCGCTCTGGGCCAGGCTGCGCAAGGAGCTCTGGATGCCGGGGCAAATGATGCCCCCGAAATACGCATTCTCCCCGAAGACGTCATAGGTGGTGGCGGTTCCCAGGTCGATGACCACGCCTTGCTTGTGACCCAGAGCGTGCGCGCCCAAAACGTTGGCCAACCGGTCCGCTCCAATCTGGTGGGGGATTTCATAGTCCAGACGCAGGCCCAGGCAATTCGAATAATCGAGCACTTGCGGCGCCATTCCGAATACTTCCTCCAAGGCGCGGACCCAGAGGTCGTCCAGTGCCGGAACCACGGACGCCAATGCGGTGGCGCGGATGTCCTCGCGTTCCTTTTCCGAGCGCATCAAACCGTGCAGGGAAATGACGATTTCATCCACCGTGGTGTCTTTGCGCGTGGCGAGGCGCCACCGGTGCGCGATGGTCTTGCCGTCGAATAGTCCGATCACGGTATTGGTATTGCCTATGTCCACGGCCAGGCGAAGCGCGCCCTTGCTTTTCATTTCGTAATCTCTCCGATTATATCCAGGGAAATATCCAACGCCTTCACGCTGTGGGTCAACGCGCCCACGGAAATGTAGTCCAGCCCGAAATCACGGATGCGGCGTGCGCGTTCCAGATCCATGTTTCCGCTCGCCTCCAGCTTGATGCGGGGTGCGCGGCTGCGCGCCATGGAGATGGCGTCCTTCAAAGTGGCGTCATCCATGTTGTCCAACAGGATGATGTCGACGGGCGCGTCCAATAGTGT
>JALYSE010000380.1 GCA_030854955.1 Fibrobacterota bacterium | reverse complement strand
CCCCAGCGCCCACGCATTGAAAGGAAGGCGTGAAGGTGAGCGTGCCGGTCTTGGTATCGTAGCTTCCCTGGCCACAGCGCGGCCAGGGTGGATTGGAAAGGCTTTCCAAGGTCGCCACATCGCCATCCTTGTCTTCGGTCACGATGCGTAGACTAATGGTCCTGCCTTCCTTGATCTTGAACGCCGTGCCGGTGGCCGGAGCCGCGAAGGCGATCGAAGGCGGGCGGTTCACCTTGCCTACGGAGATGGTGAGGATCTGGATTTCGATGCCGCCGGCGGTATCGGTGACCGCAATGCGGAACCGGTAATTGCCCTTGGCCGGGCCCGGAAGGAATCCGATGACCAGGGAATCCCCGCCGGTGACGACCTCAATGGCTTTGGCGCCGTCGGGGAATAGGGCGCGCAGACTGTCGAGGTTTTGGATGGAGAATTTCACCGGGTCGCCATCCTCGTCCTTGGCCCGCAGGGTGATGGTCTTGCTTTCCCCTTCCAGCATGCTCACGTTGTTGAGGCCCAGGCCGATGGTGGGGGCGTGGTTGAGACGAGGTCCCGTGGAGCTGGGATCATCGTTCATGAGAGTATCGTTCTTGAAGGTATCCTTCCTGTCGGACAGATCCCGGCCTGAATCGGAGAGGTTGCAATTCCAAAACGACAGACCCAGCAGGGTGATGATCGTGAATCGGAATACGGCTGTGAACATGTCGGCCTCGCCTCGCGGAAGGGATGCAAAGACAAAGGGAAGATAAATTGTAGTGAGGTTCATACAACCGACATGAATTCCGCCGGGAATCCGTTATTAAGGCGCTTGGAACGGCTTCGGTGTCCCCGTACCCTAATTTCAGAGTTTTTTGAACCTTCCGCCCAGGTCCTTCAATTGGCGGCCCTGGCGTTCGATCTTTTCCGGATCCGGTTTGGCTTCCGGCACCGTACCCACCGCTCCGGATTTTCCCGCCACGCGGTTGACGTACAGCTCGAGTTCCAGTTCCGCCTCGGCTTTGGCAATCCACGGAACGTTCCTGTCCAGGGTATCCAGGGCCGCGCGGATGTCCTTGGGCAGCCCCGCCACGCTTTGGCCCAATCCATTGATGCGCGCGCAAAAGTGATCCCTCAAGGCTTTCGCGCCTTTGCGGATACGCTCGGCCGCATCCCGGGTTGCATTCCATTCCCCGATCAATTCTGCCTCGCCACCCGGCCAGGTAACCGGCTGGTACGCGTCTTCGGATCCGCCGCTTTTGAGCTCTTCGCCGGTTTTCGATTCCTTCGGAAGCTTCCCCTCCCAGTTCCTGGCGACCCATGCGGAAAAGCGGGGAGACAACAGGAGCGCCTCCCAATCGGGCAAGGCCGAGGCCTTGGCGAGCAGGTCCGAGAGGGCGGTCTTGGAATCCAACGGGGGCTGGGCGAAGAAGCGGAACCAGGTTGAGAAAGTCCGGCGGGAAACCAGGGCGGCTCCCAGGCAGAGGGCAAAGCCGGCCCAAGCGTTCGATTCCCCGCCCCGGGTGACCGCTTGTCCCAGGGAAGCCAGGGATTTCACCTGACTGCCGGCCTTGGGCATGGCGGCCGGCCTGGGCGGAGGAAGATCCTTTTCCGCGCGCAGCAAGGCCTCCTCGCCGTAAGCCTGGGTGAACATTTCCGGCAGCCATTCGGAAGCGAGGAACTCACGTAACACGGCAGTTTCCTGGCGCGGCCGCTCCGGAACGTGCCAGGCGTCCATCATCACTTGGAGTCGTTTGGAAAAAAGGGATTTGAGGGCCGCATGGGTCTTGGCCTCCGCAGCGGCGCTCCCGGCTCCGTCCAGGGATTTGGATCCCGCAGAAGCCTTCGGTCCCGAATCCCGGCCGTGCCGCGCCTTGAAGGAAGCCAGGCGGCGCTGGAACGCCGCTGCTCCCTCCCCTGCGAACCAGGAGCAGGCGCCGGGCGCGTCCGCGCCGGAATCCCGGGAGCCGGACAGGCCCGCTGTGCCCAGGGGATCCGGGCCGAAGCTCAGGCCACGCCAGGATAGTATGGACGGAACATCGCCCAGATCGGCGAGCACAGCGGCGGCCCATGGGGCCCAGGGACGGTTCCCCGGCTTCTCCCCGAAGAGCAGGCGGCGGGCGGCCGAGAACAATTCCGCATCCCCGCAGGCCGGATCGATATGCAGGAGAAAGCGACGCCCGGTTGAGCCGCGCACGAAGACGTGGATTTGGAGATGGGCGGGCCAGACCGTGGGTAGGGTCAAGGCCTGGATTGCGGTATCCGGCCGGGAGGCAAGCGTCTGGGCCAAGGCTGCGGCTGGGGAAAGGGACGGGTCGTGCGAGGCCGACCAGGCGGGGGCGAGGTCGGAAAGGGCTTGGCGCGCGGCCTGAGCCGGCTTGGCGTTGAGCCGCTCCATGGCGAACTCCCAGATCCATTTGCGCCAACCCGGAATGCCTTGGAACAACGCCGAGATATTGAGGGAAGCCAGGCCTTCGGGATCGGTTTCCAGGGAGATGCCGTCCAGGGGATCGCCGAAATCGAACCGGTAACCCAGGCGATACGTGGTCGCGGTTTGCCCGGTCAGGTCCTGCGTGGTCGCGGTTTGCCCGGTCAGGTCCTGCGTGGTCGCGGTT
>JALYSE010000203.1:4951-8642 GCA_030854955.1 Fibrobacterota bacterium | reverse complement strand
GAACATGCCTCCATGCTTCAGGCCAAGAGCCGTTCCCTTACGGAGATTTCCGCTTAATCATCCCCTGCCTGGCGCGGCAAACACGCCAGGTAATCACTCCCAGGTCGGCGGAAGTGAGCGCTTACACCGGCCCTGAGGTAACTCCAAGGTAACCCTGGGGAAAGCCTTGGAGGCATGTTGCCCAATAGCTACGGGAGGTTGCGGGTGGGTTTGCCTACCTTATCCGCAAATGCGGCGCGTTCCCGGCAGGGTTGAGCACGGGCGGAACACCCATAACAGCGCAAGCTCCGGGCCCTGAAAATCCCCAAGTAAGACATTTTCTCCAAATAGCAGCACCCCAACGTGGTGTTTTGAGGTGGCGGACCCGGTATGCCACACCTAGAATTGAATCACTGTGCCTATGGATGGTGTCATACCAAGACTGAACCCGGTAGAAGAAATTAGCACCTTCTGCCCGGTCCGCCTCTATCTCGCGAACCGCCGATTCGATGGTTTGCTGGATACCTTGGATTCCAAGGGCGGCAACTTCTACGTCCTTACCGATAACGATCCGCCCCGGTCCGGCTCCAAGGAACGCATCGCCCTGCAGATGGAAACGCGCGTGGAATTGGCCATCGGATCCTCGCAAAAGGAGTTGCGAATCCTCTGCCTGGTGCGCGGCATGCGCATCGACGAGGATGGTCTCTTCGCTTATGTGGGTCTGAATTTCATGATCGGCGATGAATCCGTTCGGCGCCGCCTCGATGATTTCATCTCCGCCCTCTGGTAGACATTCGACTCAGGTGGCCTTTATGCCCTGGGATGATGTGTCCTTGGACTTGGCCGGGCCGGAACCCCAGCCCAGCTTGAGGCCTACGAAGGTCACCAGCATGAAGAGCAGTTCCCCGCCGCAATAGGCGAACAGCTTGTTGGACGCCCCATCAGTGAAGCCGTAGGAATGCAGGCCCACGTTCAGCAGGTTCACTCCGAACCATGCCAGCGCCACCACGATGGCGCCGAAAATGGAACCCTGCGCAATACCCAGGTTGCGGATGTAGCCCCAATGCTTGGCATGCAGCATGATGATGCACCAGATTACGATCAACAGGGCGCCGTTCTCCTTGGGGTCCCAACCCCAGAACCGGCCCCAGCTCTGGTCGGCCCAGATTCCGCCTAGCACGGTCCCGATGAAGGAAAAGAGCAGGCCGAAGCACAGGGTGCCGTAGATCATCTTGGCGATTTCCTTGAGGCGCTCCGGCTTGTCCGCGCCGCCAGGGACCAAAGCCCGGATGAGCCAGACGTGGCCGATGGCGCCGGCCAGGATGCATGCGGAGTAGCCGATGGTCACTGTGACCACGTGGGTGGAGAGCCAGAAATTGCTGTCGAGCACGGCCACCAGCATGCGCATGGTATCTCCCTCGGTGGCGTAACGGTTGGCGATATGCAGAAGAATGACCCCGAGCAGGGAGGACACCAGCAGGCCGATGCCCCTCTTGTTGAAGCGTTCGATGAAGAGCGCGACCAGGATGGAAATCGCCCCCACGAAGAGGAAGGACTCGTAAAGGGTGGTGACCGGAGGACGCTGCATAATGATGGTGCGGCTGACGATGCCTAGGACATGGATGGCGTAGCCCGTCAGAAAAATATACATGGACGCTTTGTAAAGCCACGGTTTGCGCGTCAGGAAGAAGCCGAAGCAACCAAGCAGGGCGAGCCAATAGGCCACCAGGGACCAGTAGAAAGGCTCGCCTTTCTGGTAGAGGACTTCCAGGGGAAAATGCGTTTGCGACAATTGCTCAAAGGCGCGATTGTCCATGGCGGCCAGGTATTCCCCGACGCCGGAATCGAACCCGCCCTGGTCCCCGGCCCGATAGGCCCTGGTCGCGGCGCTCCAAGCCGACAGCTCTTTGTGGAAGGACTGCAATTGTTCTGGCACCGCCACGATTTCCGGCGGGCTTATCCAGGTCGGGAGGCCCGTGACCGCGACCGTTGCGGCGGGAATGGGGAAGATGCGGTAAGGGGAGGGTTGCAACGCCTGGGAATTCAGGTACATGGCCTGGGAAAGCTGGATGATTTCCCGCTCCATGGGGGTGCGTTCCGCCTCTCCGCGGTTGCCGATTCCTTCCAGGATGCGGGCTATCCCCTGGGCCGTGGTCATCAAGTCCCAGAAGGAATAGACGGACTCATCCTTGCTCAGTCCCAATTGCGTCTTCGTTTCGGGCAGGGTGACCGTGTACATGGGATTGGGCAGGGTATAGGAAAGCGTGCGAGTCAGGTTCACGAACTCCACCATGTTGCCGAATACGCGCAGCACTTCCTTCTGCACGATGTCCCGTTTCTCGTCCTGCACGGCGTTGGCCTTTTCCGCCAGCTCTTGCAGCTTGGGCAGGGATTTTTCCAGTTGCAGGAAGGAATACCTGCGGTGCTTTTCCGCCGCTATGCCCAGGGCTTCGGCCACTTCGGGATTATTGATCAGGAAGATGCGGTTGTCCCCGGCCAGTTCCGGCGTGAACAGGATGCGGGCCATCACCTGCATGGCGGAGGATTTCTCATAGGTGGTCTTGCCGGAGAATTGCAGCAGCATGTGGCGCGCATAGGTGATCATGGGTTTGAGTCGTCCCTCGTGCAGGACCGGCACCTTTTCCAAGGCCTTGACATCGGCCAGGGAAGCAGGCGGAGTGGCTCCGGTCTGGGGCAGAATGGAAGGTGCGGCTTTGCCTTGAGCCTCCGAAAGCGGCGGGTGGCCGTCCGGAAGGACGTCATCGGTGTCCACGGTCGCACCCGGCGCTGCGGCTGATCCTTTAGACGCATTGCCGGGCATCTTTTGAGAGGCCTCGAACAGAGAGTCGAATTTTTCATCTGGGATTACGGAGAGCTTAGAGCCTTTGTCCTGCGCGCTGGCGAGGGCGGTAAGCGATATTGCCAAGGAGAGGGCCCGGAATGAAATGGTGCGGTTCACTTGGCGGCCTCCTTGCGGATGAACGGAATCAGCTTGATCAGAAAATGCAGCAACAGGCCGCCGAAGACCACCAGACTGGAGATATAGGGCACCAGGCGCCCGGGATTGGTCACCACCGCGAAGGTGGATTTCTCGGCCATGCCTTTCGCCTGGGCGTAGGAGGCCTGGAAGTAGGTATAGCCTCCATGGCGAAGGGGATTGTTCATCCACACCTTGACTGGGCGGCTGGATCCGTTCTCCGTCAGTTCCGCCTTGCTTTCGAAGCTGCTGGGGATATCCGTCCCCGGATGCACGTTCTTGATGAAGTCCGTCAGGCGCAGGGAAAAGTTCAGAGGATAATGCTTGAGACGGAATTGCGCGAACACCCTCCTGCCGTCCAAGGTCAGGATGAGAGGATTAAGCTCCTGCCCGTAGAGAAGCACTTCCCGATCAGGCTTGCCTTCCTCCTTGAGGGTGAAGATGAGGCCGGGGGCGTTCTGGGTCACTTCCTTTTCCGGCTTCCGCTGTTCCAGCATGCCGATGCCGGAACCGTTGATGTACACGGGGCCATTGGTGGCACGGGTGGTGAAAGCATCGCTATTCTGGTAATAGGCGTGGATTTTCACCTTGGACTTATAGGGTGTGACGTCCAGTTCCCGACCGGGCTTTAGAGCCCGGGCGTCGTAGGCGAAGACGTGGTTGGTGTCTCCCTTGGCTTCCCAGAAGGCCAATTCATAATCCTGATAGGAGGTGGTAAAATGGCCGGTCTCGCCT
>JALYSE010000203.1:0-4941 GCA_030854955.1 Fibrobacterota bacterium | reverse complement strand
CCAAGGTCAATTGTGATTCCACCGCCATCATCTGGGTGATGTACCCGCCCACCCGCAGGGCCATGATGCCGCCGTGGGATATCCATAGGCCGATCTTGTTGAGCTTCCAGCCCAGATGCACGATCATCATCACCGCCAACTGGATGGATATCACCCAGATGACCAGGCTCGCGGCGGGGAGGGGGAAGAAGCCCCCGATGAGCACAAAGCCGTAACCGAAGAATTTCTTCTGGGCTTCGAAGAGGCCGTGATCGGTCTGATAAAGCGTCCCGAAGAAGACCAGGGCGAACAGGATAATAAGGCAGCCCAGGGTGATCAGGGGGTGCAGAACGGCCTTGGTTACGGGGTGGCGCGCGGCTTTCTGGCGCCAGGAGGATTTGCCGTCAGGACCCGGGCCCATGGCCTCGCGGGTATCATAGGATGAGATCCGTTCGCTCATGACTTGGGCCCCGCGATCTTGAGGGACTCGCAAAAGGTCATGATGATGGCCTTCTGGGCGAGCACGCGCGCGTGTTCTCCCATGGCCTTCACGAAAACCGTGTATTCTTCGGTCTGCACCACCGCGCCGAAAATGGTATTGGACTGGGTCATGTCGCCGGAGAGCTTATCCGTCAGGTCCACATACATTCCGTCCTGTCCGGTGGCGGTCTTGAAGCGCGTCGCCGTCTTCACGATTTCATCCATCTCCTCGGGCGTGGCCTTGAGCCCTATCTGGCCCATCCACCGCAGGATGTTGTTCTTGAGGCCGCCACCGTCTCCGGCCAGCTGTACCACGGACACGTCCACGGCCCTGGGGTCCGCCTCGCCCACGTTGGCCACGGCGGGATCCCCGGCCGAGAAGCTGCCGATGCGCATTGCGTTCGCCGAATCCTTCACCATCCACGCCTCAGGTAACACCCAGGATACCTTGATGTCCACCGGGCTGGCATTCGTGGGGGGCATACCGGCTCCGGACATCGCCGCCGAGCCCATCATGGGCGCCACCAGCGGCTTGAAGGCCACTTCCGAGTAGGTCCGGGGCTTGTTCTCCTCGCAACCGAGTAGTCCCAAGGTGAGAAAGGCTATGGGAAGTAAGGGTAAAAATGGCGAATTTCCGCTAAAATTGCGGAATAGGGCTCGAAATTTCAATAATCTCATCCGGATAAAAGTAGAAAATACCGAAACCGGGGAAAATTGGAGGTGGGTTCCCGGTCGGGGGCACAAGTGCCCGAGGCTAGGGATCTTGGGAGATTCCGGGGCCTTTCTGGACCGACGGGGGATGTGGATAGAATGTGCGTCTAGATTTATTTTCCGCTCACTTTCAGAGATCGAATTCACATAACCCGCAAACCGTTCTTCTTTCTTTATATGTGGATACTGTTGAAAAGTTTTTTGATTGAAGACCCCTCGTTAATGGCTATCCTTTTCCTCTCCAAACGACCCTTCCAGACCCCCTTTGGAACCCCTTCCGGCTAAGTCCTTGTTTTTGCTCATTCTAGGCGCTTTCCACAATATCTTGTGGTCCACCCAAAAAAAAACCCCATGATCTGGTTGCTAACGCATTTTAAAAACACTACACTTCATCACATCGACAAGTCGTCAAAGTCCGACAACAGCCAAAAGTTCATAAGCGCCAACAAGGCACTTGGGGAGAAGTCGGAAGCGGCGACGGGGACATTCGGGAATTACGGGACAAGCAGGAAGAGGAGAGAAGGCAGATGAGCATGACCATGGTTGAAAAGGAGTCGGTGCGCACGGTGGATGCGGTCGGTACGATAGCGTCGGGATTGGACCCCACCAAGTACCAGATCGAACGCCGTAACGGCACCGTGGTGAGCTTCAAGGGCGAAAAGATCGTCAAGGCCATCACCAAGGCCTTTTTGGCGCAGGAAGGCCTGGAAGCCCCCACCGCCCGCATCATGGAAGAGGTCCAGCATATCGCCGACCTCGTGTTCGCCGCTCTCGTCAAGCGCCGTCCCAACGGTGGCACCTGGCATATCGAAGATATCCAGGACCAGGTCGAACTGGCCCTCATGCGCGTCGGCCGCCCGGAAGTGGCCAAGCGCTACGTGCTCTACCGCGAGGAGCGTGCCCGCGCCCGCGAGGCCTCCAAATCCGGTGCCATCGCCGCTCCCGCCGCCCCCGCCATCGAATACACCGTAACCGACGCCAAGGGCAATATCAAGCCCCTTAACCGCGCCCGCCTGGAAGAAGTCATCAAGGAAGCCTGTGTCGGTTACACCAACGTGGTCCCGGAAGAGCGCATCCTCAAGGAAGCCATGGCCAACCTGTTCCCGGGCATTCCCGAAAAGGACGTCAGCAAGGCCATGGTCATGGTTGCCTGCGCCCACATCGAAGAGGATCCGGCCTGGAGCTTTGTCACCGCCCGCATTCTCATGGACGATATCCGGGACGAAGTCCTGGGCGAACGTCTGACCCAGGCGCAGATGAAGAAGCGCTACGCCGCCTATTTCAGCGACTACATCCAGGAAGCCGTCGACGCCCAGCTGCTCGACAAACGTATGCTGGAATTCGACCTGGACCGCATGGGCAAGGCCCTCAAGCCCGACCGCGATCTCGGCATCACCTACTTGGGCCTCAAGACCCTGGTGGACAGGTACTTCGTGCACCTTGAGGACGGCCGGACTATCGAACTGCTTCAGGCCTTCTGGATGCGCGTGGCCATGGGCCTGTCCTTGAACGAAGTGGACCGCGAAAAGCGCGCCATCGAATTCTACGAAATCCTCTCGGCATTCCGCTTCACCAGTTCGACGCCCACCCTGTTCAACTCGGGCACCCTCCACTCGCAGATGTCCTCGTGCTACCTAACCACGGTTCCGGACGACCTGGGCGGCATCTTCAGCGCCATCAAGGACGACGCCATGCTCTCCAAGTTCGCCGGCGGACTCGGCAATGACTGGTCCAACGTGCGCGGCCTCGGGGCCCACATCAAGGGCACCAACGGTAAAAGCCAGGGCGTAATCCCCTTCCTCAAGGTGGCCAACGACACCGCCGTGGCCGTGAACCAGGGAGGACGCCGCAAGGGCGCAATGTGCGCCTATCTCGAAACCTGGCACATGGATATCGAGGAGTTCTTGGAACTCCGCAAGAACACCGGCGACGACCGCCGCCGCACTCATGACATGAACACCGCCAACTGGATTCCGGATCTGTTCATGAAGCGCGTGCTGGCCGAAGGGGAGTGGACCCTATTCAGCCCCAATGAAGTGCCTGATCTCCACGACCTGTACGGTCAGGCCTTCGAGAAGCGTTACAAGCATTACGAAGAGGAAGCCCGTCAGGGACGCATCAAGACCTTCAAGAAGATGAGCGCCCTCACCCTCTGGCGCAAAATGCTCACCATGGTCTTTGAAACCGGCCATCCCTGGATGACCTTCAAGGATCCATCCAACGTCCGTTCGCCCCAGCGCCATGCCGGCGTGGTCCACAGTTCCAACCTGTGCACGGAAATCCTGCTGAACACGAGCGAAGCGGAAATCGCGGTCTGCAATCTCGGCTCCGTCAACATGCTGAATCATATCAAGGACGGCAAGCTCGACGAACAGCTGATGGGGGAGACGGTCGGCATCGCTATGCGCATGCTCGACAACGTCATCGACCTGAATTACTACCCCGTGGTGCAGGCCCGCAACTCCAACCTGCGCCATCGCCCCGTGGGCCTCGGCCTGATGGGATTCCAGGATGCCCTCTACGAACTCGGTATCGCCTACTCCTCGGACAGGGCCATCGAATTCGCCGATAAATCAATGGAAGTGATTTCCTACCACGCCATCATGGCCAGTTCCATGCTTGCCAAGGAGCGCGGCACCTATCCTTCTTACCAGGGCTCTTCCTGGTCCAAGGGCCTATTGCCCATCGACACCGTGGAAATCATGGCGGCCGAGCGCGGCGAACCCGTCCTCATGGACAACAAGGCCAGCATGGATTGGGGCCCGGTCCGCGAGCATATCAAGCTCTGGGGCATGCGCAACTCAAATACCATGGCCATCGCTCCTACGGCGACGATCTCCAACATCATCGGGGTATCCCAGTCCATCGAGCCCACCTACAAGAACCTGTACGTGAAGAGCAATCTTTCCGGCGAGTTCACGGTCATCAACACCTACTTGGTGGAAAAGCTGAAGAAGCTGGGCCTCTGGGACAAGGCCATGGTGGATGACCTGAAGTATTTCGACGGTGAACTGGCGGAAATCAAGCGCATCCCCGAAGAAGTGAAGAAAATCTTCCTCACCTCCTTCGATATCGAGCCCAAATGGCTTATTGCTTGCGCCATGAAGCGCCAGAAGTGGATCGACATGGGCCAGTCCCTGAACCTGTACATGGCCCAGCCCTCGGGCAAGAAGTTGGATACGATGTACAAGCTGGCCTGGCAGGCCGGTCTCAAGACCACGTACTACCTGCGTTCCCTTGGGGCCACCAACGCTGAGAAGTCCACCCTGGACAAGACCCGCGGCACCAACGCGGTTTCGCTAGTGGACGTGCTCGCCGGACCAGGAAGTCTGAACGGAAAGTCAAAGGAAGAGTCCATCGCGGGCGCGGCCATCAAGCCCAGCATCGTGAAGGATCCGATGGACGCGGCCCAGGCCGCGAAACCATCGAAAGTGGCCGCTTCGGCGGCCGCCATCGACGTAGCGGCCGCATCGGCCCGCGCCCTGGCCGAACTCGAAGCCGCGCAAGACGCAGCCTCGGCCAAAGCAGCTTGTTCAATTATCAATGGTGAGGAGTGCGAAGCATGTCAATAACGTGGGAAGATGAAAAAGAAGCCAGCCCGAAACCCACTGCCTTTGGTGGTACGACCCTGATGAATCAGGCCGCCGTGGATGCCGCCGCGCCGGTGGCATCCCGGGCTCCGGCGCCGGTCACGGCCGATTCGGTTGTGTCCGTACCGTACGCCTCCTCAGCTCCCGCGACTAAGGGGTCGGCCTATACCTCATCCACGGA
>JALYSE010000202.1 GCA_030854955.1 Fibrobacterota bacterium | reverse complement strand
CAAAATGCGCTTCATAACGATCCTTTTGTTCTATTGAAAAGAGTCCATTCCCGTGAACACGCGAAGGACCCTGAAAGCGGCACTAAATTAGTAAAAACGTGAGCCGAAGGTTACAAGGGGAGGGGGCCCGAAGAGGGCTTTACTCTGTAAAAGGCTTGGGGATAGGGAAAATAAAGGGTTAAGGGAGGCAAAACGGGAAAATGGGCGGCTTGGGCCCAAGGCAGAGCAGCCGTTGCCGCCACTCTGGGGGCATAAAAAAAGTGGCTCGGGAAGACTTTCCCGAGCCACCCCTGAACCCTAACCCTCAACCTCTATTTACTTCCGGGCCTGCAAGGATGCGATGGCTTCTTCGACATTGTCGTAAATATCCAACAGGGTGTTGGCGCCGATGATCTCGATGATTTCGTAGACATTGTCATTCACGTTGGCGATCTTGAAACAGCCGCTTTTCTCCTTGGCCGTCTTGCTGAAATGGAGCAGGATGCCCAATCCGGTGCTGTTCACGTAGCGGAGATTTCTGAAATCGGCCACGATTTTGACGAATCCGTCCTTGATCAGCTTGGTGACCTGGTCCAGGGTCGATTCCACGTTCGTCGCGTCCAGGTCTCCCATGAACTTGATCAATTTACCGTGCGGGACGTTATCCAGGTCAGAGATCTGGAGTTCAATTTGGGTGTCCATGGTCTAGCTATCCTCCCGCATTTTCGTGATTTTCACTTCGGTGCCCGAATTGCCTATGGAAACGTTGATGGAATTGCTGATCAACTTGACCAAGGCCAGGCCGCGTCCCCGGGTATCCCCGGTCTGGGCCATTTCCCTATTGGCTTCGAGCACGTACTTCAACTGGTTGGCCTTGTCCATCTTCGTTTTGTTGCGAACGAGCAACTCGAATTTTTTGCGATCGATGCGGAGCTCGATTGAGATTTCCGGCTGGGTCGTATCCCCATGCTCGATGGCGTTGTTGGCGATTTCATCCACTATGGTTTCGATGCGGAAGGCATCACGGGCCGTATAGCCCTTTTGCTTCGCGATGCCGGCGATGAACCTCCGGACGGCTGGGACGGATTGCAGTTTGGGGGGCAGGGTGATGCTGACCACCTGCGCCGTCTGGGTGTATTCCCAATGGTAATGGTTATAGGCGGTATGGGTATCCGGGTAGAACTGGAAAATCTTGTCCGCGCCCATCTGGATGAGTCGCTCGCGGAGGTCGTAGTTCAGGCCGACAATCACCATGTTTCCGCCTTTTTCAACCAGGCGGAGCTTGCAACCCATCAACTCGCCCAGGAAGGGGGAGGACACGAAGGTTACGTTTTCCATGATGGCCACGATGAAGTATTTCTTGGAGTCGATGATCTCCTGGAAGATCTTGCTGGTCGCGTCGCAATCGATGGCGTTCAAGTCCCCTTCGAAATGGAGGAGGACAATGCGCTCATCATGCGCGCTGACTTGCTGGGTAATCCTCATAGGTCGCTTTCATAGAGGAGTTTTTCTTTTTGGGCCTGGGCTTCATCCGAATCCTTGTTCTTAACCACGTGGACCTGGGTCTTGCCGTCCTCTCCCAGGTCGATTTTGACCTCGCTGCTGAGCATCTGGACGATGACTAGGCCGCGGCCCTTTTTCCTGTCGTTGGAAGGTGGCTTGGGGCTGTAGACAGCCCGCTTCAGGTTCTCAAGGTTCTGGCGCGACCCGCCTTGGTCCTGTACGGAAAGGTTCAGTGCCCCGTCCTCGAACCTGGCGTTCAAGGTGATAGACGTATGGACGTCCTGGGAACCGTGGATGATGCCATTGGTGACGAGCTCATCGACGATGATTTCCGTGCGGAAGCAGAACTTCTTCGAGAAGCCCTCGACCTTGGCGATTTCGGCCACGAACTGGCGCAAAGGGGGAATATATTCCAAATCGCTCGGAAGCTTGACGGAATATCCCGATGCGTTCTTAGACTGGGTTTCC
Source organism: Fibrobacterota bacterium (assembly GCA_030854955.1). GTDB lineage: Bacteria > Fibrobacterota > Fibrobacteria > UBA11236 > UBA11236 > Chersky-265. The sequence continues at coordinate 6,706 of JALYSE010000202.1, read as the reverse complement.
AAACAAATCCCCTCTCACTTCCCGAGTGGTATAAATTAACACTTCGTGGGTTTTTTACAAACCGGTATTTCCTTGCAACTGGTCAAATCAACCTTGCATTCAATCATGTAATTTACGCCCGAGGGACGAGTCCAAGCGGTAAACCATGGCCATGATCTGGGCCACCACTTCATACAGTTCCTCGGGTATGCTGTGTCCCACGTCAACATCGCTCAGCAGTTCGGCGAGTTCCCCGTCCGGATGGATGGGGATGTCCATGTCCATTGCCTTCTTCACCAGGGCTTGCGCCAAGGCGCCACGGCCGGACGCGACCACCAAGGGGGAGACATCCTCGTCCTGCCTGTATTTCAAGGCGACGGCGAGTTTCAATTTATGTTGGAATTCCATGGTGCGCTATGTTGCAAAAAGGCCTGGGATTATGCCAGATTATAGCATCCGGTTCGACCGAAAAAAAAGGCAAAAGGCCCTAAGGACGGATAAGACGGAGGTTCCCCGTAATTAGTAATTTGAATGCCTGCCGGCTTGGCCGGCGATTAAGGTTGGCTGGACCGGACCCCGGGGCAGAATTCTGGCGGATCAATACGTCATGGTGTCTTAAGGCCTTATAAATCAATCGGTTATGCTGCACACGGAATGGGGCTGATGACTAAGGCCAAGCGATTGCTCTTGTGGGGTCTGATTTTGTCGCCGGTCGCGATCCTGCCTATCTCTTTCGTCGTTTCCCGTATGTGGTTGAATCAGCACTTGCAACGCGAACTGGTCTTCGGGGATATCCGGATCCGTTTGACCAACCCTATCCTGGGTTGGAATCTCAACTTCTATTCCGATTCCGTGGAGGTCACCTCTCCAGGGTTTTCCCTGCGGACCGGCAAGGTCGCCAGCGACGTCCGGATCTTGGCTTCCATCGTCAGTCTGAAGCCGAGCATCAAGGTGAGCACGGACACGGTGCGCATCCGCATGCTGCCCAAAAGCAGGGAAGACAGCCTGAAGGCTGAACGCAAACGAAAGCGGAGGAAGGCGCCTACCTTTCCCAATCTGAGCAACCCCATCGCCTTCCGTGTCTCGGCTGCCATGATCGAGGTGGCTAAGGGGAACCGCCGCGGGGCGGAGATCCACGATTTTGTTTTCTATTCACATGGACCGAAAGGCGTTGTGATCGAGGCGGCAGGCATCTCGGTGCCTGTCCGCAGGGATTCCGCATTGTTGGATCTTCCCGGCGTCTACCGCGTTTCGGCGCGATGGCTCGGGAAATCGGTCCGCTACCAGGCCCGCATTCAGCAGAGCACCGGAGACTTTCTGCGGCTCAATGGTGAGCGGCGGAAGTCCGATTTGAGGATCGGAAGGGACTCATTGGATGGGGAGTTGGGTGATATCTCCTCCTTTGGCCCCCTCTTTCCGGGCAAAGGTCGGCCCACCCTGGCAAACCTCGGATTCCAGGTGACCCTGGAGTCCGGCGAACATAGAGTCGTGCGTTTGCATGCCGCTTTCCGGACTCCCCCGGTCTGGAAACTCGGCCCTCAACAAGTGGACCTGAGTGCGAACATGGAGGATTCGGCCGGACGAATCGCGATCATTGCCAATGGGGAGGCCGGAGAAAACGCCTATCTGCAGGGCCGGTTCCAATTACCTTCCCTGGACAGCGGGTTCGCGCGCATCCCGTCGGGACTGACCGCCACGCTCTCGGGCTACACCCGTAATTTCCGGCTTCGCATCGGCAGGAAAAGGATCTTACCGGGGGACGCGGAAATTCGGCGGCTGAAAATCCATCCGGGCCTGAACCTGGAGGCCGAGGTCCGAACCCGGGACAGCTCCATTCTCCAAGGCCGCGTCTTCCGGGTGCCCGTGGAAGACGCCGATTCCGGCCGAGGGCGGAAATCTTCCGGACTGCGGGCCGCCATTGCTTCCGCAGTTCCAGGCGCGTCGTCCCCGGAGAAGCCCGATTCGGCCTGGAAGGCGGTGTTTACCGGAACGATCAATCCCCGGGAAGCCTGGGTTCATGCCTGGACGGATACCAATCTCGCGTTCCGACATGCCCGGGTGAGCGGCGAGGCGGGCCGGAAAGGCCTCCGGGCGGAAATCTGGATCAGCCAGCCGCAGGCCTATGGTGCGGCCGGGGATTCGCTATACACGGTTCAGACCGTGACCAACAAGGGTTATTACCTCTCCGGCTCTCGGCTCCATACCAAGGACGGGATTTGGCCCATCACCGGCCAAGTGGAATGGGGAATGAGCAGGCATGGAGTTCCCGCCCCCAGGAAGCACGTCTCCCTGGCGTTCCGGACGAAACATGCCCGTTACGGTTCCCTGGAATACGCGATGCCCAAGTCCAAATACATGACTGTGTTGGTGGAAAACCTGGACGTCCAGAAACTCCCATTCGCGCGCCTTTCCAAGGTGACGGACTTGAAGCCGGTGGTGACCGGGTCCTTCGAGTGGGATATGCGGGAGCGGAAGGGAAAGGTGGACGCGAAGGCTTCCCTGGCTTTTAAGGGTCAGGATTTGGGCGTGGAGGCTAAGGCGGATTGGGATCCCCGCTTTTTTCGGGCTGAGGGCCTGGATGTATCCTTGGACGGCTCCAAACTGCGTTTTTCCGGAGGCGTCCGTCTGGGGGGGCGGCAGTTCTGGCAGTTGGGGAAACTGGGCATCAAGGACGTGCAAAGCTTTTCCATGGAGGCCGTTCGGTTCGATGCCGCGAGCCTGGACGCGTTCCTGGGCCAGGGCTATCCGGTGGAAAAGGGGGTCCTGGACGGAAAGCTGGAATATACCGACACCACGGGTTTCCTGGGCGCCTATGCGTTCCATGATTTGGATTTAGGATCAATCCGGAAGCTTGTGACAATTCCGAACCTGGCCCTGGTAGGGCAGGGAGAAAGCCTCCTTCTCACCATGAGATCCGTTTCCACCGTCAATCCCTGGTTGAACGACACCTTGACCGTGAAGGTTAGCGACGTACTCGGAAAGGCTCCCGGCCTGTCCATCAAGGCCGTTTCCGACAATGGTCTGGTTATCACCTTCGTTGGCCGGTCGCGCGAGTTCAGGGAACTGGACGGTGTGTTTTCCGTGAGGGGCGACGCGGCATTGCCAGGCCAGGCCGGGCTCATCAAAGATGTGCGGCTGGGTGGACAATTCTCCGCTCCATTCACCAAAAATATCCTCAGGGAGATGATTCTGGACTCGGGATCTTTCGCAGGCCGCTACGCCATTCCCGGCCTGGATACCCAGTCCTTCAGCGGAACCATGTCCATGCGTGACGGGCGCCTTCGCTTTCCCGACCTGCGGGCGACGAACACCCAAGGTATCACCCTTTCCGGGGAGGCCGATTGCGAGTTCGCGGGAGTCCCCCTGGTAACCGCAAAGTTGCGGGGGGACAATCTCGCCCTCCGTTGGCCGGGAATCCAGAAGCTCATCCTCCGCGATGCCCACGCGTATCTGCGCTTCGATTCCGACGGACTAAAGGCCGAGGCCCGCGTGGGCGTCGCCGAGTTTGCATCCTCGAAACCTCCCATCACCATACGGGGCCGGCTGGAAAACCTTACCCTCGATTATTTCAAACCTCCTTACCCCAAAGCGGCCAAAGGCGTTCCGGCCCAGGCCGAGGTTGCGCGCATCCCCCAGTTCAAAGTGAAGGGTAAGATGCGGAACTTCCAATTCAAGCATAAGATCGGCTTCCGGGAAATGCAGCGATCCATCCGCACGGTCAAGGCGGATAAGCGTAAGAAGCGGGTCAAGCCCTTCGACGTTCAGTTGGATCTGGAAACTGTGGGTGCCGAGAACCGAATCGATACAGACATCCTGCGCATGTTCTTCGTGGGAGACGTGAGCGTCAAGGGCGTCTATCCCTACACCCTGCTCTCTGGCAAGTTCTCCGCTCTAAACGGCGAACTGGGGCAGACCAGTCAATCCTACGACATCACCGACTTTGATCTCAAATGGCAGCACGCAACCGTGGAAGAGGGTCGAATCTCGGTAGAGGGAGGAAAGCGACTCAAGGCGGACTGCAATCCGGACACCAAGCGCACTTGCAACGTATACGTGAAACTGGCCGGTCGTCTGGACGAAATGGCCTTCACCTACGACAGCGATTGCGGGGGCAATTCTGGGGAAACCATGGAACCCAGCGCACTCATCAATTCCGTGAGCCGCGGGTGCTATTCGGATCAATACGTGGCAGGGGCGGGCGGGGGCAATTACGGTGAGGCTGTATTCGTGCTGTTGGAACCCACCATAAATGAAAAACTGACCAGCGTGGGAGGCCTCGTTTCGGGCGGATGGATCAAGCGAACGGCCGTCTCCGGCATCGGAAGCGCCGTCTCGAGCGACACCTCGAACGGCGCAGAGCCCATCGCCTTCGGGGTGGAAACCGTCGAAAAGTGGGGAATGAGCCTCAAGGCCAAGGCAGGTTATCACCCGGAAAAAAAGGAGGAAAATCCCTGGGAGAACAAGGTTTCAGCGGAATGGCGACCGCCCTTGGAAAAAGCTTCCAAGAGCTCCGAATGGAAGCGCCGTGTTCGCGATCGCGTCACCTTGGAGGCTTCCGCCGAGACCCGGCCCGAGGAAAAGGTGAATGAAGAGAACCGGGAGGTCCGCAAACAGGTGGGCATCCGATACCGTTACAAATTCTGGAATCTTTGGTAGGCCCGGTTGCGAAAAAGCCCTTCAACCGTTCCTCTTTCAGGTTTCCTGATCATCGCCTTTTGCGCGTTTTCATGGTCCGCCGCGCCCATCACCCTGGACGGCAACGAGCACGTCTCCCGCCGGAAACTGGAAGCTGTCCTATCCGCGCCGGAAAAGCCGATGGAAATGTCCTCGGAGGACTGGGAGGACTGGGTGGACGAAGCCGCCGGCGCCATCACGGAGGTCTACGGCGAAATCGGGTACCTGGACGCGGCCGTGAAAATTCAACCGCCAAGGACCGACACCGTGGTGGGCAAAGATCCCGACCATATCAGGATCTTCATCCGGGAAGGCGAGCGCTACCGGTTCGGGGTAGTGACGGTCATCTCCACGAATCATTCCCAACCGTTGATCGAGTCGGATCAATTGCGTTCCCGCACCGGAAAATTCTTTGAAAAGGATCTTGTCTTCCGGGATCGCCGGGAAATTCTGAACACCTATGGCGATAGGGGGTTCCTCCATTCGCGCTCGTCTGAAAAACTAGCGCCGGACACCGCAGCCAAGACCGTAAACCTGGAGTTCCTGGTCGATCCTGGCCCCGCTGTCGTTTTCGATACCTTGCTAATCCGCAACCTGCGCGAGGAGGATTCCACGGGCAAGGCGGGTGTTACCAGCACGCGATTACTTAAGGATCTCCTGCGCCTCGAGTCTGGCGACACGGTAAGTCTATCCACCATCGCCAGCTTTGAACGGAAACTCAAATCGACCCGGGCCTTCAATTATGTCCGGCTGCGGGACAGTCTTTTGGAGACCCAGGGTAGCCGCAGCGCCTTGATCCTATCCACCGAGGAACGTGTGCCCGGAGAGGCGGACCTGTCCGTTTTCTACGAAACCCAATATGGAGGAGGCCTTGCGGCCAATTGGATCCATGGAAACCTGCGCGGGCAGCTTCACGAGGTCCGCTCAGGAGGATCTTGGGCGCAACGGAAACAAAGTGTTTATCTTGGCTACGCCTCGCCCCTGTTCTTCGGAACAAGCCTCCGTTTTGATAATGACCTGGTGACTAATTGGTATCAGGACAGCAGATTGCAGGCTGATGCGCGATCCTATGAGGGGGATTTCGACATCACCAACTCCAGTAAGGTTTCCCGCTCCTTTTCGTCGTGGTTGCGGGGAGTGAGCACCACCGAATTGAGGGGAAAAAGCGAACGGATCGACACGAACCAACTGGAGCGCGCCTTCGATCTCAATTTCATCAACTCCTCATTCTTCAGCTTCGTCGACGATGTAGTGAATCCCGTTAGGGGCACGCGCCAGTCGCTGACCTGGGGAAATGGGGGCTCCTTCCTTACTGAAAGCGGTATCGATGTGCCCGTCAGCGCACGCCACAATTGGCTGGAGGTGGAAACGGCCTATTATTTCCCCCTGACCGACCGGATTAAGCTCGCCTTTCGCCTGGACGGTGGCCGGTTCTTCGGGGATGGTGATCTCAACTCCGAGCGTTTCTTTCTGGGTGGTCCGCGCAGCGTTCGCAGTTTTGGGTGGCGGAAGGTATGCCCGGAAAAGGTCGATTCAACCGGCATCTGCGCTAAGATCGGCATCCAGCCGGCCTACTACCTCACTTCCTTCGAAATTCGTTCCAACCCCTTTTCATCGGCTTTCATCAATCCGGATGGCAAATGGAAATGGCTGATGGATCTCCAGGTGGTGCCCTTCGTCGATTATGGAAGGGTATGGGAAGTGGGTAAAAGAATGAATCCGGAAGGAGAGGGCAAGGCATTTGGACTGGGACTAAGGTATTCGTTGCTCTCCATCTTCAATTTGAGGCTCGATTATGCCATCGATGGCCCTGATAGAGAGAACAGTCAATGGGTTTTGGACCTGGCCCAGGCTTTTTGAGTCTGGGGTTCCGTTTTGGGCGGGTCGCTTTTTTTACAATTCAGTGTATATTAGAGTTGTTTTCCACCCAGGAGGATTCATGGTTTTCGGCTCAAAAATGCGGTTTTTAGGTGCTGCTCTGGTCTTTGCCCTGACTTTGCCGGGCTTGTCCCCTGCTGAAGTCTCCGGAAACTGCTCTCAGAACCCGGATAAC
>JALYSE010000379.1 GCA_030854955.1 Fibrobacterota bacterium | reverse complement strand
GGGCAGGGCCCTTTCGGCCCAGGCTGCCGCCCTTGTTTTTGACGAAAATCTCATCCCGAGAAGAGGGTTTCCCGGGTCCGGAGCCGAAGCCGTTTTTGGAGAAGGGGTCGAGATTCATGCCGCAGATGCCCTTGGTCTGGATTTGAGTGGGATTACAAAACGCTTCATAGGGTGAGTTCCCTTACAGGGAAAGCAAAAGGGACATAATAGCGGATTGGAAAATCATGGAAGCTCCGTCTTAACGATGGGACCGGACCAACCGCGGTGTACGACGCCTATCCAAGCTTCCTTGGGAGGCTTGGATTTGCCATCCCCTGGAGCGATGAACAGGTCTCCCAGGTCGAAGCTGAAATGCCCCGAATAAAATCCATCCTTGAATTGGACCTTCTCCCGCGGCAACCAAAGCGTATTGAAGCTCAGGTCCCGTTCGCCCTTCACGCCGATCAGGAAATGCAATGGCATTCTTTCATAATTCTTGGGCCACTCGCCGGCGAATCGGAAATTTCCATGCACAGGATAATGGCGAACGCCGTGTTCGGTACGGGGAGCTTTATGGACCAGGGTCAGGCCGGTTACTCCGGGCGTCATCGATTCAGGAACCATGGTGAACGTCGCGCCTTGGATCCCGAACTCTCCTTTTCCCGGCAGTCCCTTGGATTTCAAGGAAGTCTCGAAAGGCCGGATCGGCGGGGGGGTGACGCGGGGTATCGCCTTGAAGCGATAAGGCTGGGACTGGAAATTTCCCGCGCGCAGAAACGCTTGGTAGACGCCATGGCCACCACCCAAATCCTCCGCCGTGAAGGTACGCCAGTAATCATCCACGGAATAGGTTTTTGCACGGGGACGCTTGGACGGTGCACGCGCAGGTTTCGCCTCGTCGATCTCGGGCATCTTTCCCGATTCGTCATTGATGGGAAGCACCAGCAGTTCGCCCGTTTCCACCGAGGAAAGTACCGCGCTCCCATAGCCGACGTAAATCTCCGCATTGTCTTCGGTATTGGTCTTGGTGATGGAATAGACTGGGTATGTCGGTTGAGCGGCCAGGTCCCAGACCGCAGCTCCGCGAAGGTACCCGGCGAAGGGGACGTCGCTTGCGCGCAGTTTTTCGCGCACGTCGGCGCCGAAATCCCGCTGTTCGTAATATACGGCATCGGGTAACGCAGACAAGAGGGCATCCAACATATCGCTCATCCTTTCAATTCCTGAAATTTCAATAGTCCTTGGGCTCTGACAAAGGGCGCGCATTCCGGGCAATAAACCAGCTTGCAGTTCTTGTTCAACTGGTGGAACATGATGCATTTCCCGTCGACATTCTTGGTGGCCGTGCTATTGACCTTGTCGATTTCGAATGCGCAATGCGAACCCGAACCGCCCATTTTCGTGTAGGCGAATTTGTGGTTCAAGGTAAGACCGGGAGGCACCTGGTATGAACCGGCCAAGGGCGTCATGTTCATGATATGGCCCAACTCATGCAACACGCACATGGTATGGATGGTATCGTCGGTCTTGATCACGATAAGGTTGTGCGGCGCGGATCCGCCGTCGCCCCCCCAAGGGCCGCTCGCAGCCGTGCACTCCATGGTGACCTTAACGATTGAAGCCGCACCGGGCGTGGCGTTCTTGGGCAGCTCGATCTCCCAATCCTGTTCGTCCACCCAGGTCGCAAGACCGATATCGTCGGTGACTTTGCTCTTATCATCCGTGAGCGTACCCTTTTTTTCGGTCTTGGCATTGGACCAGGACCCGCTCAGGAACAGCTTGGCGCCCTCCTGCACGGGCGGATTCGGCACCTCAATGGTCTTGTCGGGCTTGCCCAAAGTCATGATGGCGGTAGCCATGGTGAAATCCGCATCCTTGGAGGTGGTGATGTTCTTGCCTCCGGCCAGGCCATCGTATTGCTTGTCGCACAGGATAATGTGCGCGCATTGGTTCGTCTTGTCCGATTTCAGGAAGGCGTGGAAGTTTGCGGCGTTATGGTTGCCGACGATGACCTTCCCGTTGGTCCCCACCTTATGCTTATGCGCGGGTTCCGCGTCCCATTCGATGAACACCTCCTTCAGATTCTTGATCGCCGTGGCCATCGACGGGGGAGTTAAATCCTCATGGTGGGTCAATTGATAGTAGAGCTTGCGCCAATTGAACACGGTGGTCTTGATCGTCGCCTTGCCCTTCTCCATGCCCGCTTCCACCGTGAACTTATCCCCGCCCGCCAGGCCGCAGGCCAGCACGAAGGATGTCTTACCGCCCTTAACGGAAGTCTCAATCTCGGCGATCCCGTCCTTGAACTCCGTCAGCTTGCCCTTATCGTTGGGCTTCGCGCCCGCCTTGGGGGAATTGCGCTTGCTGTTCTCCTTGGCGGCCGTGACCTTCCAGAACACCTTGGCCCCGTCGGCGGCGCCTTCGACCTCCGCCTCAATGAGTCGGTCCGTCCCCTGACCGGAGACGCCGGCGTTCATGTTCACGTATTGCTTGGCGTCTTCGCCTTCCTTGACGCCCAACAGCTTTAGCTTCCCCACCGGCGGCGTGTCCCCGCCCCCTTTCTTCTCCTCCTTGATCAGGTCGTCATAAAAAAAGCAGCCATACGAAGGACGGCGGCGCACACCGGGCT
>JALYSE010000201.1 GCA_030854955.1 Fibrobacterota bacterium | reverse complement strand
GAATGCCTCGGCCCTGGCCTTGGAAGCGTCCGTACAGTGGAACCTTAAGCGGTGGGGCCTGGTCGGATCCGGGGCCATCCTTCCCCCGGTCTGGGAGTCGGCGCGCGGCAATTCCCTTGTGCAGACGGGCCTGGGAGTCTCCGGAGAGTTACGGTATTATTGGGGTTACAGTCGGTTCGGGTCCGCCTTCGCGGGACCCAGGGGGGAGTACTGGTCCCTGTCCCAGACCATCAACGAAAGGGATCAGGGCCGCGCCGGTGTGGCGGGGGCCTTCATCGCCCTGGGGATCGAAAGGAGCCTGTTCGGAAACCTTCTGGTGGCGGCGTCCTTCGAGGCCGGGAGCTTTCTCAGCTATGACGTGGATGGGGGAGCGCACCCGGCGCCCGCCTTTCCTTTCAGCCTATCCATCAGGTACGGACCTTGAGAATCCTCGCCGTCCTGGCCGCGGCCATGTCGTTCGCCGCCTGTCTGAAAAACCAGCCCCTCCTCACGCCGGAAAACGCCTACGATCCCAGGCTGGCCCTTTCGGACGATTCCCTTTCCACCTACGACCGACTGGAGATTGTCCTGGTGGATGAACAGGACACCGGCCGGGTGATCCGCATCTGGAAAGGCCATCCCGATTCCCTGGGCGTGCTGGAGACCGAGTTCACGGGAGAAGGCCGGACCCTGCTGTTCCTGGTGCGGGGCTACCGGGTGGACGAATTGTGCCTGTCGGAAATCATCGCCCAGGATGGGCGGATCCGGCATAAGGCCTTGCTTTGCCATGTCGATGATCCCGTTCCCATAGACAGTCCCGTTGTGAGGGTGCCTGCAAGAATCCTGCGCGGCAAGGTTACGGATTGGGACAGCATTCCGGTCCGCGGGATGACCGTAACCCTGAATGGAGCGCGTATTCTCGTGACGGATTCAGGGGGAAATTTCAACTTCGGGTCGATGGATACGGGAACCTACTTCATGTCCGCGTCGGGAAAGTCTCGGATGAGCGGCCGGGACACGGTAAGGATGGATGGCCAGGACACCATTTCCACCCTCATCCGGGTATCACCGGTGATAGGCGTCAAGGTTCTTCCCCTGACCTGGTCGCGGGATCCGGGTCCGGTCGCGGCCTTTTCCGGCAGGGGACTCATCCCCAGCATGGGATTCGATCAACCCGGCATTATAGCCGATATCCCCTTGGTCAATTTTGTCCCATCCCTGCAACGTTTCCACGATTTGGGAAACGGAGACGGGGAGGCCATCCCCACCTACTTCGAGCCGGGAGACCTGGTCGCGGACAGCCAAGCCTTATTCCTGGCCTACCCCGAAGATTCGCACCTGGGTAGAATCGGAAACTGGCGTTCCCAACCCGTGGCCTCGAACACTGGGATCGGAATGCAACCCGGCGCCTTGCTGTTGGAGGGAGGCGGATTGATTGTTCTGGGCCGGCTCGGCGACGGGACCTTGGCCTTGGGCGAATACCGGAAGAAGGATCTTTCCCTTGAACGGTTGGATACCCTGCGCGGTTTCGCTTGGGACGGAGTGGTCCCGCTGCAACGTTCTCCACGGTTGGTTGCGATGGGAAGCGCATTCTACGCCATTGAAGGCAATAGTCCGGCGCAACTCGGCCGGTTGATCCGGATCGATAAGGTGACACGCACGGTATCGGCCTCGGTTGAACTTGAGGACGTTTCCCCTTCCGACCTGGCCACCCACGGGGGTCGCATCTACGTTACCTTTCCGGCCTCAACCCTCAAGGTGATCCGCATTTATGACCAAAACCTTCAGGCCGTCGGCACCATACCCGCAGAAGACCCGGTCCAACGCATCGCTTTCGCGGTAAAGGGGAGATTCGCCGGCTACGGGTTCTTCCTTGCCGGCACCGGAATCACGATCTTCAACCCGCAGGAGCCTCGTCAGGCGACCGCATTGCCAATACCAAGTTATAAGGGAGCCGGCCACTTGGCATTGGACCCTGAATCCGGCCAAGCCATCGTATCCGACGGCACCAAGGTATTACTGATCGGGCTTTGACCCGCATGAATCCAAACCCAAGAGGAGCTGCAATGGATTTCGGACGTTTTTCCTCCTTCGTTAACCGGCGCGGGGGCTTGTCCCTCGCTGGAACCCTCATGGCATTGCTTGCCTTCACCTTACCGGCCGGGGCCCAGGAATTCCGCCAGACCGATCTCGGCCTGCCTCCCATCACCTCATGGTTCGGAGCCCCAGCACGCGTCTCTTTCGCCGATTTCGACAAGGATGGCGATCTGGACGCGATGCTCTTAGGCGTGGAATCCCTTGGCGGAGTCCAGAACGTCAAGGTCTACCGGAACGAAAACGGGAAGTACCGGCCGTTCGAGAATTTCAAGGCCAATTCTGCTTCGGAATCGGGGGCTGCGGCATGGGCTGACCTCGATGGGGACGGATATTTCGAGCTGATCACCTATAAGAAGTCCTACGTGATGGATCCCATCTTTTCCGGCGATACCGGAGAAGTGAGCACCTATGGCTATGATCCGGCCAAGGGAGCCTTCGCGCCGAAAGAGTTGGGTATCGAAATCTCCGGCATCCTTTCCAATGCCGTGTTCGAATTCGCCGACTACGACAAGGATGGGAAGCCCGACCTGCTGGTGGCCGGCTCATGGAGGGTGGACCGGAAAACCACTCCTGTCCCCTATACGCGCATCCTCCACAACGATGGAGGAAATATCTGGAGCGACGCCACCGGCGAAGTGGTACCCACCCAGTTTCCGATTCCGGTCATGAAGGACATCGATGGCGATCAGGACCTGGATCTCTTCCTGGCCGGTTCCTCGGCGACCTCCACAAGTCGGGGGCGTTTCTACGTGAACAACGCCGGGGTCTTCCAGAAAATCGACTCCATCACCTTCACCTTCGATGTCAAATCCGCAGACTTAGGGGATTACAATGGCGACAAGCTCGCCGACCTTGTCGTCAATGGAGGCTACCCGGCCAATACCCAGACCTACAAGCGGAACGGCGCGCGCTTCACCCTGGACAACAATCCGCTGGGAGGCACCGCGAAGGCCGATGTCGGATCGGTGAACTTCGGGGACGTGGACGACGACGGGGACCTGGACCTGGTGGTCACCGGGGAATTCGCCCCGAACGCCTTATCCCACTTTTCACGGATATACCAGAATGAAGGCGGCTACTTCTACAACCTGGATGCAGCTCTCCCACCCTTCTGGAATAGCGTGGCGTTTTTCGTGGACTTCGACAAGGACGGAAACCAGGACCTGTTCCTGGCAGGCACGACCACCAATGATCAAGGGCAGGTATCCAACAAATCCATCTTCATGCGCAATGTCCGCGGAGATTTCATCCAGGCGGCCCCGGCCCTCGATTCCCTCTCGGGGAGCAGAGCGCGTATGGGCGATTACGACAACGACGGTGACCTCGACATCGTGGCCTGCGGCGCGGCCGACATCAATCTGACCACGAAGCGCGGTTGCCGCCTCCTCCGTAATGATGGCGCCGGAGGCATGGCGCGCGTGGTATCGGTATTGGACTCCCATTTCGGGGATCCGGAATGGGGCGACTTCGACGGGGACGGCCGATTGGATGTGTTGTTAGCCGGCAACTACGGGACCGCCGGCCGACTGAAACTTTTTCGGAACGCCGGAGCGGACTTCGAGGAGGTCCCTATCAAGGCCACCCTGCCGGAAGAGCCGGGCGTCTTCTCGAAGATGCGAGCCCGCTGGGGCGATTTCGACGGGGACGGACGCCTGGATATTCTTGCCTGGGGAGCCTACTATCCACCCGCTTCGTCTTCACCCGATTGTTTTTCCCGGATCCTGCACAATGATGGGGGTCAGGCCTTCACCACCGTTTCCGGCACGCCCATGCCGGGCCTCTGCGATGGGGAGATGGAATGGGGCGACTTCGACCGAGACGGCGATCTGGACGTGCTGTTCGCCGGCGATACCCTGGGCGGAGGCAACAACAAGGCGTACACGGCGGTGTACCGAAACGACGAGCGCACCCTGGTGCGGACCGACGACAAATTCCTTGGCCTTTCCTTCGCGCACGCGGCCTGGGGCGACTTCGACCGGGACGGTGATCTGGACATCGCCATCGGCGGATCGGACCTGCGCAGCTCGGAAAACCTGCCGACCACCCTCGTCTACCGCCTGGTGGGCGGCCGCTTCGAACAATTCTGGAAATCCCCGAACGGCCTGATCGGGGACGTCGCCTGGTTCGATTTCGACAATGACGGAGATCTGGATCTTCTAAACTCCGGCCGGTACTTTTCCGGCCTGCCTCCCAACGTCAACATCACCCTGTTGTGGCGGAACGTGGATCTGAAATTCAGCTACGTCATGCCCCCCGATCCCTACATAAAAGGCGAACTGGACGCGGGTGATCTGGACGGGGACGGGGACCTTGACTTCGTAGTGTCTGGCCGGACCCAGGTGCCGAATACCGTAGGGGACGGATGGACGGTGACCCGGATCTATCGTAACACCCTAGTTACGCCGAATGCCGCCCCGGCCTCCCCTTCGGGCGCCCGCAGCGTTCTGGGCCTGGGCTCCGCAACCCTGTCCTGGAATTCCGCCTCCGACCCGGAGACGCAGCCGGCGTCCCTGAGCTACAATCTCCGGATTGGTACGGCCCCCGGCCTGGCCGACGTCCTGGCCCCGCACGCATCCGCAGACGGACGGCGGCTGCTGCCCGGAACCGGCAACACCGGACATGCCACGACCAGGCTTCTTTCCGGGCTGACCCCGGGCGCCTATTTCTGGAGCGTGCAGACCGTGGACAAACAGGAGGCCGGATCGGCCTTCGCGTCGGAACAATCCTTCACCATCGGCCTTCCAGCCCCCCGCCTCCTTAGCGCCACGCCCGGGCCGGGATCGGGCAAGGTCACCCTGCGCTGGGAAAGCCTTCCCCAGCCGCATTTCAGAAAATACTTCGTGCACTATGGACAAAGCGCCGGTCCGACCGAAAACCGGGACTCCTTGGCGTCCGCCCTGGATACTGTTTATACGGTGGAGGGCCTTGAAAACGACAAGACCTGGCAGTTCCGCATCTCGGCGTCGGACCAGGGAATCAACCCGTCTCCGTACTCGGTGGAGCTGCAAGCGATACCGGATGGGACCCCTCCTCCGATGCCCGATCCCGTCATCTTGGAGGCGGGCGATCGCAGCATCAGGGTGTCCTGGCCCGAATGCCCGTCGCCGGACTTCCTGGCCTATCTCGTTTACCAGCGCAACGCCTCCGGACCCGTAGTCCGGATCGACTCCATCACCGACGTCAAGGCGACCCGCAAAACCATCAGCGGCCTGAAGAACGGCACCCCTTACAGCTTTCTGCTCGTGGCCGTGGACAAGGTTGAAAACCGCAGCGGTTTCTCACCGGAAGCCGTGGGCATCCCCTTCTACCTGGTTTCGCCCGCTGCGGCCGGTCTGGATTTCGGCCGCATCCCCCTGGCATCCTCGCGCACCCTCGACCTGTCGATCGCCAACCTCGGCCCCTTGGCGGTTCCCGTCGACTCCATCCGCTTCGTGAACTCCGCGTTCTCACTGGCGGTCCCGCTCACCGCCTTTCCGCCCCTCGCCTCGGTCCCGGTTTCGGTGCGCTTCCTTCCCACCCGGCCCGCCGGCGGGGATTTCGCGGGAACGATGAGGATCCATTACGGCGGAAGCCAAGCGCCCCTGGAAATCGATCTGGCGGGAGCCGCCACCGCCGCGCCTTATTGCCGTATCGACAGGCTCATCCCGTCCGACGCGATATGGGACACCGCCACGGCAGTCTCCTTCCTGGCCTCGGCGAACGATTCGGACAACGCGGGCGAAGGGGACAGGATCGTGGCATATCTCTGGTCTTCCGATCGGAAAGGGCCACTTGCCGCCAACGCCTCCGGCTTCAGCCTGGGCACGGACGGACTTGGCATCGGGACCCACCGAATCTCCTTGCGGGTGGTTGACAACGAAGGCGATACTTCCGCGGAAGCCACCGCCACCCTCGTGGTGCGCGGCCGCAAACCGTTGGTCCGCATTGAAACGATATCGCCTGTGGGTCTCATCATCCGTGGGGCGGACCGGCCGCGCTTCGTGTCCGCCGCATACGACAGGGATGAGGGTGCGTCTCCGGCCAGCCCCGACCTCGCCGACTTCGCGGTCTTCTCCACGCTTCAGGGCCGGATTGGAACCGCGACGGATTTCACATTGCAAGCGACCGACCTGGCAATCGGACTGCACGGGTTTTTCGCCCGGGCCGTGGACGATGAGGGCGACACCGCCTACTCGGATACTGGGTGGATTCCCGTCCAGGCGGGATTGGGCCAGGCCTTGGTGGTTGCGGGAACCGATTTCAACGACAACCGGTATTTCTACGAAAACATCGCCCCGAATTGCAACTGGGTCTATTCCAAGCTGCGCCAGAGGGGGTTCACCGATTCCCTCATCACCTATATGAATCCCGTGGGCTGGCAGAGCATCGGCGGCGATTACCATAAGAACAGCAACATCGTCGACGAGACCGAGATGACGGTCGCCAATCTCAGGGAGAGGATCCTCGGCTACCGGGAACGCGTGCAGAAGGGCGTCCCGCTTATCCTTTCCCTCATCGGCCATGGGGGCCGGGCGGACAAGCAGAATGGCAAGTTCTATCTGAGCCCGACGGAATTCGTCAGCGCCGACTCCCTCGACGCCTGGTTGGACGCATTTGACACGGGCTCTGACGGCAATCCCATCGGCTATAATCCCACGCCCATCGTCCTGATCCTGGACTTCTGTTTTTCGGGATCCTTCTTTCCCGCCCTTAGATCCTCCACCCAGAACCGGATCGTCATCGCCTCCTCCGGGGTGGACAAGCAGGCCTATTTCCAGAGCGGCCGGAGCTTCAGCTATGCCTTCTTCAAGCAAATTGAAAAAGGCGGAAACCTGACCCAAGCCTGGGCCGCTGCCCGCCAATGGTCCGATGCCAACACCCAGGTGGGATTGGAGCGAGCGAATCCCCTGGCCAACGCGGACAATGACAATTCGCCCAATGAATCCGAAGATTTCGATCAGATGGGGCAGGTTTACATCGGAGGCTCGCAACAGGATCAATCCCCGGATGTCCAGTGGAAGGACGTTCAGCTGACCTATGAATCTGGCCTGGGCTCCATGCGCATCCGTGCGCTTCCCGAGCAGGGCTTTGCCTTGGATTCCGCCTGGTTCACCTTGATCGCGCCCAACTTCAGCAACCCCGCGCCGGGGGCGGCGGTTCCCTTCTTCTCGGCGGGTCTGACGAAGCAGTCCGACGGCAGCTTTGCGGGTAGAGCAGAGCTGTTTCCCGTGCTCGAGGGCGATTACCTGTTCATCGTCTACGGAATCAAGGACGGTGATGAAATAATGCCGGTCACCAAGCGTGCCAACCCCTCAATTCCGGTGGGAGTGACCCTCCGCCCGGGAAGCCCATTGAGTTTCGGGTTGGGGCAGAATTTCCCCAACCCTTCGACCCTCTTCACCTATTTCCCCTTTGCGGTAACCCAGCGTGGTCCTGTCCGCCTGGACCTGTTCGCCATGGATGGGCATTTGGTGAAGCGGCTGGTTGCGGGCGTAATGGCCCCCGGAAACTACCTCATGCAGTGGGACGGCAAAGACGAAAAAGGCCGAGAGATGGCCACGGGCGTCTATACCTATAGGCTCCATTCGGCCGAAGGGGTTTTACGTAAAAAACTCGTCCGGGGAAGATAAGCGTGCGAAGGCGGGCAAGGCGCTCCACCCGGTAGACCCGGACCGGGAATCCGTCTTGCCCGATGCGGGATAAATCACTCCGAAGAT
This sequence comes from Fibrobacterota bacterium, assembly GCA_030854955.1. Lineage (GTDB taxonomy): Bacteria > Fibrobacterota > Fibrobacteria > UBA11236 > UBA11236 > Chersky-265. The sequence goes on along the minus strand of JALYSE010000201.1, from coordinate 932 downwards.
CCTCATCGGGATTCGACACAATTCGACCGGGACCCGCGTCCAATAGATGTCGGTGTCGCAGTGCAGAAATTGCCCCGGGGCCGGCGCAACCCAAAAGGAGTACCTGATGTTCAATCGAGCGATTATCGGCCGGACGGCCATCCTCTCTTCCGCGCTTGCCGGCCTACTGTTGGCAGGCTGCAACAACGGAGATGAGAATACCATTAATCCCGCTACAACTGGAACGGCTTCGGGAAACGAGAGCAAAACTGCGGACCATGGCTTTCTTGCCGAACCCAAGATCCCGACCTTAGAGCAGATCAAGGCCATGGAATCCCTGTTCGAGCGCCAAAAGCCGGTCCTCCCGCTCTCGGAGAGGCCGGACGGGCATCCCCTCGCCAAATCCGCGGCGGCGGATGTCAACGTCGGCTTCAATGATTATGGTTCCTTGGCCCAGATAAAGGATCAGGCCTACGCCACTTTCGCCGATGCCTATTTCCAATGGGTCACGCCCACCGCCTATGCGGTGGTGGCCCCCTTGGAATACGGTCATTTCCATTTGGGCTACGAGAATCCGAAACACTGCTATTCCGGTTACAATGGATTCGTACCCGCCGGCAAATACGGGATCATGTCAGGCAACAACTGCATCGTGCAAGGCCCTGCCGCCGGAGCGCCCAGAAACCTGGGGAACCATGTTCCCAACCAGACCATTCAGTTCTACGTCTATGATCGCACCCGGATTTTCACCTTTGACTTCAAGTCGTTCTACCTTCCTCCGATATCGGATCTGAACTACGGACACGTCCAGATCTGGATCAACAAGGTCGGGGTGGGTTGGAGGTATTGGGCTGATCTGCCTCCTGCCACCGGCGGCTTCACCTGGTATCTGCCCCAGACCGGGACAGGCGGGGCCCAGGGAATCACCGAGGTCCGCATCACCTCGCCTACTC
>JALYSE010000378.1 GCA_030854955.1 Fibrobacterota bacterium | reverse complement strand
CGGAAAGAGAGCACCCCATGATGTTGCGATCCCTTCTCCTCTTATTACTCGTTCTCCTTCCCATGGGGGCAAAAGCCGATCCTGGGGTCAGCAGCAACTTCACCTTGGAGGAAAACGTCAACACCAAAAAGAGCCTGGCTAAGGTTTGGGGGAATTTATTGGCCGGCTACCAGCAGACCCGGAACGCGGCCAAGTCCATGGTCCGGCAGATGCAGTTGACCTCAAGCCTGGCCAATTCGATGGAGGAGAACCTGAGAGCCTGGGAAACGGTGGCGAAGCGGACGGATGCCGTCCTCCATGCGGATATCTGGGATGAGAACCCGATCACCTTTATCGAAAAGCTCGAAGAGAACTTTTTCCAGAAGACGGACAAGCTCCTCTATTACCGGATTCCCGATGCGAAAAAATCCTCGAAGAACTTGAATGCGGCCCGGCGGAAATGGGTGAATAACCTCGCCATGGACGATGAATCGGCCTATAGCCAATCCCGCCTGACTCAGCTCGGCGTGGCCAAAACGATTTCGCTTGGAGACGATCAGCGGAAGCAGGCTTCCCGAGAAAAGGCCGCCTATGATATCCGGACGGCATCCCTTTTGAAGACCGGGGCCAGGCGGGACCAAATGGTCTATATGTCCGATAATGCAGACGCCAACCTCTCAGCCCTGGGACAGTCCTTGAGGACCTTGGACGATTCCCGCGCCAAGGAAATGTCCGAACTCAATGGCCAGCTCGCGGAGAATGACTTCGTGCTAGGGAACATGGAAACGGCGCAGGACATGGATCGCCTGGAATTGTACTCCCAAATCCTTTTGTCCAAAGCTTCGAAGTATAATCGCGCCGGCCTCGGCGCGTACCTCGCCGTTGGCCCGTTGGTCGAACTGTCGGAGGAACTTGAAAGGATGCGGTCCAAATGAAAAAGTCTCTTCTTGCCTACTTTGCCGTCGCCCTGGTCCTTTGCCTCAGGCTCCCCTACGCCCAGGAGGTAGACCAGACCTCCGCCCCCTTGGGGCAATTCTTCGATCCGGAAAACCTGGACAATATCAATACGCTGCAAAGTGGCGCTTCGGCGGCCAAAGACACGAAAAAGGGCGCTGACCGGATCAAGTCCGGCAAGTACAAGGACGCGGCCACGGATGCATTTTCCAAATACCAGAATTCCAAGGTCGGTTTGATGAACATCATCCGCAACTATCAGAAGAAGGCCTACAAGATCATCAACCTCGTTTCCGCTCGGGTGGACAAGTGGAGGACCACGGTACCCAAGATTCGGTCCTACACGCAGCGGACTATCCAGTACGCGGACGATTCCTTCAACTTTGCGAAGACGTTTGAAATGTCGGACCTTTGGGACATCGATCGGAACTTCTCCAAGGAGATGGAATATCGCGCCAAGAAAGGGCAGGTCCTCGGAACCTCTATCTATGATTTCCTCGTCACTCGGGTTGAATCCAAGCCATTCCTCGAGGGGTTGGAAAACATCCTGTTCCCAGACTACACGGTCAAGATTAACAAAAGCGCATTACGGGGATTCCACTATACCGACGCACCATCTAAGATGGAAAAGGTCCCTATCTTCATCATCAACGAATGCTTGAACACCATGGGTATCGTCAAGGCGATTACCGAAAGCCAGCTCTCCCCCTCCCCGGAAGCTCCGGCCTTGAGCAAGCAGCAGTACGATAACAAGCGCATCCGCGACATCCTCTTCAGTCCAGCCACCGGCTATACCGATCAAATAGCCTTGAAGCAGGACATCATGAATAAGCAATATGAAATCGCCACGCAGCGCGCGATTCTCAAAGACAAAATCGCCTACCTGGAGCTCCTTTGGGGACAGATCGCCGCCCAGAAAATCGAGCAAAAGGAATTGATGACGGCGGCTAGCACTCGTGAAATCGCCCAGCTTGCCCGCTTGGATTTGGACCCCGATACCTGGGTCCTTGAAAAATTCGGATTGCCGGAGCCGACCCCATGACGCCTATGGATGGACTGAATTACCTGATTGCCATGCTCACCGGAAATTTCTGGAAGCCCTACCGCTTCTTAGATGAGGGCACCTTGCTCTTTTCCGACTGGCTCACTACTATTCGGGGCGTATCCGCCGCGCTCCTCGTGTTGCTTTTCGTGATGGAGTATATCCGGAAACAACGGGCGTCCTTAATCAGTGGCGAATTCCATATTGCCGGTCTTTTGATTTGGTCCTCCCTCCTTTCGGTGTTTCTCGTTTCGGCCGATGCCTATTGGTTCGGAACTCACCTCCTAGTCGAAGTGGGTTCCTCCATCGCCCGCAGCATCAACAACGTGGCCATGGACGCTATCGATATGGAAATCAGCAACCTTCTGAAAGGCATCTTGGCCTCTACGCAAAATCCCCTGTCCTTTTTCACCGCCCTTTTGGAAATGACCACGCCAATTGGGTTTTTGACCGTCGTGTCCTACTGGGTCACCGTGGGGCTTCTCTTTGCTATTCCGCTCCTCCAATCCCTGTACGTCGCCGTATTCGTGCTCCTGGGCCCCATCCTTCTCCCCTTTTCCCTGTGGGCGCCCACCCGGGGGGTTGGTAAAAAATGGCTCCTGTCCCTCCTGGGGTCGGCCTTTATCAGCATTTTTGGC
>JALYSE010000200.1 GCA_030854955.1 Fibrobacterota bacterium | reverse complement strand
GTGGACGGAGTGGTCCGCAACCCGGGAAAGGGTATCCTTGAGATAGGCCCAGGGATCAATGCCGAGGAACTTGCAGGTCATGACCAAGCTGAAGATCGTAGCCGCGCTATGGGCACCATCGAATGAGCCCGCGAACATCCAGTTCTTGCGTCCGATGACCTCATGCCGCAAACATCGCTCCGCCAGGTTGTTGTCCAGGGGCACGGCGCTATCCGACAGAAAGGGCGCCAGCGAAGGCAATCGCTCGCGGGCATAGAAGAACGCCTGGCCCAAGCTGCTCTTGGGCAATACGCGCCCCTCCTTTTCCAAGATGAAGGCCCGCAGGCTTTCAAACAACGGCGCGCTTTTGTTCCGCCGCAGTTCCAAGTGCTGGGGCGGCGAGAGGCCACCGTCTCGTGCTTCCTTCTCCACCTCATACAGCTTGCCGATGCGGGTGACCATTTCCGCCGCGAGCGGCTCGCTATCTTTCAGATCAAAAAACTTCCTCCGCACATGCGCCAGACAGGCGCACAGCGTCACGCCTTCGCTTTCACCCAGCCACTGATTGACTCCGAAGGCATCGGCAACGAGATAACCTCGGTATCCTTCGAACCATTTCGCCGGCTCCTCGTGCGAGCGGGATTTCGTGAAGCGGATGACCGCGGACTCCTTGTTGCACAAGGCCCAGAAGTAACCGCGATGACTTTGGCCGGTCTTGCTTTCATCCAGCACCTGAACCGGTGTATCGTCGATGTGAACAAGGCCGGTAGCCAGAAGCTCGGTCTTTATGATTTTCACGATCGGTTCCAGAAGTTGCGCGACCTGGCCAATGGCCCTGGCCATGGTCGACTTGGGGATCTCCATGCCATGCCGCCCGAGGATCTTCTCCAACCGGTTGAGCGGCAGGTGATCGCAGTACTTGCCCGTCAGGATGTGGGCCAATAGCCCCGGACCCAAGGTCCCATTTTCGATGGGCATGGAAGGAGAGGGAGCCGAGCACGGCGTCTTCTGACACGCCGGGCACTGGTAGCAGGGTGTGAGATGCTCTTCAAGGAAAAGCTTCGGCGGCTGATATTCCCGCACGACTGTCCGCTCCTCCTTGACAGCCTCCATGGCCTTGCCGCAACCGCAACGCTTCTCGTCCTCTGAGAGATCGTGGAGGATGGTGACCAACGGCAGGCCCTCTTCCGCTTCGTTCCTGCTGCGCCGCTTACGACCATGAGAAGCTACGACGGTCGTTCCCGAAAAAGGCCCAACGGCCTGCGACTCCTGGGCGTCCAGGAGCGAAGTTTGGTCCGAAGGAGACAAGAGGCTACGTTCCGACTTGGTTCCGAAGAAGTGCTTGCGGAAAAACTCGACCTGGCGGCGGAGTGATTCATTCTCCTGCGCCGTCTCGATATAGGCGTCCTTGAGGGCGTCGTAGTTTTCGGGAATGATTGCGGAGGAGGATGACATGTTCCTACCCGTAATCTACACGTTACGGCTCGATCTGTAAAGTGGATACTTTGATAAAAGTCAGGGAAGCGCGAAGCGGGTATGGCGCTTGGCGTTTTTCAGATCCAGGCCTTCGAGGATGAGTACGAGATCGGAAAAACGGAGCGGTTCTTTTTGATCCCGGAAAGCATCCAGATGGAAGCGGCCGGCCTCCAGGCGCTTGTGGAACAGGCAGTAGCCGCCGCGGTCCCAGTACAATACCTTGACCTTGTCTCCGCGCTTGTTGAAAAAGCAGAACAGGTGGCCGGAAAGCGGATCCTGTTCCAGGAGGCTTTGCGTCAGGGCAGAAAGCCCGTCGATGCCCTTCCGCATATCGGCAGGTGCGAGGCTGAGAAAGACCTTTAGCGACCCCGCCGGGAAGGGTGGCAGGGTCAGCATAGACCGGCTTGCTTAAGGCTTGGGAAAAGACTCGGCAGCGCATCGGCGGAAACGGAGAGAACCAGGCCGGATGGAAAAGTCAACTGAGCCTGATGATTTTCCTTAGGGGAAGGGGCCAGGTGGACCTGGAGGAAGCCGGAAGCTTCGGATGGGGCCCGAGTCTTGCCTTGCCTAGGTGGGCGCCTGGAAAGGCCCTTGCGGCGAACCCAATACCGCGCTTTGGCGTAGGAGATATTGAACCGCTCGCACTGGGCTCGGAGGCTCTTGTGCTCCGTTTGCCAAGCGCTCAAAGCATTTTCGACATCGACCGGAATGATACCTTGATTTCCAATCACAACTCGCCCCCTGAAGAAACGAATCAGGATAGGTAGGGAGCCACCAAAATCAAAGAGGGGGTCGTGGAACGGTTACTAATAAATAGCAATCCGCTTTTTAATATTTTGACCCTTATAAGCCGCGATCGTCAAATAGATTCCGGGTTTTATTCCTGCCAAAGACAATGAACCGCTTACTCCCGGCATCACCGCTTCTTTGCGTAACAAAACACCCTGCATATTACGCAACTCCAAGTGATATGCCTTATCCCAAGTTGCCTTCACTTGCAATGCCTCGCCAATGCGCTGCACTTTAAATGTTTGTGAAAACTGAGCGTCAAAAGCAGGATGGTTTTTAATCGCAGTAGGCTTTGAAAAAAGTTCGCCATCGCCAATTGCATTCAAGGTGTAAAACGCTTCTGTTGTCCAAGGCGATAACCCGGTTTGCGATTTCACACCCTTGAGGCGAATGTAAACCACTTGTCCCGTTTTCAAACCTGGGATTTCTAAAAATACTTGCTTTCGATCAGGTGAAAGCTGCACCTTACTCACGGACATAGTGGTATTGTTTTGCTTATTCCCACCGTAGCCCCATTCTGGTTTATAGCCCCACTGTTTCACTTCGTAATTTCCGGCCACCTCTCCTGCCGCATCTACAGGTAGAGTGTATTCGATTTCCATACCCAAAGCGCGTGAGCGCACGGCCATCATCTCAAACCAAGGTGCCGGGTTTTTCTTTTCGCGCCAGCGATGAAGACCAAACTCACGATCATTCATCCAAGCGTGATTGCCGGGGCTCTCACCGATTTCGCCTATCAATAGGGACCCATCTTTACCATACATAATGCGATTCACGCCTGCTTTTAAACCATTACCAAAGCGAAACGCCGCGCCCTGCCATTCGCCTTTAACCTTCTCAATCGCCACGCGAATAATTCCACCATAACGAATATCACCCACCAGCATTTGGCCTGCGAAATAGCCTCTATCCATATAAAATGGATGGGACGAGCTATTGCCAATCTCATCTTGCGGAAACCAAGCCACCGGTGGTGTAACAGGTTTTGCATTCCACTCGGGCGTAGTAGAATTGGGATGCCCAAAAAACCGCCCCGGCTTCACATGCACTAAGGCACAACTGGGATACCAGGATCCTTGATTGTCTACCACCATCACCGAACTATCAGGTCCAAAACCAATACCATTCGCCTGACGATGACCCATCGCGATCACCTCATAAGTCCCATCGAGTTTCGCTTTAATGGTAGCGCCTCTATCTTTTACTTGCGTCTGCGAAGAAGAACCAGAAGGGCTCAAACCTTGTCCCAAGGTGAACCAAAAGCCATTGTCTTTCCAAATCATCCCATAAGCTAATGGTTGCACCACATTTTTGTCATAGCCCCAGCCAGTCGCAATGGTTGTCACCACATCCGCTGTACCATTTCCATCTTTATCATCAAGCCGTAAAATTCTTTCGCGATCCAGCACATAGACTTTACCGTCTACCACCTTCAGCCCCAGCAAGTCCGAAATTCCAAAATTGTTATCCGCAAATTTTGTATACGTCACCGCATTGGCATCGTCGCCATAAATACCATCAACATAATAAACATCCATGGGACGCCAATTGCTGATCACCAAACGGCCATCAGGCAAAACATCCATGCCACCCGCGCGAATTTCACGCGTGCCCAGCAAATCAAATGATTCAAAAGCAGGATGAGTCGCCTCAAGCGGAGATCTATCACCAGGTGCTTGCGCCACAGCACTACCTGCCACAGCGAGCAGAACCAAAGCCGTTACCGATACGGTCGAAATATTTTTATTTGAAATAAAACGGCGTACAAAAAGCGCCACCGGGTTGAGGCAAGCTGTGAAAAGAACCGCAACGGCTCCATCGGCGAACCGCAATCCCCGGTTTCCGGAAATCGTCTGCATAGTGGCTCCTTTCAAGATGTAATTTGAAGAATATAACCCGATGGTGGGCAGCCAGCAACCCAATTCCGAACCTATCGACTCGTTCCGAATCCGGTAAATACGGTCCTGATAGGCCTAAAATCCGTCCCGAATGGCGCACTGGCGGGGTTTTACGCCTAATTAACTTGGTAAAGAAAGAAGGGCGATTCGGTTGATTCTAGCCGAGGTGTATTTACCCCCAGCCCTTGCAATTGAAGGCCACTAGGTGCCATAGGCAGCGAGGTGAAGGCCCAGGTCGCTTAGCCTGGAAAAAAAGGAGCATGCGCTCTCGGTTCTCACTTCACCTAGATTTTGCGACCATAGCGCTTCACAGGTTTATGCCACCTTGCTGAATGAAGGAACATAGTTATGTAGCGAGAGGGTACTATACAGGTTACTCGCAGCGCAGGGGCAAACAAGACCGCGCTACCAGCGTCCTGTTCGTAACGCCAAGAAGCCGTGGCTTTTAGCTTCGAAACCAAGCCAACCCTACGACTTCGCCAAGCGCTCGCCCGGCGAACCGGTCGACGTGCCGATGTACCCTACGACTTCGCCAAGCGCTCGCCCGGCGAGGCTAACAATGGCATGGGCGGCCGCTTCACGCCCGCATATTTCTTGCGGTACGCGCTCGGGGACATGCTCATCTGCCCCTTGAATTGGCGATTGAAATGACTCAGGTCGTAGAACCCGTTGTTCAGGGCGATATCGGAAATCCGTTCCCCGCTCTCGGCTAGGGTCTGGCAGGCCGCGTGGATGCGCACCATGGTGATGTACTTTAAGGGTGAAATCTTGAAGTGGGATTTAAAACGCCGCTCGAACTGACTGATCGACAAGCAGACGATTGAGGCCAGCCTGGCCATGTCGATGGATTCCGGATAATGGCCCATCACATAGTCGAATACTTCGCCCATCTCCGTGAAGTGGCTCGTGCCGGACTCCATTTTCTTGATGTCGCGGGTGATCCCGGCCAAGCCGATAATTTTCCCCGACTCGTTCCGGACCGGCACCTTGGTGGTGCTATACCAGTCCGTGTCCTTGCCTGTGTGGATGACGAGTTCTATGATGTTCACGATCGGCTCGCCGGTGCCCGTGACCTGCTTGTCGTCGCGGACGTATTTTTCGGCCAGGTGGCGCGGGAACACGTCATAGTCGGTGAGCCCAAGCAGGTCTTCCGCCTTCTTCTTACCGCATTTTCCCGTGAAGATGCGGTTCACCACCGTGAACCGGCCCTCTAAATCCTTGGCGAAGAGGTAAACGTCTGGCAAATGCTCGAACAATTCCAGTAGGGCAGGTTTGACGCCGGCCGATTCGCTATTCCATGCCCCTGTCGCTTTTGCTGCCATTCCCAAACCCCCACACCTCGGCATGCCCGGCCACACTCATGGGAATGCCGGTGTGACGTTTTCGGCCTAAATCCATGACGCCTATCTGAGCATCAATAATAGTATGGTACGGTCCGGATGCGCTTTGGCTTATTGAGGATAGGGTTCACCGAAAGGAGTGCGGATCCAGCGGTCGGAATATCCTTTTTTCACACCGATCGGGTCTTGCCCGGGGTCTATTCGGGCCTACCCTGAGCCTGATCTAAATTTTCCTTACTGCTGCCTGAGGCTTGGTGATTTTACAAGGTCATTTCCATCGATCCCCTAAAAATAACCTGAAAAAGCCCTATGGCGCCAATGGGGGAGGCATTTAGGTGGCAGAAAATCCCCGTTTTGGCTATAATTATGCGCTCCAATGGACGTAAACGGGTCCCGCTTCAGTTGACCGTACAGGGGGTGTTTATTAACTTATCCTGTCTAATTTTTTTAATTACGTAGGGCAGAAATGAAAACCGTTACGGTGAATCCCAAGACCATTTCAACAAAATGGTTCATTATCGATGCGAACGATATAGTACTCGGCCGTCTGGCCAGCACGGCTGCCGGGCTCCTTATGGGCAAGAACAAGGCCGCCTGGTCCCCCAATCAGGATCTTGGCGACCATGTCATCATTATCAACGCGGACAAAGTGGCCCTGACCGGCAAGAAGCGCGAAACCATGCGCTACTTCAACCACTCCACCCATCCGGGTGGATGGCGTGAACTTTCCGTCGCCCAAGCCCAGGCCATCCGGCCCGGATACCCGGTGCGCCACGCCATCCGCGGCATGATTCCCCATACCATCCTGGGCGACCACATGGCCAAGAAACTTCACATCTATGGTGGCGAAAGCCATCCTCACGCGGCCCAAAAGCCCGAGGTGCTGGCCCTTAAATAGGCCGGCGGAAATTAATAGGAGGATATCATCGCAACTCAGGACACCTACCGGGCAACCGGCCGTCGGAAAACCGCCATCGCGCAAGTGATTTTGAAGCCCGGGACCGGCAAGCGGACGATCAACGATCGCACCTTCACCGAGTTCTTCGCCAACGCCATCCGCGAGATGATCGTTGAGCAACCCCTCACCATTCTCAACCTCAACAAGCAGTGGGATGTGATTGTCACCTCCAACGGCGGTGGTGTGAATGGAACGGCCGGCGCCGTCCGCCTGGGTATCGCCCGGGCCCTCGTCGCCTTCAAGCCCGAATATCGGGCAGCCATGCGCGAGCATGGGCTGATGACGCGCGATTCGCGCGCCGTCGAACGTAAGAAATACGGTAAGTCCGGCGCACGCCGCAGCTTCCAGTTCAGCAAGCGCTAATAGCAGAGTCAGAAGGATAGAGGATCAGAATGGCAGTACCCGAAATCAAAGAGATGTTGGAAGCCGGAATCCATTTTGGGCATCTCACCAAGCGGTGGAATCCCAAGATGAAGAAGTTCATTCTCACCGAGAAGAACGGCATTTACGTCATCGACCTAAGCAAGACCCAGGAATGCCTCCAGAAGGCGACCGATGCCGTGAAGCGTATCCGCCATTCCGGCAAGTCCGTCCTCTTCGTCGGAACCAAGAAGACGATCAAGGAGTGCATGAAGGAAGAAGCCGTGCGTTGCGGCCAGTACTACGTCACCGAGCGCTGGCTCGGCGGCATGCTGACGAACTTCTCCACCGTCAAGAAATCCATCAAGCGTCTCGAAGAAATCGAGAAGATGGAAGCCGACGGACTTTTCAAGGAAATCACCAAGAAGGAAGTGCTCTCCATCAACAAGGAGCGCGCTAAGCTTGAAGGCATCTTCAGCGGCATCCGCAATATGAAGTCCCTTCCAGGTGCCCTTTTCGTGGTCGATTCCGAGCATGAGGAAATCGCCGTGCACGAGGCCAACCGCCTCCGCATCCCTGTCTTCGCCATTGTGGACACCAACTCCGATCCGGACAAGATCACCTTCCCCATTCCCGGAAACGATGATGCCATCAAGTCCGTGGGCCTTCTGACCCGTGTTTTCTCGGACGCCATCATCGGCGTTCAGTCACCCTCTGCCGATGAGCAGAAGAGCGCCCCCGCTCCCGCGTTGGCCGAAGTTCTGGAGGGAGCGGAGTAATGGCGGAAGTCACTGCACAAGCGGTCGCTGAGCTTCGGGAAAAAACCGGCCTCGGTATCCTACTGTGCAAAAAGGCCCTCACCGAAACCTCCGGTGACATGGAAAAGGCCATCGAATTCCTCCGTAAGCAAGGTGCCGCCGTAGCCGCAAAGCGAGTCGGCAAAGAAACCAAGGAAGGCAAGGTCGTCCTTGCTTCCGGCAGTGATGCCGTATGCGCGGTCGAGATCAATTGCGAAACCGACTTCGTGTCGGCTTCCGACGACTTTAATGGCTTTACCTCCAAGGTTGTCAAGGTCATCCTCGAAAAGAAACCCGCCGACCCGGAAGCCCTCAAGAGCCTGTCTCTCGAAGGTTCCACCGTGGCTGAAGTGAATACCGCCGTTATCGCCAAAATCGGGGAACTCATCACCGTTCGCCGCTTCGCGCTGGAAAAGGTGGGAGCGAACGAATTGGCCGAGACCTACTCCCACATGCAGGGTAAGATCGGCGTCATCGTCAAGCTCGGCTTTACCGGCGAAGTCAAGGACAAGTCCGCGCTGTCGGGTTTGGCCAAGGATCTTGCCATGCAGGTCGCTGCCAGCTTTCCCATTGCCATCGAGCCAAAGGACGTTCCTGCCTCCGTCATCGAGAAGGAACGGGAAATCGCCCGCGAGCTCACCCTGAAAGAGGGTAAGACCGGCGATGTGGTGGAAAAGATCGTGGAAGGCAAGGTTTCCAAGTTCTACAAAGAGAATTGCCTCATCAACCAGGTCTACATCAAAGACACCAAGCAGACTATCGACAAATTGCTGGCCTCAACGGCCAAGTCGCAGGGACTGGAATCCATCAAGATTCTCGGCTTCCATCGGCTGCAATTGGGTCAATAGACCGATGTCCGCCCTCAGGTACAAGAGAGTCCTCCTCAAGCTCAGCGGGGAGGCTTTCGCTGGCAATAAGGATGGCGGGATCGACCCCGAAACCATCCGTGCCATCGCGGAGGAAGTCGCTCAGGTCTACCAGAGCGGCATACAGGTCGGCGTGGTCATCGGCGGCGGAAACATCATCCGCGGCGCCACCTTGAGCAAATACGGTTTCGACCGCGTTTCCGCAGACCAGATGGGCATGCTCGCCACCGTGATCAATTGCCTAGTGATGCTGGATGCAATGGATAAGATCGTGATCTACAC
>JALYSE010000015.1 GCA_030854955.1 Fibrobacterota bacterium | reverse complement strand
GCACCGGACCCTCCGCAAACTTATCCTTTGGATTCGCTTCCATGGGAGGGAGGGCCTGGATGGCCTGCGGCATCAGGGGTCCCATCTTTTTCATGTAGTTGCGGGTCCGGCGTTCTTCGCTCGACTTCCAATCGTTCCCAGCCTTGGCGGGCGCGGATGTCGCGGCGTCGGGGTGGTTTGCGTACCTGGAATCCTGCGTATTTTTCCACGATTGGATTCCGCCCGGATCGCCCGACTGGGGCGTCACCCGCCAGATGCTCGGCCACCGGAAGGGATCCTTCATATGGGGTTTGCTGATCTCGTAAAGGTTCTGGGAGACTTTTCCGGCGGCATTATCCTGGCATCGAATCTGCGAGGGGAACAGGAAAAGAGTTCCCATCGTGACCGAGATAGACAAAAGCGAGAGTTGCAGGTGCATAGGCTGGACCAACCTCATTTGAAGTTTTTGGGCCGGGTGAGGCCTCGTATATCATGGACTTTTTGGTCGCCCGAGGCAAGGACTTTCAGTCTCAGGGGCGATTATGTCTTTAATGTTTCCAGCGAAGTTTGAGACCGAGCCTTCGGCCGGATTGGAGGTGGGCTTCCCGGACGGAATACCGGTGGGGTCGAACGTGGGTCCTTGAAACCGGGTTTTTGCCGCATTCTGAAGGGATTTGCCTGAGGGATCATGAGAGGGCATCCTTGTCCGGTTCGCTGGTTGGTTCGCGACCCGCTTATGGGAGGGATTCGCGGAGGCCGATTTCAGCGGGAACCCGGTGGAGTTAGCGGATAGCGTAACTCCCTGGGAAATTATGGCGTTAGGGCCTCCACCCCGTACGATTTGTATACGTCCCAAAAAAGGAGGTTCAGATGTACAGCCTGAACAGTTCCAATCATCAACCCTATCATACCACCGGTCAGGTGGCGAAGGCGCTGCGCGTCTCCGTCTCGACCTTGAAGCGTTGGCTAGAAGAAAATCCCAGCCTCGCGGGCTTCAGAACCAACGCCAGCGGATGGCGATTGTTCTCTCTCGATGAGATCGAGCATATCCGTGAACATCAGCGAAGGCGCAAGAAGGAAGGCAAGACCTTCAAGCCAGATACCCTGAGGCCGGTAGACGATGAGTAAGATCGTCACCGCTCTCGTATCGCTCGGACTCCTGGCCCAATCGGTCATGGCTGCCCAAATGCGTTCCCGCGCCGAAGGCGTGCCGGGCGTGATGGCATCCAACACCGTTGGATTGGGTGACATCTGGGTTACGGGTGGGATGAGCTCTTACTTCCGTATCCGTCCCGTGGCCAACGATGTTTTGTCCAAAAGGGTCGATTCGGTCTATCGCGACGATTTCCGCCGGCTGTACGGCTCGGAAAACAAGTTGCAGAGGGACCTGCTTTTGGTGCCGAACGTGGGGGCCGCCATAGGACTGGCGAATTTCCTGCATCTGGAGGTCGACGGCGTTCCCTGGGACGGGGAAAAGCTGGGGGCCACCACGGCGCGCCTTAAATTCACATTGCCGGGTAACGACAATCTCCGGATTTTCGGATTGGGCATGAGCCTGAACGCCACCCTGTCCACGGAGGAAGACATCTATTCCCGCGGGGAGACGACGCCCGGTTTCGATCCGCTTCTGTTCTTCAGCGTGATGGCGGACCTGGATTGGATCAAGATTTCGCCTTCCCTGCCGGTGAAAATTTACGTGAACTATTCGGGCCTGGACGATTACCGCCTGGTCCACGCCTACGACCAGCACCAGATCCGGTTCGCGGCGGAATATAAGGGATACCGCAAAGGCTATTACCTGCGCGGTTCGGCCATGATGTATAAACCGCTGGCCACCAAATTCAATCCCGACCCAAACCAGGCTTATCTGCCCACCATGTTGGAAATGGGGCTGGGATACCGGTCGATTTTCGGGGACCGGTTCACCTTTACGGCCGACGTTAGCTTCGACCCCATCCATCCCTTTTCTTTCTACAGCCAGGAAGTGCGTAAACCGCCCAAGATCCAGGTTGGGTTCGAAGCGCCCCTGATCTACAACGAGACCCGTGCCGAGGCCATCCGCGCGCTCATCTTCACCGAAGAGCAGCGCAAAAGATTGCGCATGCTGGCTGCGAGGAATCCCGTCCCCAGGCAGGCCAAAGCGGATTCGTCGGCCGGTCCCTCGGGGCTCAAGCTGGACGAAATCAGCCTGGAGGAGCGCAAGGCTTCGAACGGCAAGGACATCATGCAGGGCGTGTTGGACGACTCGGAGAACGAAGTGATGGAAAAACGGAAGTTGATCCGTTCGGAACTCAAACAGATAGAGGATTTGCTGGAGTGAAAGTTTCAAGGATGGCCCCGGCTGGAAAGCCGGGGAGAGTAGCGCGGATGGAGGGGGTTCGTTTGAATCTGTTGGCCGGAATGGTGTTTCTGATGCTCGGAATGGCGCAGATCGCCGATGCCCAGACGCTCCGGTCACGGCAGGACGGGTTGAGCACGACCCTCTCCTCCTCCACTGCGGGGAAGGGCAACCTGCATTTTTCCCTGTATGGAAGGACCTTTCTTTGGGATAACGCCGCAGCGCAGAAGCTACCGCCGGTTCTGCCGCACGTAGAAATCAACTACGGGATGACGGACTACCTGGACTTCACGGCGGGATTGAATGCGCTGACCTACGTGCTGCAACCGGGATTTATGTATGGCCGCGTGAAAATCACCACGCCCGACAACAAATCCATTCGTTTCGCGGGGATCTCCCAGACCATGGAAATCAAAAAGGTGATGATGGACTTTTTCCCGTCTAACGGATTCCGCGTTGCAACGGAGGGATTCGGCCCGGAAGGATTCATCCTGGGCAATGATGCGGCCATCACTGCCTGGAAATTCGTCACCTCGGCGGACCTGGAACTGATCCGGTTGTCTTCCTGGCTTCCGTTCAAGCTTTACGCCAACCTGGGATGGGAAGGGGAATTCGCGTCCCATGTCAATGACGACAACGCCGCGAAAGTGAAGGCGAGCAAGAACAAGCTGAAGATACCGGAGCAGGATTTTTCAATGATACCCATCGCCTTGGGGTTGGAGTTGAAAACCTTCAATACGGACTTCTTCACCGAAATCGAAGCCCAACCATTCGCCGCCCAGATCGCCCGCAAGATCAGGACGGATCTCCGGGGAGAGTCGCACGGGGAATACCTTCGCTTCCGGATCGCGGACAAGACTTTCGACATCCACTACCTGGAGACGCCCATCTATATCAACTCGGGAGCAAAGCTCAAATACAAGAACGGCCTCGAGCTGCAGGCGGGCCTGTCATGGCTGCTTAGCGCGGACCGAGGCCCGAAGCTCGGCCCTTGCGACGCCAGGGAGAACATATGCATTCCGGGAGCGACGGACGGATACAGTCCGTTTTTCCCACAGTGGAAGGTTTTTTGGCTGATGAGGTATCCGTTCTGGTTCACCCAGCCTTCGAGCGAACTGTACCGGTCGTTCCTTTTAAAGCGGTACCAGGACAAGCGTAAGCGGGTCGATTTGGAATCGACCCTGGGCAAGCCCGCGGCGGATGCGGAAGAGCTGGATGCAATCGAAAGGAAGAAGAGACTGGAAGAAAGACGAAAGGAGGCGGATGGCAAAGCCGTCGACCTCAACTAGGATCCACCGGCCGTTTCGGCCGGCGTGGCCGCTCTGGCGGCTGTTGATCCTGGTTTTATTCGCCCTTTGCGCGCCCGCTGGCGGCAGCCTGGGTCCAAACACGCCTTCCGCCAACGCGGATATAGGCCTTTGGACCCAGGCCGACGCCATGGTGAACCGTCTGCGCGAAGAGCGGAGGAAGTTGAAACTGATCTTTGAGGAGCTTGAAAGGCTCCAATTCATGGGCCAGGACTTCCGCGATCTGCAACTCTATCCCACCCGGGTCACAAAGCTGGGTCCGGATGACGACGTGCGCCTGGATAGGATGATAGATGCCCTGGAAAAGAAACTAGCGGCCACGCGCAAGCAGGTGATCGAACTGGAAAAGCCACTCGACGATGCCTACTTCATCGCAAAGGAAATGCTACAGGAGACCCCCAACCAGGACATGGTCGACCTGCTGCTCAAAGACAATGTGGATCGCATCGGCCGCTTGGTGCTGGTCCAGAAGGAGCTGAACAAGCGTTGGGAAGACGCGTTCGCCCTGTTGGCGGAATACCGCGAGCGCATCGGATTGCGTAAGGCCGGTCGCGACGGCGGACTCATTGAGGACGACTTCTTCAAGGTGCTGATGGCCAACGTGGGCCGCGCTTCCCAGCGTTTCTACGGCGAAATGAACGATTATAAGGATTCCCTGGCCGCCCGCACCAACAAGCAGGAATGGGAACGGATGGCAAACCTGGATCTCAAGCGCATCAAGGTCCGCTTGTCCTCTAAGAGCATCGAAATGGTCCAGGAAGATCTTGAGCGCCTGTCTGTCCGGTTCCAGGGCAGGATTTCCATCGGCATTGTGAACTACTACCTGGGCGCAAGCTTCATGGTCGGCGGCAAGCCACTAAAGGCCGTGGAGGCCTTCGCAAAGGTTTCGACCGACAGCCGCATGTACGGACCCGCCGCATTGGGCGTATTGCAGGCCCTTTTCGATTCCCGCCAAGACGATTCGCTGGTCGTCCATTATAAGGCATATATGACAGCGGGCGTGTTCGACGCCAAATTGTTCCCGTCCGCGCGTTACCTGGTCGTCCAGAGCGCCTATGTCCTGGGCATGGACTCCATCGTGGAGACCGAAATGACCGCAGGCGGAAACAAGAACAAATTCCACTTCAAGTCTCTGTTCGTGTATGCGAAATCCCTAGTCCGCCAGAAACGCTTCCCAGAAGCGCGGGGCGTCCTGATAACCTTGGTGAGGGAATCCCAGATCGACAAACGCCTGCAAAACCAGGCCGCCCTGGCGCTCGCCCACCTGAATTTCGAAGAAGCCCATTATGAGCAGGCCTTGAAAGGTTACCAGAACTTGTTGGATCAGTCCGGCTTCCAGGCCGAGGCCCTTTACGGCATGGTTTGGAGCAACATTCGCATGGGCGACCTGGATGCGGGCGAATTCATTCTTAAGAAGCTGATCGCGCAGTACCCCGACAATCCCTGGGCTATCGAAGGTTTCAATGTGCTGGTCCGGAAGGTCATGATCAAGGCCAAGAACGAATGGACCTTCCGCATCCAGGTGGACAAGCAGGCCGATCAATTGAAAGAATTCAACAAGAAGCTCCTGGATCGCGAGAGTGGGAAGCTGATGTCGGAAGAGCAATTGGCCGCCATCAAGGCCAAGCTCGCCAAGGCCACCGCCGCGCTCGAACGCCAGAAGCCGCTGTCTCCCGAATCCATCGCCAGGCTTTACCAGCAGGGCCTGGGCTTGGTCGAGTTCGTCGAGGAGCGGTACAAGAGCGGTGAGTATTCCGAAGAGACCTACAACCAGGAACGCGAAGCGGTGCTGGCCAAGCTTATTGATTTGGGCCTGGCAGGCGGCAAGGCAATGGCCAGCGCCGATTCTGCCGCAGCCGATTCCGTGGGTTTCCGCAAACAGGTGAAGCTGAAGTTGTTCGAAAGCCGGGCCCTGGGTTTGGAGATCCATGTAATGCACAAGGCATGGCTGGAAGAATTACTCAAGTACACCCAGCGCAGCCTGAATCAGGAATTGGCCGCTATCCGTAACGACACGGCCAAGGCCGCCTTGCGCGCCGAGCTGTCTAAGCGTTCCCGAGTCCTTGCGGACGATATTTCGGAGCGCTTGGCCGGTAAGTCGGACGATATCCTACGCCGCATCCGCGAATTGACCGAGAATCCCAATTCGGCGGGAATCATGGATTGGCTGCTGTTCCAGAAGGGTTTCCTGAACTACGGCCTGGAAGAAGATGCCCTGAAGAAGCGCATGGCCTCCTTCCAATGGCTCGAGGCCCAGGCGGGTGGAAGGCTGCCGATAGGGCAGTCCGAGCCGACCCTCGATCCACAGAACTTCGAGGCTCCCTGGATGGAACTCATCGAGAAGTTCCCGCAATCGCCTTGGCGTCCCGCAGCCCTCTATTATTTGGGATACACCCAGACCCTCCGGGGCGAGACGGTTTCAGGGCTGCGGTATTTCGAGGAATTGGCGGAACGGTTCCCGCAATCCCTTTATGCCCAGCAGGCCCTGATCTTCATCGGTGAATACTATTTCAACGAAAACAAGTTGGATAAGGCGGCCGAAGCCTATGATAAAGTGTTGGATTTCGCCGATTCCAAGTACTTCGAGCAAGCCTTGTACAAACTGGCCTGGACCCGATACCGGGCCAATGCCTACAAGACCGCCATCAGCTCGTTCACGTTCATCCTTGAGGAATCGGGTCGCAAGTCCAAATCCAATTCCGCGGCCAAGTCCGTCCTGACGAGTGAAGCGCTCCAGTTCGCAGCCTTGGCCATCGCGGAAAGCGACACCAGCGGGGACGGCGGACTCAATCAGAGCAAGGCCTTCGCGGACAAGCTGGGCGATTCCCGCCTCGGCGCCAAATTGCTCCATCGCATGGCTGTGATCTACACCCAAGCGGGCAAGATGGACCGTTCCAAGCGCGCCATGGAAGCACTTATGAATGATTATAAGGATTACGAGAAGATGCCGGAAGCCATCATGGAGCTCGGCCGCGCGTACGAAAAGGAACAGAACTACCAGAAGGCGGCGGAAGTCCGCGAGAAGATCTTCCGGATTTATTCCCGCAATAGCAATTGGTATACCAAGGTCGCCTCGTCGGAAGCCAAAAGGAACGCCGACACCGTGAGCGAGGTGGCCATCGAACTTGTGGCTCGCCATTACCTCTACGAAGCCAAGCAACTTGCGACCGCAACAGGCGCCCAGGCGGCCACGCGCGATTCCTACCTGCGAAAGGCGATCTCGGCTTATGATGCCTTCCTGGCGATTTATCCGGAAAACCCGAACAAGGCCAAGTACAATTACCAGCAGGCGGAGGCCTATTATTCCCTCGAAGAGTTCGAGGCGGCCACCAAGAAATATATCTCGGTCTCCAAAATGGGCGACCCTAAGCTGAAGAAGATGGCAGCCTACAACGCTATCGTGGCCGCGCAGGAAATGTTGAAGAAGGCTGAAGATGCGAAGAAGTAAACCCCTGTTCCCGTATTTCGCCTTGGCGGCGGCGGCCCTCCTGTTTTCCGGATGCGCCGCTTTCAAGAAAACGGAAAAAGCGAAGGATGCCTCGCCGCCCCCGGCGGAGGTTAAGATTACCGCGCCGAAGGGCGATTCTGTCGCTACGGAAAACATGGGGATCAAGCAGCCGGATTCCACCAAGCTACCTTCCGCATACGCTGGCGAACTCTATCTCCAGACCCTGGACAATTACCTCAACATCGCCGGAAACAATGATGAAAAGGTCCCGGAAATCCTGATCTGGAAGGGAAACCACCACTATAACCTGGGCGAGTTCGACAAGGCGCTGGCCAGCTACGAGGACATGCGCAAACGCTATCCGGCGAACGCGCTCCAAGGTGAGGCCTCCCAGATGGCTGCCCAGTCTTACGCGCAGTTGGGACGCCTGGAAGAGGCCGAAAAGACCTACCGCTCCATGCTCAAGGGCGACGATGCAGGCTCGGTCGCCGAAGCCAAGGAGCGCTTGGCGCAATCCATTTACCTACAGGCGGAAAAAGCCGAGATGGAGGGCAAGCTCCAGACTGCTTCCGAGATCTATCAACGCGTTCCCAAGGAATTCCCGTTGGTGGAAATCGCTCCCGTAGCCATGTTCAACGCCGGAGTCATGCAGGAAAAGCAGAAGAAATGGAAGGAGGCCATCCAGATCTATTCCCTTTTCTTCGACGCGTATTTCGATTCCAAGCTCCTGTCCAAGGTGTTGTTCCGAGAGGCGAAATGCCGCGAACAGGACGGACAATGGCAGGCCGCGGGCGACAAGTATCTCAATCTGACCCGGGCCCATCCGGAAAGCCCGGAGGCCGAGCCCTCCCTGTATAACGCCGGTTTCGCCTACCTGAACGGAAAGTTGCAGGATTCCGCAGCCCGGGCTTTCGAGGCCTACGCAAAGAGGTATCAGGAAAAAGAGGAGGCACCCAACCTGCTTTTCCGCGCCGTGGAAATCTTCGGGGAATTGCAGAATTGGGACAAGGTCCAGGAACTGCAATCCCTGTTCACCCGCAGGTATGCCACCGACAAGGCCCGTAACATCCAGGCTCTTTGCATGGGCGGCGCGGCGGCCTTCGCGCGGGGTCGTCGGGAAGAGGCCGTCCTATTGATGAAGACGGTGGTTTCGGAATTCGCGGCCCTCAAGACGAACGATCCGACATCGCGCTTCTACGCTGCCCAGGCCCAGTACACCCTGGGCGAAATAGCCGGGAAGAAAATGCGCGAGGCCGCAGTCCGATCCGGAAGCTACGATGCGGATCTCAAGGCCAAGACGACCCTGTTGAAGGCGGCGGTGGACGAGTACCTCAAGGTCCTGGATTTTCGCATCGTGGATTGGACCTTGCGCGCCGCGTATTCCCTGGGGGAGAGCTTCGAGGATTTCGGCACCGGCGTCTATTCGGGCCCGCGCAAGCCGGCCAAAACGACTTCGGACCAACTCGATAGGGAAGAAGACGCCATGGCCTCACTCTCGGCCGCGTATGCGAGGGCCCAGCAGCAATACCTTCAGGTCCTTACCATTGGACGCAAGCAGGAAGTCAACAACCGCTGGGTGGGGGAGGCAAATGCCCGCATAGTGGGGATGGCCACAAGATTCGAGGGATTCCAGATCAAGGCCATGGCCCAAGTTCCTCTGCTCCTGAAGGTGGACGGCGGCACGCCCGAAAAGGTCATCGCCGGCAAGCTCCAGCAAATCGGACGGATAACCCCCTTTCACGATCAGAGCAAAAAATATTTTATGGCCTTCCTGGATATCGCCCAGGAATATGAATTGGATCCCAAGTCTGTGGATTCCCTGGGAACGCAGATCCTGCAAAGCTTGCACTCGCTGGGATCCCATTACATGGATGCCGTGGAGTTGGCGCGCTCATCTCCGTTCCCAGGCGGTTTCCAGCCGATGGAACGGTTTTTCTACCAAGTGAAGCTGTTGCAGGAGGGTATCCCCAAGTTGGAGGAAAAGGCCATCGGCTTCTTCCAGGAGGGTTTGGACTTTGCGGGAAAATACAACCTGAAGAAGGCTCCCATGTTCGACAGTCTGCGGCTTTCCTTGGGCAAAGCGCTATACATTCAGGCCAAATGCCTGGATCTCCTTTCCCAGGAAGCCCTGGTCAGGCCACCCATTCCGCTTGATGCGGGTCCGGAACAACGCAAGACTTACCAGGAAAAGCTGGAAAATGTGGGCTATCAGCTTCAAGACCAGGCCTTGGAAAAGTACCGCGCCCTGATCGAAAAGGTCGTGGCGGGCGCGGTGCCGGCGGACTGGGGCGAAATGGCGTTTGCCCGGCTCTATCAGATCGAGCCAGATAAATGGACGCGCAGCGGAGACCAGGACACAGTTATGGATGTCTATACAGGTAAGGAATGGTCGGCCCTGGCGGCGCTTCCGACGGCCGGTTGGCCTGTCATGGAGGGTCCGGAATGGACAAAGGTACGCAAGGGCGTAATGCCGAAAGCGGAATATTCCAAGGATGTCATAAGTATTCCTCAATTCCTGTGGTGCGGTGACAAGGGCCTGGGCCCCAAGATCGACACGACCGTAGCCACCTATATCCCCTGGAAACAGATTTGGGCGCAAACACCCTTTTTTGTGCCGCCCCATATCCTGTCCATGGAATTGCAGGTAGTCGCGCAACAAGAGTGGAGTTTGCTCATCGACAAGGATACCGTCCTGACCCATAAGGCCCTCAACGGGGGTCCATGGAGCAAAGGCGTTGTCAAGGACATTTGGCCACTCATCTCCAAAAAGGTTTCCCCCGGCGAGCATTTCCTTCGCATCGCGGCCCAGAACCTCAAACCGGCGGAGGGATTCGGAGTCTGGGCCCGCCTTAGGATCCGGTATAAGTTGTCAGGAAATGGCGCGGTATTCCCCTGGAACCAGGTTGCCGTTTCTCCCGAAAATCTGAAGGCCTTGTTGGAGAGGGAGATTCCCATCCCCAATTTCACCAGACAGATAGGGAAATGAGCGGAACGGAATTGTCGCTAAAGGCCGGCCCAAAAATGCCGATATCGAAGAATGGAATGAGTCCGGTTTCACGCATCAGCCGTATCCTCGGTCTGGCGATCCTGCTGGCCTATCCGGGCATTGCCGAAGCCGCTAAGAAAAAGTCCAAGATCGCCATTCCCATCGTGACCCCGGAGCCGAAAAAGGAGCAAACCATTCCGGTGCCTCCCGAGGAAGGCGAGCCGGGAAAGCCCGCCGCCGCTTTCGAAGAGTTGAACTTCAATCGCACCCTGATCATCGAAGGAAAGGTTGAAAAGCCCTCCGTCCAATTCACATTACTGAAAGAACCTCCCCCCGTGAAGGAAATCCGATTTGAAACCAGCTTCCTTCACAATATTTTGAAGCTGGATCGGGAAAATACCTTCAAGGTCGGGGAGACATATGGCAGGGAATGACGCGGATTCACTTCGTTCCGATATAGCCAAGGTTAGGCTGGACGCCTAAGGAAGCGTTTTGAATGGATGCAGGCGATGGCGGATCCGCCATTGGCCGCAGGGCCGCTTGGGGCTCAACCGAACCTGATGATGCTCCGGTCCCAATTGTCCGGGGCTTGGTATCCCAGAAGGTTCACGGTGGTGGCAGCCAGGTTGGCCAGACTAAATCCTTCGCCATCGATCTTGTAGACGCCCAGATTCCGCCTGTCGTAGAAAATGCACGGCACGGGATTCAAGGTGTGGCTGGTCTTGGCCTTGACCCGCCCATCCTTGGCGTACAGCGCCTTCCCGGTCTTCTTGTCCAATTCGTACATTTCGTCGGCATTCCCATGATCGGCCGTGATGATGGCCATGCCGTTCATCTCATCGATTACCTTGAGCAGGCGCCCCAATTCCAGATCCACGGCCTCGATGGCCATGGTGGCGGCGCGCAGGTTGCCGGTATGGCCTACCATATCGCCATTGGGGTAATTTATGCGAGCGGCCTTGAACTTCCCCGTGCGCAATTGAGCGATCATCGCGTCGGTGATTTCGGCCGCCTTCATCCACGGGCGTTCGTCGAAGGACACACGCTCGGAAGGGACTTCCAGCCAGGTCTCAAGCTTTTCGTCGAACTTGCCGCTGCGGTTGCCGTTCCAGAAATAGGTCACATGGCCGAACTTCTGGGTTTCCGAGATGGCCAATTGGCTGACGCCGGAACCGGCCAGGTATTCGCCCATGGTATTGCGGATTTCCGGCGGGCTTACTAGGTACCGCTTGGGAATATGCAGGTCACCGTCGTATTCCAGCATTCCGGCGTAGACCACCCGCGGCATGCGCACGCGGTCGAAATACGGGAATTGTTCGTCTTCGAACGCACGGGAGATTTCGATGGCGCGGTCTCCGCGGAAATTGAAGAAGATCACGCTGTCCCCGTCCAGGACGGGGCCCAGGGCCTTGCCGTTCTCGGCGATCACGAAAGCGGGCAGGTCCTGGTCGATGACGCGGCCGCCGCCGGTCGTCGCTTCGGCGCGCAGGGTGTTGATGGCCTCTTCGGTGGAGGCGAACGTGCGTCCTTCCCCGAGCACATGGGTTTTCCAACCCTTCTCCACCATGCTCCAATCGGCTTCGTAGCGATCCATGGTGATTTTCATGCGCCCGCCGCCACTGGCGATGCGAGCGTCGAATCCGGCGCCGGAAACCTCCTTCAGGAATTTCTCGAAGGGGAGCACGTATTCCAGGGCGGAGGTTTCACCCACGTCACGGCCGTCCAGTAGTATATGCACGCGGACCTTGGCGGCGCCTTCCTGCTTGGCGCGCTTGATGAGGGCGGTCAGGTGGTTGATGTGGGAGTGGACGTTGCCGTCCGAGAACAGGCCGAGGAAATGCAGGGTTCCGCCCTGGTTGGCGTTGGATATGATGTCCTTCCAACCCTGGCGCTCGAACAGCTTTCCGGAAGCGATGGACTGGTTGACCAGGGAAGCTCCCTGTTCATAGACCTGGCCCGATCCGATGGCGTTGTGCCCGACTTCCGAATTTCCCATGTCCTCGTCGCTGGGGAGGCCAACGGCCTTGCCGTGGGCTTTCAGAAGGGTATTGGGGTACTTGGCGAAGAGTTCGTCCAGCACCGGCTTGCGGGCCTGGGAGATGGCATTGCCTTCGGGATTCGATGAGATACCGTATCCGTCCATGACCACGACCACGACCGGTCCCTTGCATCCGGGGAAGGAGGATAAACGCTTCAGCATATCGGATTCCTTGGCAACGAGTGAGTAACAAATATAGCACACGGACCATTGCAGAGGCACCGAGGCCTCTGGCATTGGCGCTGGTAGCGCGATGTCAACGGATCGTTGACCCGGGAAATGTGTCAGGAATTCCGACCGCGGGGCTTGCGATCCCGTCGTTGCGGCCTGTCTTGGCGACCCGATCCCGGACCGGATGCCGGTCGGGACGGACCCTCAGACCGCTTCGGACCCTCGGACCGCTTCGGACCGCCAGTCTGCTGAGGCCCACCGGATCGTTTCGGTCCGCCGGTTCGGTCGGGCCGGAAAGGCGCATCCGTGCGATTTTTTCTAGAAGGACGGGCGGGGCGTTCCGAACGGAAATTGTTGTCGGGCAACAGGGACTCTTCGGCGCTTCCGCCCGCATTGGTGCGTTTGGGCTTTCCAAACCGGCCGGTAGGCTTGTAATGATCGGAGCGCTTGGGTCGATCCGTTTTCTTCGCACCGGCAGCACGGCCGGGAATGAAACCTCGCTTGGGCGGCTCGGCTTGCTCCACCTCGGGGAGGTCGATTTCAGGATCTCCCTCCTCGCGCAGTTCGGTTCGTGATTTGTCGATGCGGTTCAGGATACCGTACCGATCCGGGATGAACAGGACCATGACTTCCAGATTGTCGGTGCCGGGAAACATGTCCAGGGGAACCACCTTGGACACCATGAAACCGGACTTGCGCCATTGGTTCACTTCCTTCGGAAGGGTATCCAGGTCGCAGAAGATATGCAGGATGCGCGCAGGATTGCGCGCGGCCAGGGCACGGATGATGCCCGGTTCGCAGCCTTGGCGGGGCGGATCCAGGAGCAGCACTTCAGGCTTGTCCCCCGTCGCGGCCGGCAAGAGTTTTTCCAGGTTCTTGAGACTGATGCGTCCGGCGCGGAACCGGCAATGGGCGGAAGGATCCGCTGCCGCCATACGCTGGCCCGATTCGATGGACGCCTGGCCCATATCGACGCCCAGAGCCTCGCCGTAAGATGCACCCAGATGCAGAGTGAAAAATCCGAATCCACTGTACATGTCCAGCAACCGATATTCCGGCTTAGGTTTCAGCAATTGGTCGGACTTTTCAAGGAAGAGGGGCAGGATGGATGCATTGACCTGGCAGAAGGCGGTGGGATGGAAGGCGTAAGTCCGGTTCAGCACCTTTAGATGGATATCATCCGGTCCGAAAATCTTCTTGATCTTCCAGGGGCCTTCCGGGGACCTGGCCTCGAAATAGAAATCCGACTTGCTGGGATCGTAGAACATGAAGGCGGAGATGACCTTGGGAGTTTCCAGGCTCTTCAGATGTTCGCCCATCATTTTGGCCTTGCGGACCACGTCCGCATTGAGGCGATGGACATTGAACAGGACCGTGAAGGTTTCGTATCCGCCGCGGATGATGAGGTAGTTGAGGGCGCCCGCCAGATTGGCGTAGGCGGGCGTATTCAGTTTGGAGAGCATGAAGGCGTAGATGGCCTTGTGCTCCCGGGGTTCGACAAGGGACTCCTGGCCCGCCTTAGGTGTGGATGCCGAGATGCTTTCGGTTAGGAAGGTCAGTTCGTATCCGCCCTTTACGCTCACTACCCTGCGCTTGGTGGTGGTGCGGTATCCTCTTGGCCGGGGAGAGGGAAGGATTCGGTTGGGCTTGTCGGGAAGGCCATGCGCGGTCCAGAATTCCTGGAGGGCGCGGTTCTTGATGTCCAATTCCTGATCGTAATCCAGACGAGCCAAGGGCTCGGGATGGTTGCCTCCCTGGACTTTTTCGGGCGCGGCCCTGCGGGCCAATTGCATCACCAGGTCGGAAAAGGAAAGGTCGCTGTCGTCGAGAATCAGGCGCGTATCCGAGGACTGCCGATCGTCCTGGCCTCCGAAGCGCTTGCCGCCTCGTTCTCCCCTGCGGGAATTCAAGCCGCCGCGGCGGGCTTTTCCGCCGCTATGGCCGGCTTCTCCTCCGCTCCCACGTCGGACTTCTCCGCTCCCACATCGGACTTCTCCGCCACGAGGGGGCGCTCCGCCTTCACGTTCCTGGAAACGATCCTTGGGTCCCTTGTTTCCGAATCGGCCTTCGGAGGGAGAAAGTGAACCCTCCCGGGAGGAGGCTTCCGGCCTATGATCGGGAGTGCTTTTTCCGGTTAGCCGTCCGCGGCGGGCGCGGCCGCGACGGCCCGTAGGGGCGTCGGACTCCTCCTGGCGGACTGGGGGTTTGCGGGCTCCGGGAAAATTACTGCGGTTGGACTTGGACTTGGGCATGGGAATGCCAAGGTAGGAAAATACGCGTTCCCTATCAGCCGAAGCCCCCGGCCTGGAGTAGGAAGTCGAAGAAACCGGGATGCCGGCCCAAGGGCTCCCTAAGAACCAGTTTCACTCCCGGATGCTTTGTCTCCAATTGCGCGAACAAGGTCGGAATGTCCTCCAGCACATGCTTACCGGAAAAGAAAAACAGGGGTAGCACGTGTATTTCCTTGGCTCCGCCTTTTACCGCGGTTTTCAGGGCTTGGGCCAAATCGGGCTCCAATAGGGTCAGAAAGGCGGGGAGGACCCGGAGCTTTTGGGATGAGTCTTGGAGTTTTGCGGCCAAGGCCTCCATTTCCTCCAAGGTTTTGCGGGAGCGGCTCCCATGTCCCAAGAGGATCAAAACGGGCTGTGTTTTCAAGGGGAAAAACCTTTATATCGGATGTTTGGTGTCCGATAAATTTAATAAGGTCCGGACTTTTCCGGCCTCGGACATATGCGGACTAAGGGTCCGCCAATCGACGGATTACCTTGCTTCCCTTTGTCGCAAAAGGATATATTACGGGAGTTCAAAGCGATGGGCATTTTTATGGCGCAGTCAAGCATTAAAATCTCGAGTTACGAAGGCGAGCCTTGCATCGAGATCAAAGGAGACTGGGAACAGCCCAGCCTCGACTCCCTAATCAAGGCTTTCCAGAAATCCATCTCCAAGGTGGATTCGTGCCTGTTCCTCAAGCTCAGCGAAGCCGACTACCTGGATAGTGCCGGACTTGGCGTTATCATGTTCAATATGAACGAGTTGGCCAAGCGCAATGCCAAGCTCATCCTGCTGGATCCTTCCGCCGAGATGCGGGCCATCCTGCGTACCACTTCGCTCGACAAGGTCCTCGAGATCCGCTGACCCACGGTCACTTTCTCCCGCGCGCCTCCTCTCCTGCCTCGGTCCCGCGCGCCACTTAGGCCTTTCCGTCGCCGCCTTCGGGGGTACGGGTCCGGTTCCGCTGCTCGCGGCAATCCGCTGATTCATACTTTGTAAAGCCCCCGGCCTTTGAGTATATTTTGGGCACTATATGCTTCCGGAGCCCCGTGCCACGGGGCGTCTGCAGCAATTGGCTTTTCCGTCGAATCGAAACGGCGCAACCAGGGAGCAAGGTGACCTCAGGAAAAAAAACTCCGCTATTCGATGCCCATGTGGCCCTCAACGCCAAAATGGTTCCTTTCGCCGGGTTCATCATGCCCGTCCTTTATTCCGGCATCCGCCAGGAACATGAGGCGGTCCGCAAGGCGGTCGGTCTGTTCGACGTCTCCCATATGGGGAACTTCTTCGTTACGGGTAAGGGCGCTCAGGGTTTTCTGCAACGCGCCACCGTGAACAACGTGGAAAAGCTTAACGACATGGACGTCCAGTATTCGGCTCTTTGCTACCGCAACGGGACCGTGGTGGATGACATCCTGGTCTATCGCCTAGGGCCGGAGCGCTTCAAGCTGGTGGTGAACGCCTCCAACATCGACAAGGATTTCACCTGGCTGGAAAACCTCCGCAAGGAGGATCCTCAAGGCGCGGACGTGGTTCTCACCGATGCCAGCGCGGAATTGGGCATCCTTTCCCTCCAGGGTCCCAAGGCGTTGGATGTGGCCCGTCAGGTGATGGAGGCCGATCCGGCCTCAGTGGCCATCTACAAGGCCGGACGTGGCAAGGTTCTGGGGGTGGACACCTTATACAGCCGCACCGGGTACACCGGCGAGGACGGATTCGAATTTTTTCCGGCAAACAAGGACCTACTTCCCCTCTGGAGCCGCCTATTGGAAGCGGGATCCCGATATGGTATACTCCCCATAGGCTTGGGGGCCAGGGATACCCTGCGACTCGAAGCCGGCTATTCGCTTTATGGCCACGAACTCACCGACAAAACCAACCTTATCGAAGCCGGGCTTTCCTGGATTACGGATTTCACCAAAGGGGAATTCGTGGGACGTCCCGCGTTGGAGTCCAAATCCCTCCCGGGCGGAATGGAAAGAAGAGTGGTCGGGTTGGAATTGCTGGAACTGGCCATCCCACGGGAAGGATGCATCGTGAGGGCGGGCGGCAAGGATGTGGGAGTGATATCTTCCGGGACCATGTCTCCTACCCTGAACAAAGGCATTGCGATGGCTTTCGTAGCCGTGGCCCATGCGAAGATTGGCACTGAGCTTGAAGTGGTGATCCGCGACGCCGAGAAAAGTGCCAAGGTCGTCTCCCGGCATTTCTATAAACGGGCCAAAGCCTGATGGGGGTTCTCCTTTGTCCATGAAGACTGCCAAGCGCAAGGCGAAGAAACCTTCGCCCAGGTCCAAGGGCAAGGAGGAGCCGGAGGCCGCGCAAGCCGGAGGGCATTCCCTGGTGCGGGAAGCCTGGGGCCTGATGCTCCTGTCGGTTTCCCTTGTGACCGTGATTGCTTTGCTTTCCGGTTTCGCCAACCCCGGAAAGACCAACATTCTTGGTCCCTATCTCGGGGATTGGTGGGCGGACACCCTGAACCAGTTCGCGGGCAGCCTGCCCATTCTATTCCTGGTTGCTGCGGTGGCCACTCTGGGTTTCAAGATGGTCCTCGCCAAGGGCGGTGGACTGCGCATCCGCATCGTGCTCGCGCTGACCCTGCTTTTCGTGTGTACGGGCATCCTGCTCAGCATCAAGAACATCGCCAAAACCGATTTCATCCCTTTGGACTACATGCTTTCCGGCGGCTATCTGGGCAATTTCATCGTGCAGAAATTCTTCCTTCCCGTATTCGGAGCCAGCCAGTTCGGTCCATATCTCATTTCCGCCATTGGAACCCTGTTCGTGGTCATCTGGGGTTTCCGCATGAGCGTGGTGCAGGTTTCGGAGAAATCCGCCGAGTCCATCGTACTCGTCGGACGCCCCTTCTTCCTTCAGCTTCGTAGGTTGTGGAGCCCGCCCGAGGGCGCTGAAGCCGAAGACGGTTATGGCGATGCCGAAGACCCGCGTATTGCGGCTGCGGAGATCGCCAAGGCCCGCAAAGACGCCAAGGATGAACGCGGGCGGCTCGCCCTCGCGAAGTTCCCATTGCCCGAAGTCCTCAATGAACCCAAGCAGGACGGTCGCCGCAAGCGAGGATCCACAGGCAAGGACGAAGCAGGCGCGGATCGCTATGTCACCAACAACTCCATGGACAAGCCCCCCGTGCTGTCCAGCAACAGTTTTCTGGGCGATCAGGGCGGAACCGCCGAGGACGAGGCCGAGGATCTCGACGAAATTGACATGAGCGATCCCCTGGCAGTTCGCAAGCTGCGCGACTTGGGTCTGGAGCGCAAGCGTGTGTCCGAGCTCAATGATTGGGAAATCAAGGCCCGGGATCCCGAAATCGCCGGCATGCTGCAAAAGGAGAAGGCCAAGGAACTGGCCCGTCTTGAATCGATCCACGAGGCCGCGCAGGTGGCTCCCGCCGCGGATGCCTTGGCAAACAAGGGCGAAGAGGATAAGCAAGCTCCCGTTTCGTTGAGGCGCAATGTCCTCAAAGTGGATGACGAAGACGCCGACACAGCCGCCGATTCCGATGAAGCCGCCACCGATGGGGTGGGGGATATCCCCGTAAAAGCCGTCCGTGCCCCCATGCCCAAGCCACCCAAACCCGAAGTCAAGTACGATGTCTACCGGGTTCCCTCTCATGACGATATCTTCACGGAGCCACCCAAGCAGCCCCTCGAGTTCACCGAAGAGGAATTGCGCGAGCAGTCCAAGGTCCTCGAGGATCAATTGATCAATTTCAAGGTGATGGGCAAGGTCACCCAGATCTGCCCGGGTCCCGTCATCACGCGTTATGAAGTGGAACTGGCCCCTGGCGTGAAGGTGAGCCGGATCAGCACCCTGGCGGACGACCTGGCCCTGGCGCTCCGCGCCAAGAGCATCCGCATCCTCGCGCCCATCCCCGGCAAATCCGTGGTGGGCATCGAAGTGCCCAACCGCAAGGCGCAGATCGTCTATATCAAGGAGATCCTGCGATCTCCCGAATTCGCCCTGGAAGAGGATAGCCTCAAAATATGCCTGGGAAAGACCATCGCGGGCGAGCCCTATGTAATGGACCTGACGCGGGCGCCCCATCTTCTCATCGCCGGTCAGACCGGGTCGGGCAAGTCCGTGTGCATCAACAGCATCATGGCCTCCTTCCTGTGCTCGAAATCCCCCGACGTTTTGCGCATGATCCTGGTTGATCCCAAGGTAGTCGAGCTCAAGCCCTATGATGCCATCCCGCATCTGCTCTATCCCGTCATCACCCAGCCGGATGTGGCCGTCCAGGCCCTGAAATGGGCGACCTTCGAAATGGATCGCCGTTATGAGGTCCTGGCTCAATGCGGCGTCCGCAATATCAAAGGCTTCAACGCCAAGGTCAGGGAAGGCAAGCTTCCGGACACTATGGAGGATGAAGACAAAAAGATCCTGCCCTATATCGTCATCGTCATCGACGAGTTGGCCGATCTGATGATGGTGGCCGGCAAGGAAGTGGAGACCAACATCGCCCGCATCGCCCAGAAGGCGCGTGCCGTAGGTATCCACCTTATCCTCGCCACCCAGCGCCCTTCCACCAATGTCATCACGGGCACCATCAAGGCCAACCTGCCTACCCGTATCGCCTTCCAGGTGGCCAGCCAGATCGATGCGCGCACCATCATGGACAAGATGGGCGCCGAAAAGCTTCTGGGACGCGGAGACATGCTCTTCCGGCCTATTGAGTTCCCGGAACCCGTGCGCCTGCACGGATGCTTCTTGGATGACGCCCAGGCCGAGAGACTTGCCTTGGTGGCTTCGGAACAGCACGTGAACTACCCGCAGATCCAGTCGTTCAATCTGGAAGATGATCCTTCCGGAGAGAGCGGAAAGGTTGAGCCTAGGGACGAGAAATTCCGGGAGGCCGCTGAGCTCGTGGTGCAAGTGAAACAGGCTTCGGTATCATTGCTGCAAAGGCGGTTGGGGATCGGATATGCGAGGTCCGGAAGACTGGTGGATCAGATGGAGCGAGCGGGTGTCGTGGGAAGGGAACGGGGCAGCAAACCTCGTGAGGTTCTCATGAATCCTGAGGAGCTTCAATCCTTTTTGTCTTCTGGATTGAACGACGATTAAGGCACGGCCTGCGGGGTATTGACCGCTCAGACATTCAGCTGATTTATACCATGGGGCCTTGGGATGCCAAGCCAGGTTGGCGCCCGCGAATGGATAGCTACTGCCACGGAAACCGTGGGACCAACCTTTGGAACGCGCGCGGCGATGGGGTCGTCGGTGTTCATGGTTTGCGCAGGAAGCTGATCCTGGTCAAATAGGCGTAGACCGCGATTCCAGGACCTGCCGGAGTTTTTCCAGGAGGATCATGGGCGAGAAGGGTTTCTGCAGGAAAGGGACCTGATTTTCCCGGATGCCGTATTTGAGAATCTCGTCGTCGTTATATCCCGACATGAAGATGGTTTTGAGTCCGGGGTGGATTTCCCCAGCCTTTTCCGAAAGGGCAACGCCATTCAGGCCTTCCATCACTACGTCGGTGAGGAGCAGATCCGGCGAGGTTGCTTGGGCGCTCAGCCATTCCAGGGCCTTAACAGGGTTGCCGAAGGCGTGGACCCGATACCCCTTGGAATGAAGGACGGTGGTGAGATAGGTCAGGACCATGGTTTCGTCCTCCACCAGGAGGATGGATTCCAGGCCGCCTTTTTCCGATTCCATTCCTGGCCCGGGTTCGTCCTGCACCTCGGCTTGGGAGGTGGCCGGGGCCGAAGGCAGGAGGATGGTGAATCTCGCTCCCTGGCCCATGCGGCTGGATACCGAGATTTGGCCGCCGCTCTGGCGCACCATGCCGTAAACCATGGAAAGTCCCAGGCCCGTCCCCTTGCTCACGGGCTTGGTGGTGAAGAAGGGCTCGAAGATCTTCGGGAGGATGGCCGGATCGATGCCGGTGCCCGTATCCTCCACCACCAGTGAGGCATAGCTGCCAACCGGGATATCGGGCGAGGCGTCGGCATCCTGAATCTCAACCCGCGAGGTTTCTAGGGTGAGGGTGCCTCCCTGAGGCATTGCATCCCGCCCGTTGATGGCGAGGTTGACCAGGGCTTGCTGAAGCTGGACCGGATCGACCTTGACCAGGCCCGCGTCCTCCTCCAGGTCCACCCGTATCCGGATATCCTCCCCGATGAGGCGGGTGAGCAGGTGATCCATGTCCTTCACGAGGTGGTTCAGGCCAATGAGCCTGGGCATGAGGACCTGCTGCCGGCTGTAGGCCAGGAGCTGGTGCGTGAGGGCCGCAGCGCGATCCCCGCTCTTGCGAATCTCGGTGAGGTGGGAATGGATCGCCTCGCCCGGGGGGACGCGCGAAAGGCACATTTCGCTGTAGCCGTTGATGGCGGTGAGCAAGTTATTGAAATCGTGGGCGATGCCGCCTGCTAGGCGCCCGATGGCCTCCATTTTCTGGGATTGGCGCATCAGATCCTCGTTCCGGCGCGACTCCGTGACGTCGATGCACACTCCGTAGAACCGGCTGGGATTGCCGTGATCGTCGTAGAAAATTTTGCCGATGGCTCTGAGCCAGCGGGGCTCGTCGCCCGCCTTGGGGACCACTCGGTAAAAGGTGTCGTATTCCCGCCGCGCCGCGATTGCCTCGGCCACGATGAACCGCGTGGGCTCCCGGTCGTCGGGGTGGAGCTTGGAATAGAATTCTTCGAAGTCGACGACCTGGCGGGGGGCCCATCCGAACTGCTCGCAGCAGCGTTCATTCATCAGGATTCTATCGAAGGGAGCCTCGATAAACCAGGTTCCCAGCTTGCCGGCTTCCACCGCGAGGTGCAAGCGCTCCTCGATCAGCAGGAGATCCAGCTCGGCCTTTTTCCTGGCCGAGATGTCGCGGTAGATGGAAACGACCCCCTTTATGGCGGGGTCGTCCAGGTGGGCGGTTAGGTGGATTTCAACCCAGATGAATTCCCCGGATTTGCGCCGAACCCGGATCTCCAGGGTCTCCTCGCGTGACTCGCCGGAAAGCAGCCTGGCGAACGTCTTCCGGGTCTCGCCGTCGTCCTCCGGATGGACCAAGGAGAAGCGGGACAGGGCTTTCCAATCCTCGTGGCTGTAACCCAGAATCGCCGTTGAAGAGGGGCTGGTATAGGTGATTTTCCCCTCAGACAGGACAATGGTCGCCTCCGAGCTCTTCTCCACCAGGGCCTGGAAAAGCCGGGAGGAGTCCTGCAGATCCTGCTCGGCCTTGATACGACGACGGTAGTTGCGGTGGCTGTCGATGATGGCGACGCAACTAGAAAGCACCGGCTGGAGCTTCTCCACCAGGGCATCTTCATACCCCCCCGGGCAGTTCGCCAAACCTACTAAGCCAATTACCTCGTCCTCCAGCATCAAGGGCAAGCCCAGGAAGTTGTGCATGGGCGGATGCCCGGCGGGTTGCCGGCCGCCCCAGCGCGGATCCTGGCGCGGGATATTGGCGATGACGGGCTTTTTGTCCAGGATGGCTCGTCCGAAAAGGTTGTTGAGATTGTGGAATTCGAGGCCCGCGGGGGCATGGCCTTCGAAAAAGGCCCGGGTGGCTTCGTCCCTGGCGATATGGCTTATATCATGGACTTTCAGGTAGGGGTGGCCGTCCGGAGCCTGCAGGACTTCTCCGACGAAGGCGTATTCGCTCGAGGTGAGTCGGAGAATTTCCAGAATGAACTGATTGAAGATTTCCCGAAGGTCGTGGTTGGCGATGAACCGGCTCTGGAGCAGGCGGATGGATTCGAGCAAGCGAAGATTGAAGTCTCCGCCCAGGTCAGACTGGCCGTTGTCCGGATCGGACAGGTTAGCTTGGTTGGAATGTTCTGGTGCCATGGGTCCCGTAAGGTAGGAATTTGTTTTCTGAAAACACTAGTGGAAAAGCAAACCGAGGGTAGCCCCGCCCGCCGTGGAAGGGGTGGGTACCCCCGGTTTCGGCCTAATTCGCGAGAGAGGCGCTAAAAAGCTCCTCTCTTTCCCAGCTACCCAGGTAGTGGTGTGATAGATATTACGAAGTTCACCGTTGAAACCGAACCTCTGCTTCCAGGATTTCACGAAGGCCCGAGGATAGGGTGTTGTTCCCGGCATTGGCGGGTGGTCCACTCGAAAGGCGAAGTTTTTCCAAAATTCCAGGGTACCGCCTAGGCTGCGGGTATTGGCCAAAAGGGGTCTACATCCCCGCGGCGCGTGGAACAGATGCGGCACGAGGCCTCGATGCTGGTGCTGGTTTGGGCGGGGGCGATGGTCTTGTTGGTCCGGGAAACTACGCTGGGATCGAAATCGACATACCAGGCCTGGCATTTTTTATTCCTATTTGGTTCTGGTATTTTATTTTTTATTGGAACCAACCCGAGAATCAGGAGGACACAATGTCCAATTTGACCATAGGCTCCGTCGCCCCGGACTTTACCCAGAATTCCAGCCAGGGAAAAATCCATTTCTACGACTATATCGAAGGGAAATGGGCGCTCTTTTTTTCCCATCCCGCTGATTTCACGCCGGTATGCACCACCGAGCTCGGCGTTACCGCCAAGCTGAAGAGGGAGTTCGAGAAGCGCGATACCAAGGTGATCGCGCTTTCCGTGGACAGCGAGGAATCCCACAAGAAGTGGATTCCGGACATCAACGAGACCCAGGACTGCCTGGTCGATTATCCCATCATCGCCGATGAGGACAAATCCGTCTCCATCGCCTATGGCATGTTCCAGCCCTCGGCCAACGATAAGTTCACCGTGCGCTCGGTGTTCTTCATCGATCCGAACAAGAAGGTACGCGCGATGATCACCTATCCCGCCTCCACGGGACGCAACTTCAACGAGATCCTGCGTGTATTGGACTCCCTGCAGCTGACCGACGGATACAAGGTGGCCACTCCGGTGAATTGGAAGGATGGGGAAGACGTGGTAATCGTTCCCGCCCTACAGGATCCCGAAGAGCTGAAGAGACGCTTCCCCAAGGGTTGGAAAGTCGTGAAGCCCTACCTGCGGATGACGCCCCAGCCCAACAAGTAGTGACGTCGCCCGCACATGCAACGTTGGCCCATGGAGAAAATGGCTCTGGGGCCATGCGCGCTTTGCGAGGACGCGCGTGGAGTGGTGCTTATGTCTCCAGGAGCGCGCGCCCGCAGCAAGCATATAGGACAAGCCTAGGCAAGCTAACGTAGCCTATAGGTTACGACATCGAAGAAAGTTAGCGCAGCCAGAGGTTTAGTCCCAATGCCTTTCGGCAACCATTTCCGGCTAGCGGAGCGCATCATTTTTGGAAAGGTGGGTGGACTTGGAATTACAGCAATCCTGGATAAGGAGCCAGATTGAGAAAAGTGCTGGGAGCAACTAAAATCAGCTGGAAAACTCCCGACTCTCAAGTACGAGAGATGGAGAGTTTTATTTGGGTGCGGCTCTTTTAAAACGACCCATCATGCCGCCATTTTGAAGGAAATAGCCTCGTAGAAGGGATAGTTTCTCATTCTTTCCTGGTGCTTGTGGAACGCGAAGTAGTCCTCGAAGTCGCCGCTTGTCACTAAGGCGCGGATTTTTAGAATCGCCTCGGCCCCTTTCAGGCCCCAGCGTGCCCCCGTGATATCCATTCGGTCCTTCACCAAATATCGGCATGCCCCCTCGATGACGCCCGTGGCAATCGGATATCCTTTCCGCAAGGCCTTGCCGTACCGCAAGTACTCCTTGTTCTTCAGCAAATAATCACAGCACTTGTCGGCGTTCTTTCTTTCCTTAATGGACAGCTCCTGTTTTGTGGCGCTGCGCCGGATGCCCGCCGCCACGTGGGACGCCTTACCCCGTAGGACTTTGAGGGCTCGGTCCTTCACCCAGGCCTCGGCCGTAGGGCTTTCTTCCGCGTGAAAGCAATAGGCGGCTTTCCACAGGTACTCCAGTACGTGCACGAAGTCCACGACCACTTCCGCCTGAACTCCCAGCTTCTTTTTGGTGCGGTGGATCTCCTGCAACTGGGTGAGTTGGCCATCCACCAGAATCACCCACTTGCGTTTCTGCTCCGGGTCCCGCCGTAGGGCCTCCTCGAACATCGCCTCGATGACCTCCAGGGATGGCTTTTCCACCGATGCCCACACCCGTTTGTTTTGGGGCTTGGGAGGGTCTCCCTTCCGCTCCGTCTCGCCCAGGATACTTTCGGGCGAACGCACATGGGGGGCGACGTCGTATACGGCGGCCACCGTCGCCATGCGTTTCCGGTTGCGCCTCTCCACCTTGCTGAGGCGAGTCTGTTTCTTATGGGTGGCCACCTCCGCCGCCTTCCGGGTGGCTTCCCTAAGGCCCTCCTTGCGCATCACCATCCCCTTGCCATCACAGGACAATACTAAGAGGACCCCTCTCTCCGACGCATCGCCGCTCTGCCGGGTTTGGTAAAAGGCATCTAAATCAACGCTCACCCGCTGGGCGACCGTCTCCATTTACCGCTTGGGAAACGAAGACGCCGAACCTTTCCGGATATGCGCCACCCCTTTGTCGAAGGACAAGTCCGAAACCAACTCGGAGGCTTGCCTGCGCAAGGCGTCCGAGTAACAGTCCTTGGAAAGGTTTAATTGCCCATCCAAAGGAAACACGCTGTCCACCCCACCGGCACTGTACCCCTTTCGGATAACGTGCACGGTTCCAAATAAACAGTGCAGGCTTCGGGTACACCCTTCCCGCTTATAGGTACGCTCCATGTGGGATTATGCAACTTTTTTTCTGTAAATATTTTGGTCGGTCTTGACAGCGGTAGTTTTTCGCGGCACGGCGAGGTGGAGAATTCCCGGTGCAGGAGATCAGAAACGGGGTGAATTGGCCGGGATTGTGGATACCGTCCGCGTGGCCTCCCGCAAGCTGTTCCCGGTTTCCGATTCGCCCCTCGCGGTTTACATGAAGGAAGGCGCGGGATCCCAGTCCGGGGTCTCCAAACCGAACCTGTATGTCAGCAATGTGTCCACCCAGGCCTATTCCGGATTCACCGTGCGGTTGTGGGTCTCCCGCGAGGAGCAGCCCCAGGCCGACGTCGCCCTGGATCCCTATGCGGCCTCACCTTGCGGCACCCGCTTCAAGGTGAGGCCGTCGTCGGACATCCCCAACGTGGTGGCGGTGGACGTCGTGTTCCCGGAATCCTTCACTCTGGCGCCCGGAGCCTCGACGACTTTGGACGGCCTGTCCTTCGGCCTCCACTACCGCAATCCTGCGGCCGCCTCCTGGTCCAGGTCCAATGACTGGTCCTGGAACGGCATCGGGGCGGAATACACCCAGGCCCGGAACGCGGCCGTATACGACAGGGACGGCCATTTCCTCGGCGGCATAGAACTCGATCCTTCCGACGTGGCCATCACGCCTGCCGGCACCGTCCCGCCCCTCAAGGAACGCGTGGCCCGGGATCTCCAGGCGCTCTATTTCTTCCATGAAGGGGCCGGCGACGCGGCCGCCGACCTTTCCGGCGCCGGCATCCCCATGGATCTGGCCATCCGGCGCGCGGGAAACCATCCGGCCTGGATCGCCACGGGCGGGCTCGATTTCCAGGTCCAGGACCATAACGCCATTCTGGAGAACGTGACGCCGAATCCCAAGCTCTTCAACTCCATGACCCAGAAGGACGAGATGACCCTGGAGGTGTGGATCAGCCCCGCCAATCTCACCCAGACCTCCGCCCGCCTGATCTCCCATGCGCCGGCCAACGGGAACCTGGAGCGCAACTGGGATCTCTTGCAGAACGGGAGGAACATCGAGTTCCGCCTCCGCACCTCGGGTTCGGCCTCGGTCTCCCTGGCCACCACGGGCAACCCATTGGCGACGGCCGGCACCCTGTACCATGTGACGGCCACCTACAAGCCCTATTCCGTTTCCACCGGCAAAGGCGGCTTGCGGATCCACGTCAACGGGACCCTGGCCGCCTCCAACCAGGAGGCCGGAACCCTGAACGAAGTCGGCTCCAATGCCTGGAACGGAGCCTATATCCTAACGCTCGGCAACCTGCCCGGCATACCGGACCGGGATTGGCAGGGCAGGATGTACCTGGCATCGGCCTATTCCGGCGTCCTGACCGACGCGGAAGTCCTGCAGAACCGCGATGCGGGGCTTCGCGAGCCCAGCCTGCGACCCGCCATGCTCGCCGGCGTGACTTGCGGCGACAGACTGTTGCCCGACGATATCGCCGACGGTTACCGTCCCTGGATCGAAGACGCCGCCGCGGACGGGGCGACCATGGTCATGGGAGGCACCCGCTATGCCAAGGGCCTGGGAGGACAGCCCGGATCCGCGGGCGAAACCGCCTTCCTGATCTATGACCTGAACGCGGAAGGCATCCGAGTCGGCCTGGCGGGCGCCGCCACCCGGCTGACAGGCTTCGCCGGGCGCAGGGACGGCTCCGTGCCGGTCAACGCCTCCGTCAAAATCAGCCCCGCGCCCCGCAAGCCTTCCGATCAGGATTGGCTGCAGAACGCGGGCTCGGTGATGCCGCTGTTCACTTCCAACAACGGGAGCAACCTTCCCGTGGACCTCGGCCTCAACGGCGCCCGCTGGCTGTTCCTCGGCCAGTCCGGCGGATCGCCCGGTTCCGCCGCCCACGGGCTCTTCGGGGACTTCAAGGTGCACTACGGCGACCTACCCGGCGGCTCCACGCCGCCCGAATTCCTGGGCGGCATGGAATACGCCTATTTCGAAGGCACGTGGAACTGCCTTCCCGACTTTTCCGTCCAGCTTCCGGTCCAGAACGGCATGGTCAGCGGCATCGATCTCTCGCCCCGTCTCCGGAGCGACCTTATCGCCATGGAGTTCACTGGCTTCATCCGGATCTCCGCCGGCGGGACCTACACCTTCTACACCAGCTCCGACGACGGCAGCCAGCTTTTCGTCGACGGCCAGCGCATCGTGGACAATGACGGGATGCACGGCGAGCGGGAGGCTTCCGGGACCGTCTACCTCGCGCCCGGGATGCATCCCCTCCGGGTGACCTACTTCGAGAATTCCGGGGGCGAAGTCCTCAAGGCGAGCTACCAGGGCCCTGGAATCCCCAAGACCCGCATCCCGTCTTCCGAGCTCTTCCGCCCGGGTCCCGGGACCCTGCAAGGCGTCCAACGCATCCGCGCCGGCCTGCAGGCCCTGTATGATTTCCGGAAGCAGAGGAAGGACATGGTCCATGACTTTTCCACGTCGGGCATTCCGCTGGACCTGGCTCTCGAAGGCGCCAACGCCTCCTGGATCGAAGGTGGAGGCGTCGCCTTCCTGGGCTTGGATCACAACTCCATCCTGGAGAACCGGACGCCGAACGCGAAGCTCTACAATTCCCTTATCGAGACCGGCGAGCTTTCCCTGGAAGCCTGGTTCCATCCGGGCGACCTTGCCTTGGATGATTTCCAGGACATCCTGGACCTCGGCAGCCGCGACGCTTCCGGCCAGCGCAACTTCAGCATGATCCAGAAGGGCAGGGACCTCCAATTCGCCCTGCGGACCTCGGGCAATTCCGGAGTCACCTTGAACACCACGGACCAGCCCCTTTCCGTCTCCAACCGCTACCATCTTGTGATGGCTTACAAGCCGAACGGGAACGGGCCGGACGGCGGCATGCGGATCTACCTCAACGGCATCTTGATGGCGGTCAACGCGGAAGCGGGCTCCCTGCCGGCGACCGGACCCAACGCCTGGGGCAAGGACTTCATCCTCGCCGTCGGCAACCGGGCCACCACCCTGGATCGGGACTGGTCCGGGAAGATCCTCCTGGCGGCCGTCTATAACCGCGCGCTCACGCCCGAGCAGGTGCTCGTCAACTACAAGGCCGGCATCCCCTCGGGCCCCAGCACCGAGATCTACCCCGTGGGGGTGACGAGCCTGGACCGGGTCCTGCCGCGCGACATCCAGGACGGTAATCAGCTGTGGGAAGAGGACAAGACCTGGGATGGCCTGCCCCTATCCATGGGAGGCTACTCCTATCGGGTGGGATTGAGCGGCAAGCCGATCTACAGCGGGGCCTTCTCCTCCATGCTGTACGACGTGGAGTCGGAGCGGAAGGACCTGGGCGTATCCGGGCTGCCCTTGCGCCTGACCGGCTTCGCGGGACGCCAGGACGGCTCCGGGGACGTGCGCCTCACTATCAAGACCAGCCGCCTGTCCGCCGCGCCGACCTTGTCCGATTGGCACAACAATACGGGCGGGGTCGTTGAGCGGCTATCCGTCGAGAACGGTGCCAATGCGCCCGTCGAGGTCGACCTGGATCAGGCCAAATGGATCTGGCTCGCGCAAAGCGGAACGGATCCCGGCAACCTGGGCCAAGGCGTCTTCGGCCAACTGAAGATCCACTTCGGACACGGCTCTGCGGGAAACCTGGAGTCCGGCCTGAAGTACGGCTACTACGAAATCGCCGCCGACCTGCTGCCCAACTTCGACGCCCTCATCCCGGCCAGGACGGGTCTGGCGGAAAGTTTCGGCGTGGTGCCCGCCCTGCGCGCCGACAACTTCGCCCTCGAATTCAAGGGGTTCATC
The DNA here is from genome assembly GCA_030854955.1 of Fibrobacterota bacterium. Classification (GTDB taxonomy): domain Bacteria; phylum Fibrobacterota; class Fibrobacteria; order UBA11236; family UBA11236; genus Chersky-265. The sequence goes on along the minus strand of JALYSE010000015.1, from coordinate 6,396 downwards.
CAGATCCATACCCAGGGCACCTATACCTTCTACACCTCCTCCGATGACGGCAGCCGCCTCTTCATCGACGGCCGCATAGTCGTGGACAATGACGGCCTTCACGGGCTCCGGGAGAATTTCGGATCCGTGGCCTTGACCCCCGGATACCATGCCATCAAGGTCCATTACTTCGACAAGACCGGATCCCAGGTGCTGGAGGTCAGGTACCAGGGACCCGGATTGGCCAAGCAGGCCATTCCCGCCAATGTCCTGTTCCATTCCGCCAGCTTCGGCTACGGATTGGAGGCGAAGTATCACGAGGGCCGCTGGGACGTCCTGCCCGACTTCGGAGCCCTGGTCCCGAAAAGCTCCGATGTCCGCGCCAACTTCCGGATTTCGCCACGCGCCCGGGACGATGATTTCGCCTTCGTCTTCGACGGGTACTTTTACCTTCCGGTGGCGGGCGATTACACCTTCTTCCTCAATTCCGATGACGGAAGCAGGGTGTCCATCGACGGAGCCCCGGTCATCGACAATGACGGCCTCCATGCCGCCCAGGAGAGATCGAAGACCCTGTCCTTGGCTTCGGGCTTCCATGCGGTGCGGGTGGCATACATGGAGCGCGGGGGTAGGAAGGTGCTGGACGTGAAGTTCCAGGGTCCCGGTTTCGCCAAGACGGCCTTCCCGTCGGAGATGCTGTTCCAGACCATGGCCACGGCCCTGCCCAATCCGACCCCGTGCACCAAGATCCAGTGCGGGAAGGAATTCGCCCTGGTGATGGGCGGGCAGGCCGTGGACCGGAACTATGCCATCGCGGGTTCGCAATGGTTCAAGGTGCCGCTGTCCCAGCATGCGAACTCATGGGCGCATGCCGTGGTAGTCGCCTTGGACGACATGAACGGCCGGACCATGGAGGGGACCTTCCAGTTCGAGAATGACGCGGTACACGGACTGAACACTTGGTTCCAGTCGTTCCAGACGCCGTACACCGGGCAGGATGCGGCCTATTTCGTGATCAAGGTTCCCGGCGATCGGCTCTACAAGGTCCGGTGGTGGTTTCAGTGAAGGCCTGAGTCCCATGGAATGAGGGCCCGTCGCGCTTTCCCGGGAAGCGAACGGTCCCGAGAAACCGGCGACCTTTGCGCCGCCTTTCCCAGGGCCGCCGGCAGCTCGGCGAACCCAGCGGCCTTCACGCAGGCCAGGAAGTCGGACTCCGCCTTCTCCGCCGGATCCGGACAGGCCGGAGGGTCGTCGGCGAAAAGGTACGGATCGACATAGCCGCAGGTCTTTCCCCCGTATTGGAAGTCGACCCGGGTCGAATCCCGGCCTCCATGTGGAGAATAGGATGCCACGGCCTGCTCCCCGCGCCCATTGCGCCATACCGTGCGGCGGCAGGTATTCTCGATCATATGGACCCCGGTATCGGGAGCCACGAGATTCCGGATTCCGGCATTGAGTTCGCTTCCGGCGCAGCTTTCCCCGGTCAGCTCGGCCACGAATTCCGCGGCGGAAATCCTGTAGGTTATGGAGTTGTCTTTTCCGATAGGATCGGAATAGGGGAGGGGCGGGGGGCAACCGGCCGGCCGGAGGCTGGAAGGCAGTTCCACATCCTGGTCCTCGACTGTCCATGCGCCGAGGATGTCCGGCCCGGCGCCGGATAGGCGGATGGCTCGGCAGGCATCGGGCTGGTATCTCAGGTAAAGCTTTCCTCCGGCGAGATCATAGCGGATGACGGCGACGGTCTCCCTTTCTTCCCGGACGGAGCCCAGGCAGCCGGATCGGATGGAGCGCGTACGGATGGTCTGGGTATTCCTGTTCAACTCGGTGATCCCGGCCTTCAAGGGAAGGAACCGGATGTACCCGGAATCGCCCAAGGCCGTAAGGGTGATCCAATTGATTTCCGCATCCGGGTAGGCGGCATAGCTTTCCTTGGCGTATCCCGCCTTGGTGATCTCAAGCCGGACGGTGGGCCTGACGGCTCCCTTTGCCAGCGGAAAGGTCGAGCCCCCGACGGGCCCGCCGGAGAACCCGTCCATCCGGACCATCCGGGTGACGTAGCGGTTACGGGATCCGGTGATTCTCAAGGCATAGATCCCCTCGGCCAGGGAGGCGAGCCGGTCAAGGGAAACCAGGACCTCACCGGCCGCTGCGGGGGCGACAAAGTCCAGGTCCCAAATCTTCCTCCCCCGTGAATCGATCCATTCCAGGGTGAAAAGCCCGGAATAGGGGGCATGAATGGCTAGCTGTTCCCTTCCGTACCGGATCCGGAAAGGCTCTCCATCGGTCTTCCCGTTGATCGATGTGGGGAGATTGAGCTTGAAATAGCCGGTGTCATCGCTGGAGACGCAATGCGTCGAATCCATGAGGAGGCAAATCCTGGCCGCCGGGATGGGCTCCTGGAGTTTGTCCACCGTCTTTCCCTTGATATCCTGCGCTTGCACTTGGCTCCAGATGGCCAGCAGAGCCGCGATGACGCCGGTATTCTTCAGGTTCCACCTCCTCTTTAAAAATGGAACCCGGAAATATAGATAGCGGCTTCGGGATCCTACTTGAGCCGGACCCCGTAACGCTTAAGGGTCCCGGAAGCCGCGTCGCCCGAATCGAAGCTGACGTCCAGGTAGGGTCCGCGATCGGGAAGGGAGGAGAGGTGCTTGCCGAATTCGGCCATCCTGGAGTCGCGTTCCCCGGAGGCATCGAGGAGCAAGGTGCATGAGGCCTCCGGCTCGCCCTCTCCCTGTTTCAACGCCAGCCATGCGCCCCGGATCCCGGAATCCCGGCGGCTATGGTCCGCCAGCAGGGCGAGCATACCGGCGGGAATCCCGGACGGATCCAGGAAACGGATGGTCGCGGTTTCCTTGGAAGGGGGAATCCCGGCGTCCTCCGAAGGAGGGCCGGCCAGCGCGAGCTCCATCTCTCCGGGATCGAATTCCTTGGATAGGTCGCTGCTCGGATTGAGGACGCAAGGCGTCCCCTGGATGATCCGGAAAAATTGCCTGGCCATCAATTTGACCTTCCCGAATTGCCCGAAGGAAGGCGGCAGTTTCTCCATGTATTCGGGACTGGAAAAAAAGGGAACGCACTCGCCGCCCGTGCGCTTTTTCAAGCGCACCAGTTCCAATCCCGTGACCTCCCCGGTCGCCGGGTCGATTTTGATTTGGCCATCCCTGGCTGCCAGGACATAGATGGCGGAAATGGCCAGGACCCGGTAAAAATCCATGCGGCAATCCGGGTTCTCGAACGCCTTTGTCAGCGCGCTTTCCAATTCATTCATCGATCCTCCCGGTGCAGGAACCCATGAGAATGATAGAATGTCCTGGGACCCCATTCGGGGGAATTTCCGGTGTTCTGACGCGGGTGGGGTTGGGGTTACGGTAAGTTCCGGGACCGCAACACGCCCCAGGTGAGCTTTCCGCTCCAGCCCCGTTGGGAATCGATCAGGCTGACCCGGGAACGCACCACGTAGGCCCCGGTGCCCGCCAGCCGGCCATCTCCCGAATGGTTGCCCCATAGAAGGGTCAGGACCCGCGTGGTGTCGCCCGGGCCATTGGGAAGCTTATCGAACTCGCTTTGCGGGATGGCAAACCCGACCTTGCTCACGAATTGCCCGAAGTTGGTGAATACCTGCATCTCCAAGGAGAAGGGATCGCTGGCCGCAACCTGGATGCCCGCATAGCGCAGGGAATCGTCCCGGGAAAGGGGCCCAGTGATCCAACAGCAGCACGCGGTGCTTCCCGGTATCGGAAGGACGTTCAGCCGCTGCGGGCTTGACAGGATCCATGCGTCCGCCGCATGGGCCGGGACTTCGCCCGCATTCGCGATTGAATTGTGCCACTTCACCTCCAAGGACCCGGGAGGCGGGATGAAGGGATGGCTTTTCCGCAGGACCACGGATTGCGGGTTCGCCGGATCCAGGTAAAGGAGGATGATGCTGTCCGAGGCCTGGTGCTGCAAACGTCCATCACCGGGAACAGAGGCGGCGCTCAACTCGCGCTGGAAGGTTCCGCGCAGGTCACCCGCCCCCGCCGACAAGGTGACGGCTTCCCGGTCCGCTCCGGTGGAGGGCTGCACTTCCACCCGGCAGGCGGTGCAGGGATACCGGCTGCCCGGCTGCAGGCGGATTTCCAGATTGCTTTGATCCGCGGCCACCTGGAGTATCGCGGCGCCGTTGTGGTAGAGAGCGAGGGTGGGATTGCTCCCCGCAGTCAAATCATACCTGGCGAATTCCCGAGGGTCGCGGGGATGGGTCCAGGTCAACAGCACCTTGCCGTCGGGAGAGGCCTCGAGGGTGCAGTTGCGCGGTACCGGCACGGGGATATTGCCATGGAAGGGGTGATTCCCCAGCATATATGTGACTGTCCCGCCCGTACTCCCGGTTAGCGGCAGGGCGGGAGTTTCCAGGTCGCCCCAAGGCTGCGGCGGGAAGCGTCCTCCGAGGTCGCAACGACCTTGGCGGCGGAGATATCGTCTGACGTGCGGGTGAGTCGGAGGGAATAGGCGGCGGGAGCGGCGGCATAATTCGCGTCCGGTTGTCTTTGCGTATTCAGCATGGCTAGGCGGGCATTGTCTCTGCAAGTCTCCCGGACCGTGCTGGCGGCGGCCACCGGACCGTCGACACGAATCGGGAAGTCATGCCGGCGCGTGCTGTCGCGGGGTGACCTTGCCGTCGGGATGGAGAATCAGGTCCGTTCCCCGGGAGCGGCTGGCCTGGGGCGGTGTTAGGGAGGTATTGATGATGTGGATGGAGTTGGGGTAGGAGCGGACCGTGATGGCCCGGATGACGGCATCCATGACCCGGTTCATTCCCACGATGTCCTTCGGATCCACCCGGAAGAAGCGGCCGCCGGAAAGGCTGGATAGGGTTTCCAACCGCTGGTAGGGGGAGCGCGTGTCTCCGAGGAATATCCCGTAGATCGGGAACCTGGGATTCACGACGGAAAGGTAGGTGGTGGAGTCGGTGGGCGCTCCGTCGGAAATGAAGACGATGGCCCAGGTTGGAAATGCGTCGGACTGTGTTGCACCGGCCAGTGAAACACTTGGCGGGGAAGCGCCCACCTTCACGGCAGCCCCAACGCCCACGCAGGAGGACGTCGAGTCCGTTGTTCAACGTGCCCGCAAACGGATCCTGCGCTATCTGGAAAAACGCGGTGTCCTTCGGTGGGGCACGGTCGGGGGTGCAGTTGCTCCCCCGGCGTTGTCTCGGAGCGCTTTGTGCGCTCCTAGCCCTTTGCACCCGCACCTGGAGACGGCGAGGTGAACGCAGTTCTCGATGAAACCTTGGGTGAAACCTCTCCTGCGCTAGCCCGAAGTTCCAGGGCCTCTCCGTGTCTAAGCCCATGATTTTTGGGGAGTAATAAAAATTACGACTTAGTAGTTACTGGGTACACGGTCTGCAAGATGTAGACGGTCTACGGGGCGTAGACTTTGAGCAAGTCCATGACCTTGCTCTGCCAGGGCGTGGGCTCGATTTCCATCGTGAAGGTCAGGCCTTGGCTCCCGGGAGTCGAGCAAGTATGCCGGCACCGCGTGGCCAACTCCACCATCATCGTCTCAAAGCTATGCACCGCGAATCCGCCAACCGTCTCCCGGCTCTTTTTCTTTTCCAGCGACGAACGTGAACCCTTGGCCGGTGCCACCGGATCCCGCATCCAGCGCTCCGTGTCCAGGTAGGTATCGTCAAATAGCAATTCACCCACCGCCCGTCGTAGATGCCATTCCACATAGTACGCCAGCATGCACAAAAATAGATGCGCCCGCACATGGTCCTCGGTGTAGTGACGTATAGGCCGTACGCGCAGGTCCATCCCCTTCATGGTGCGAAAGGCCCGCTCCACTTGCGACAAACTCTTGTAGGTCACCACCGTATCTTCCGCCGAGAGTACGTCTTTCTCCACGTCGGTGCGCAGGACGTATATCCCGTCCAAAGCCGCTTCTCGTTCTATCGAAGCCGTGTCCCGGGTATAGGAAAAGAAGCCGTCCCCGAAGACCAGGTCGAAGTGCTTGCGCATCTTGTAGCGGTCAATGATCCGGCCCACGCGCAATGCGATGTCCTCCTTGCTGAGTAGCTTCTCCTTCCGCCGCGCCACGCCCTTCTCTATGACCGAAAGCTGCTCTTCGGTGGCTGCCAAGAGCGCCAGTCGCTTACGTGCCCGCTCAGCGGCCAAGAGCGGGTTATAGCAGGCAACAAGGCGTTCACCGGGGTATTCCTCCGAGGTAATCTCGCACAGGTTCTGCTTATCGAACAGGGTCATTTGAATGTCGCCGCCCTCGACCAATTTACGGATCGAGGTCGAGCGCAGCGCCGAGAGAAACCCGATGCCGGGAAACTCGTGCAAGGCGTCGATGCGAGCTTGGGTCAACAAACCCCTATCGCAGACCAGGGTCACATTGGTGAGGCCGAAACGCCCTTGCAGCTTGTGG